>CAZKOB010000086.1:0-15287 GCA_964554265.1 uncultured Bacteroides sp. | reverse complement strand
GAACTTTTTTAATGGAATATTAAACCGAACTCACGTAATTAATAGAACCTACCTTAATAAAGTACCGTCTGCTACGAGTGGATTTAGTGTCAAAAAGAAAGAAGAAATGTCCATAAGAAAATCAGCTGCTTTTGTAGTTGTATTCCCAGACTCCTCCGTCGTTGCGCGTCGCCTCCCCTAAGTTAGGGGCAATTGCGGAATAGGAGCAATTGGGGAGTTTGCGACGGAGGAGTCTGGGAATACAACAACAAAAAACTGATTTTGCATTACTTGCCTTGATCTCGTCATTGCGTACTCTGATATAACTTAAATATATTTTTTCATCCGATCTACTCATGGAAACTGTTCGGAACAAATTTTCAGATGCTACGATCTTATCAGATTCAGCAGCAGGAACAAGCATCAATGTCTTTGACGACGTACAGAAACACGAGGTGCAGAAGAGCCTGATGAACCGGAAGACTTCTCGGTCTTTTCCTTCTTACTAACAGACGAACGGCGCGATGTGCGCGAAGCAGAAGCTGAAGTACCAGTCTCCTTTGTCTTCACCCTCCTCGACTTCTTCTCCTTAGCAAGATTTGCAATGGAATCCTGACGTGCCAACTCTACGGAATCGACAGGAGTGGTCCATATATTCTTTTCAAAATCAGCAATTTCTTTTTCAATTCGTTTTTGTTCTTTCATCAGAGCACTGTCTGTGGCACAATACTGTTGCAAAGAACGATTCTGCATATTTGTTGTCATATAGATTGTACCCTTATACTGATTTGTAGCAAAAAAATCATCCATTGACATCGTAGCTGCATTGTTCAAGTTACTCGTCATAACAGAATGCTTGCTCAGATAAGGCGCAATATCATCGTATTTCACCCAGAACATAGGATATTTGCGTATGTCCATACTGAAATCATCTGCACGATGAAGTACAGGACAAAGAGCGACAATACGCGTATGATAAGTGGCAGTATACTGATCATAGTAAGAACTCTCCTTGACATTAAAGCTAAGCACTTCCGCCGATGGCACATCACTGGCATCAACCTTTATCGTACGCCCGTCGACCTCGTAATATATGTGATATCTATCAAGCATATCCTTGAAATGCATCCTGTTCTCCTTTGAGAAATCCTCCACGCCATCAAGTTTATAATCGTACGCGGGAAGTTTGCCGGTATTCAACAATTGGAACATCAAAGTAAACAGGTTCACTTCATTACCCATAGGCTCTACCGGATAGTAAAGAGCTGCATTCACATCCTTTTTCAAATCAAGGGTGCGATATATGTCACGCCTCCATGCCACATCTTCCGGTATATCTACGGCAGTAGGAAACATTAGTGTAGCTCGGTCTACCTGTTGCTCTGCAGTATTGGCCCTTGTCTTGTTAGTCGCATTATTAGTTCGTACACGACTCTTTGCCGGCTGTGCCACAACAGTTCCGGCCATACAACAGATACCGATTAGTATGAATAATATACGTTTCATTGATTTATATGTTTTATCAGTTGACAATGACTTCCATTGACGCAGGAAGCGTGCGTTCAATTCCGTCCGGGCCTATGGCATGTACACGCGAGATGTAAAAACGCTTACCACGTGTAAGCTTGCGGAAAAGTTCTCGCTGACGCGGAGTAAAGTCTGCCGACTTCGACACTTCAGGAACGGCATTTCCCATATTGTCGAAAAATACAGTCTCAAAACCAACAACCCGGAACGCGATGTCAAGTAGTCCGTCGTCAATAGCAGCCCCGATTCCTCCAGCACTAAGTAATGCCGCTTTCGTTATTGGTGTGCCACCCTTATAACGGTTCTTCACACCCTTATCGTCTGCGAACTCGATATAAGCTGTCGGATCCGGCAACTTACGTACATGGAAAGTGAATTTGCCCATCTCTTGCATACGTCCTTCATTCTCCGCTGTAACAGTTATCGTCACATCATTTCCCACATTCGCCGGCACAGCAATATAACTGCCATCCCCTTTCTTGGCAAGCGTACCTCCTGTCATAGATGCACTTATCCTGCTTATGGGGACTCCAGGAACAGACACACTAATCGGGTTCTGATAACCGGCATACAGCATATTCATCAGTGTAGCCGAAACTGTGGCGGAAGGCTCCACAACCGTATAAGGCTGTGCAAACTCCCTGCGTATGGTTTCTCCATTACCATTGCGCATAAGCAGATAGCCACGGAGTGTGAAATCCCCCGTCGAGCTACAAACAGTCTCATATCTCCCATCACCAGACTTAAGCAATGTATTCCCCACATAGATGTCCGGCCGTTGAGTCGTATCCACTGCGGCCATAATTATCTGTGCAGAAAATTTGCCGCCACGCACAACAGTCTGTGCATTCGGTATAACATATGCCTGTATTTGATTGACACGAACATCCTTCACATCTATATTCGCCAGAAGCTGATGAAGCATCTCGCCTTCTGCATAACGTACATCTGCCTGTAACTTGGTAAGCAATGTAACAGCCGCCGCTACAGGAGTGTTCTCAAATATATACTCCTCCCAGTTTTTGCCGAGAGTAGTCGCTTTCTTCGGCACTTCAGTCGAAAGGTTATTGCCTATAATCTGTTTCTGCATAGTATCAGTAACCATTGCCAGAATATCTTCACGGTATTTATTTATCGCATTTCGCAAAGCCTTTCCCTGTCCTGTTCCTGGAGCCAGCATCACATGTGTGGCAGCCTCCAGATTATCTTTGCTCTTGATGTTGTCAATATCTGCATCCCTGCCATCTGCATCACGCACAATCTTCCATTTCAGTTCCTCAGCAAAAGAATAAATGGAATCAGATATGTTGCGTACTAGTTGTGCCTTGTTATACCATTCCCTTGTCTTCTCAGGATTAAGCTTCATGGCAGCTTCCAATTCTGAATATATGGCCGTATTTTGCATAGAAGAATTGGATGTAGACCTATTCAGACTTTCATCAACAAGAGTAAAGCCCTTCAGCACATCAGAACTGACATTCAATGCGAGCATCGCCATCAGCACAACGTACATCAGATTAATCATCTTCTGACGAGGCGAAAGTTTTCTTTTCTTTATAGCCACTTCTGTAGATTTTTAGATTTAGAGTTTTTATTAAACTAAAGAACCTGTACCTGCCACACAGTCAAACGCTCAGCTACATTCTTCTTCGTGCAACATTTTTACTTCATGTTCACCTTCAGAGCTTCAACCATACGTGCATACACAGCATTCAGTTCTTCAAGCTGTTCTGCAAGCTTTATGGTCTGTGCATTCACATCATCAATTGTATTGCTCTGTGCACTTACACTGCGAAGTTGCATTTCATAGAAGCGGTTTATACCGGTAAGAGTACGGTTCATGTTCTCCATCTCCTCTGAATCTCGTGTAAGACGCGCCGACTGTTCTGCTACTTGCTGCAAGGTTTCCGTAAGCGATTTCAACTGGTCCACATAAGCCTGAGTGGCTTCGGCCATATCCGGTGTCATTCCGGCATACTGCGGATTAGAAAGCAGGGCAGAAGCAGCCATATTACCGGCAAGTTGGGCTGCATCGACAGGCTGTACACCTACAGAAGGCTGTTCGCCTGCAACTCGAGCATTTTGCTGCTGAGCATTGCTGGAAACGAATTGAGCCGGAGAAATATTGCCACCTCCAATGATAATTGTACCACCAACACCACCTGAAACATTGCCGGAAGCAACCCCGGCACCATCCGGAGCACAGCCTGCACTACCTGAAGAGACTACACCATTCGTACTTCCAGAAACTCCACCGACAGCTCCACCACCAATTATTACCGGCTGCTGAGCCGCCTGTACGTTCATGCCCTGATTCATATTTGCATTCGCAGAATCTTCTGTTTCATCGTCTTTATCCCAAGGACGTTCAAAACCGGAAAGAAAGAAGACGATAACCTCTGTTCCCATACCTATAAAAAGCATTATATCTGCTCCGGATATGTGGGTCAGCTTAAAGAGGGCTCCAAGGATAACGACCGACGCGCCCCAACTATATGCATAGTTCTGCAACATCTGTCCGTTCTTACTGTCCATCCAACGCTGTATGACGGAAAGGTTCTTGATTTTATTTTTTGCCATTTTTTTATTCTATATTTAAAGTTTGCTTACAAGATTATCTCTTTGTCTTTCCAGGAGTGCCAATCTGAGAACGAACGCAGCGGAAGCCTATAAACGAGCGCCCCACATTCTGGTATTCAGAAGAGCGCCATGCCGACTTGATGAAACTTTCCGGGTCTTTCCATGATCCACCTCTTACAGACTTGCGTTTCAACATATACGGATCCTCCTTAGCGGCATTATATGAAAGTTCCGGATTCATATCGCTCATTGCCTTTACTCCAGCTTCTGTATAGACAGTACTTGTCCATTCAGCCACATTACCAGCCATATCATAAAGTCCGTTTGAATTGGCTGAATAAATACCGACCTTTGATGTTATAAGGTTGCCATCTATAGTATAATTACCTCTATCCGGTTTGAAATTAGCATAAAAACATCCTTTATCACTCTTCACACCATCCTGTTCCCAAGGCAGTTCATTACCATTTTTGCCACGAGCCGCATATTCCCATTCCGCTTCTGTCGGAAGACGGTAACGCTGAATGAACTTGGCATTTCCGCCAAGTCCGCGCATAAGGAAATCCGTGCGCCAGTTGCAATACGCATTTGCCTGTTCCCAGTTGACACCGACAACAGGATACTCGTTATAGTTAGGATGACTGAAATACAGACGCATATAGGCCTCGTTGTCCGCATTCTTGAAATCATTGATCCAGCATGTTGTGTCTGGATATATGTTCACTATATACGTGTTGACAAAGTCCCACATACTTGACAACGGACGTGTGATAGTCTCTCTATGTATCACGCCATCATCGTCTATATATGCCGTATCCTTTGAAATCATCACCACTTCTTCTGGATTCACCTTCACATCTGTATTCAGATTGCGTTCAGCAGGATCAAGCCTATATTTGCGCATTGCTGCCATAGCATAATCGAATGTTTCATATCTGTAATTCATCTGCTTGGCATCAAGCATTCTCGTCCCATCGAAAGGGTGGAACGTATATACACTCTCGATGGCCCTCTGCTGATCTTCATCAGGATTCCTCCAAGGAATAGGTTTGCTCCAATTGAGATGCGGAGTGACAGGGTCACCGTTCTTATCTTCTTCAATCTTAAACGACTCATCACCCCCATATGCAGGATCAGCAAGACGCTCACGTATAATGCTGTCACGCACCCACTGTACAAACTGTCTGTACTTGGAATTCGTCACCTCTGTCTCATCCATCCAGAATGCATCGACCGAAATTTCCCTCTCTGGCATCTTCTTACCCCAAAGGCTGTCTGTCTTATCTGTACCCATCTTGAGTGAGCCTCGCTTGACAAGCACCATCCCATATGGAGCCGGCTCTGAGACAGGAGTACCTCCCACACCGGTCACCTCACCTCCTGTAGCCGCACCGCTGAGTCTGCTCGACCCCATACAGGAAGCGACAATCAATGAAACCACCACAATGCATATTGCATAAAATCCTTTTCTCATTTTTATAATCTTTTTTCTATATCATTCCAAGATAGCTATTCCATTATTTCATGAGCAAATACCGGACACAGGCACTTCTGCATCTCAACGAAGACCATACAAAGTGTCCCGTCGCTACAGCACCCTCACACTCTTATGCCTGTTACGTCCTTTTTTGAAAAGGTCAAGTTCTGTCTGATAACCAATCACAATCTCATGTGAACCGTTCTGCATACCTATACCAGAAGTATACATCTGATAGGAATAGCCAAGAGAGACCCCATGAAAATCGCCTCCAAGCATGAATGTAACTGATGTATTCGGACTATAACCGATACCTCCGTAAAACTTACGTCCGTTATATTCGTATACAACCTTACATTGTACATCTTCTCGCCACGACTGCAAATCTGTCTGGACGAGAAAAGACGGACGAAGGGTTATATATGTATTCCGAAGTTTTATATCACAGCCGCCCATCAGATAATATGCCGGCGAAATCTCCACTTCGTTTCTCTCTCCAACTTCCAGAACAGGAGACATAAGATGCTGCGCTGATATTCCGGCCCACCATTTTGGATGGTAATAATATACACCTGCTCCCAAATCAAATCCGTTGCCATCGACAGAGGAAGTCGGAAATGCCGGATCAGAAGGGTCTTCCAAATCTACGTCTGTCGGGTCTATCGTCTCGCTCAACAACGCTCCTTGCACACCAATAGCCAAACGTCCCTTATGTCCTATTTTCATATTATAAGCATACTGCAGTGCAAGTTTCTGTGTCCTGAACATACCGATTTCATCACTCATGAAACTGATGCCGGCACCATGTCTCGGACTCAGGAAGTATACAGGCAGATCTGCTCCGAAGAACATTGTCGCAGGCGCATTGTCATACCCTGCCAACTGCATAGAATAGGTTCCGCAGACATTAAGTTTTCCATCAGTACCTGATACAGCCGGATTGTAGAACGATTTCAGCGCCGTGTAATCTGAAAACTGCACGTCCCATTGCGCTCTTGCAACCAAGCCATAAAGCATCAGCGCAGTCAGTATGAAAAACCTTTTATCCATTAATTTCTACAACGACATCCTTATTGTTTTTATTGTGCAAAGAAACACCTTTTTTCAGTAAATAGAGCCACCATCCACACCACGGTTTCATTTTCCGAAATTGCAAGAAATGTTTTTCATTTCATACAAAAACGTACAAGCTATCCAAAATCCACGATCTCACCTCCATCGGACGAGGCATACTTATGCAATAGTTCCTGCAGATATGCAGCACAAGCAAGCACATGCGTCCTGTCACCGCCGTATCCGTTGACAATGGCAAGCATACGTGTTGTAGACAACGACATCTTGGTACGTTCGTTGTCACTTGTAGGTGTTCCAATTCCGCCCATAGCATCACGATACACAGGCAGTCCGGCAATATTCAACAATCCCCTTCCGATGCCCTCATACGGTTCTCCCTCACGTCCGATACCCAATGTCAGTATGTCGCCGGAAATCTTATCATAGTCAAAACCTCCGATGCTATATCCATATGCAATGGACGCAAGATTCACCAAATCGACTGCAGTATCAATATGATAAAGTCCCTTGCCTTGTAACACACGCCTGACAAGAGCCTCACTTGAAGGGCGGTAACGGCTTGGGTCCTTGCCGCATCTGCGGTATGCCTGACGCGTTGCCTCTATCGGCGACATCTTTTTTATGGAACTTACATCATAGGAATTACAATACTGCTCTACAAAGCCATTGATTTCGGCCCATAGTTCTGCCGAATAGTCGCTATTGACAAAGTCTGCATACACCGCCACACCTACAAAATCAGGACATGCGGCACGCAACTCTTCCGATATGATTATTTGTTTGTGTTTCATTCTCTTTTATGACATAGATAAGGCTGCAAGGTGTATCCGAAGCCGCACCTTACAGCCCATGTACTTACAGCCGGTGTTTACTCCTCTGTATAATTCTCGCTATATTCCATTTCTGCCTGAACGACAAAAAGGATTTCGTCATGTTCATATTCGCCTATGCCCTCTTTCTTTGCTTTCTTTATGATGTAGTCGACAACCTCATCAAGGTCTATCTCCACAAAGCCTTCCTTATCCGGCTCGGCACTGAAAATGTCATTGGATGCATAATAGTCAAATATGACATCAAGGAAATAGTATAACTCATCTTCCGTAAACTTGTCTTTCAGTTCTTGCGGAAGATAGCTGTGGATAAACTCGACAGCACGCGCATCGTCCTCTGCGTCTTTCAGTAGTTCGTCATCAATGTTGCTTGACATGGTATTAATTTTTGGTTAATAAAAAGTTTTATAAAATACAAATCCCATATATTATTAAAGTATGTCCGCCATAGAGAAAACCTCTCCGTCACTCAATGCCGGAACTGTTCTTCTTCATGAAAGAAACACATTCCCCTATGGCGAACAAATGTATCAAAGAAGCGCTTGAAGCTTTTCCTCAAACTTAGCTTTTGTTGTAGCACCGACAATCTTGTCTACAACTTCCCCATTCTTGATATAAAGAACAGTCGGCACATTACGAATACCAAATTTCATGGCAAGATCGTCTGCCTCTTCCACATTCACCTTGCCTACTATCACACGCCCTTCATATTCAGCAGCAAGCGCCTCGATATCCGGTCCAATCTTCTTGCAAGGTCCACACCATGTAGCCCAAAAGTCAAGCATCATAGGCTTGCCCTGTGCAACTACAGATTCATAATTTTCATCGTTAATTACCATAATGTTATTTTTATATTAAAAAACTTGTTTACAATCTCCATTCTCCTTATTCCGTTCGCAAAGGTAATCAATTTATCTTAAAGACAATATCCTGATGCTCCAAAACATAGTCCACAAGTTTTTTTTGCACCGAAATTTTCGTCTTTCGCGAAAACAGACAAGCTTTCATGTTTTCTCCCGAGAATACATTGAAGTACAGTTCTGCCCGTCCGGGGCTCTCCCTTGCTATTTCGGCAAGATCCTCCACCATCGACACCGTAAGCTTGTCCAAAGGCACGAACAGTGTAATCTTGTCTATTACAGAATCTTTCACATCGGCCAGCAGTTCTATGCTTTTCAGTGCAAGGTCATATCCGCCCTGTCCCCACTGCTTGGGCACAGCCTTTCCGCGAATAAACAGCGGTGCGCCGATTATGAAATTATTATGATAGTCGAGCCAGTCTTTGCCGAAAAGAGGTATTTCGCCAGCACCTGTAAAGTCCTCAATCTTCACAATACCATAAGGATTGCCCTTTCTCGTCTGTCCCTCCCGAATGTCCGTGACAATACCTCCGAACGTAACCTCGTCAAATTTGGCAAGCGCCTCCTTATCCTCCAGTTCTGTGACTTTCGTATTGCACACATGATTGAGCACAATCGAAAACTCATCAAGCGGATGGGCCGACAAATAGATTCCGACCAGCTCCCGTTCCCTGTTCAGACGTTCCATGTCACTCCACTGCTCCACATCCTTCGGCAGTTCCGGATGAGCCACTTCTATCGCCATCCCCATGCCACCGAACAATGAGTTCGTCGCCATATTCTTGTCCTGCTGGAAACGGTTGCCATAGCGTATGAGCGTCTCCACGAATGTCTCGCCGTTTTTGCCGTTTGAAGCGAAATACATCTCACGTCTGACGTCCTTGAAACAGTCGAATGCCCCTGCCAGCACAAGGTTCTCTATGTTCTTGCGGTTGCATGCCGTCAGATTGACACGTTCCACAAAATCAAAGATAGAAAGATATATTCCATTCTTCTCACGTTCTTCGATAATCGATGTCACAGCATTCTCGCCTACACCTTTCACAGCTCCTATTCCAAAACGGATGTCACCATTCACATTGACAGAGAACTTATGGCGGCTTTCATTAATATCGGGACCGAGCGTATTGATACCCATCGACTTGCATTCATCCATCAGTTTGCGTATTTCCGCTATATTCGCAAGACTTCGGCTCATCACCGCAGCCATATACTGTGCAGGATAATTCGCTTTCAGAAACGCGGTCTGATAGGCCACCCACGAGTAACATGTGGCATGACTTTTGTTGAACGCATACGAAGCGAACTTCTCCCAGTCTGCCCATATCTTCTGAAGGACCTCAAGCTTATGTCCGTTGTTCTGCCCACCCTCAAAGAACTTCGGGCGAAGCATGTCAAGCTTGTCCTTGAGCTTCTTACCCATAGCCTTTCGCAAAGTGTCGCTTTCGCCTCGTGTAAAGTTGGCGAGAAGGCGCGACAGAAGCATGACCTGCTCTTGATAGACGGTGATGCCATACGTATCCTTGAGATATTTTTCCATGACAGGAATATCATATTCTATAGGCTTCCTCCCACGCTTTCGGTCAATGAAATCAGGGATATAGTCCATCGGCCCCGGACGGTAGAGAGCGTTCATGGCTATCAGGTCTTCGAAAGTGGAAGGCTGAAGCTCACGCAGATATTTCTGCATTCCGGCAGATTCAAACTGGAATGTACCGATGGTACGTCCGTCACTGTACAACTGGTACGTAGCCGGGTCGTTGATGTCGAGCGAGTCTACATCTACATTAACACCCAGACTGTCATGAATGTTCTCGACAGCCTCCTTCAAAATAGAAAGCGTCTTCAATCCGAGGAAGTCCATCTTGATAAGCCCCGTCTCCTCTATCACATGTCCGTCATACTGTGTGCAGCGCAATTTCTCTCCCGTTTCCTTGTCATCTGCAGTCGACACCGGCACCCAGTCGGATATATCGTCACGACATATTATGGTGCCGCACGCATGCACACCCGTATTGCGCACATTGTTTTCAAGCATCTGCGCATATCTCAGTGTATCGCGCAGGAGAGGGTCGGGCGATGTGACGGCATCCTGAAGCTCCTTCACACATTCAATGGCATTAGGCAAGTTCATCTTCTTTCCTGTAGGCAATTTGTCCGGTATAGCCTTGCACAGTGCGTTCGACACACTCAGCGGAAGTTTCTGCACGCGTGCCACATCCTTGATAGCCAGCTTCGTGGCCATAGTGCCATACGTGATGATATGCGCCACTTTCTCTTCGCCATATTTCTGAGTAACCCATTGCAACACCTTGCCGCGTCCGTCATCATCAAAGTCCACGTCTATATCGGGCAGAGAGATACGGTCCGGATTCAAGAAGCGTTCAAACAGCAAATCATATTGGATTGGGTCTACGCGTGTTATGCCAAGACAATAGGCCACGGCAGAGCCTGCCGCAGAACCACGTCCCGGACCTACCCATACTCCGAGTTCCTCACGCGCGGCATTGATATAATCTTGTACAATAAGGAAGTAGCCGGGGAATCCCATCGTCTTCATTATATGAAGTTCAAAATCGAGCAGTTCCTTCACATGGTCCGGTATGGGATCGCCGTACATCTTCTTTGCCCCCTCATAGGTGAGCTTCTTCAGATAATCGGCTTCAAACTTTATTCTGTAAAGTTTCTCATATCCGCCGAGTTTCTTTATCTTGTCATGTGCCGCCTCCTCACTCATCACGACATTTCCATGTTCGTCGCGGGTAAACTCATCGAACAAGTCTTTTTCTGTCAGCCTCTGCCTATACTCCTCTTCTGTTCCGAATTCTTCCGGTATGGCGAAATTCGGCATAATAGGCGCATGGTCAATGGAATAGGTTTCTATTTTGCTGAGCACTTCAACGGTATTGCGCAATGCTTCCGGCACATCGGCAAATACATCGTTCATCTCCTCCTTTGTCTTAAACCACTCCTGCTTCGAATACAGCAGACGGGTCGGGTCGTCCAGTTCCTTGCCCGTACTCAGACAGATAAGGCGGTCGTGCGCCTCCGCATTTTCTTCGTCCACAAAATGCACGTCGTTTGTGCACACCAGTTTCACATCATATTTCCGCGCCAACTCCATTATCGCCTTGTTGCATTCCTGCTGAAGCGGAAATGTCTCCCGGTTGGCCCTCTGCATCGGGTCTTTGACTTCGTGCCGTTGCAGTTCAAGATAATAGTCATCGCCAAACAGGTTCTTGAACCACATCACGGCCTCTTCTGCCTTGTCCATCCGCTCCTGCCGTATGTACGAAGGCACTTCACCTGCGATACATGCAGAACATGCGACAAGTCCTTCATGATACTTCACCAGTTCTTCATGGTCTGTGCGCGGACGATTGTAGAAGCCGTCCACCCAGGCATGGCTCACAAGCTTGACCAGATTGTGATACCCTTTCTCGTTTTTGGCCAACAATACAAGATGCCATCCGCTACTGTCGAGCTTGCCTTCCTTCAGGTGCATGCTCCTTCGTGCACAATACATCTCACAGCCGAATATCGGTTTGAAGTCAAGCTTGGGAGAAGTCTTGGCAATAGTTTCCTCCGCCTCCTTCAGAAGCTGCTCTTCCGTTTTGTTGTCATATTTGTCCTTGCCGTCACGGTCCTTACGCTCAAGTGTGCCGTTATGGATATCCTCTATAAGTTTCTTGGCACTCTTGACCTTGTCACGGTTCTTGCCGTTCACTTTCTTGCAATAATTGAAAAATTCTTTTATGCCGAACATATTGCCGTGATCCGTGATAGCCATACCTTTCATGCCGTTGGCTATGGCCTTGTCGACAAGCCGTGGGATACTTGCCTGACCGTCAAGTATCGAATATTGGGTATGTACATGTAAATGAACGAAGTCCTCCATATCTTTCTGTAGTCTTTATCCTTACAACACTTTGGTTTTACCGCTGTCTTTCTCATAGGGCTAAGCCTGACAACAACAAGCTTGAGGCAAGTGCATCTGCGGAAGCCATCCCTCTCGTCATGTTATGGTCTGAGGAGGGACTGCTGCCTGCACATCGAACTCAAAAAAGCAGAATCGCACGAACTTCAGGTGAAGGGATTATCCTGTATCCACGCATCCATAGCGCGAAAAGTGCACTAAGATAATGCATTTTTTGCAAATACCAGCAATGTATGGCACGAAATGTCATGCAAACTGTTTCAAAAAAAAGCAGAACAGAAAGAAAAACCCTCGCAGCAATAATAGATACTACGCAAGTTCGGTCTAATGTCTCCGTGAAAAAAGTTCCGGTTGTCCTTTGCATTCTCCAGCAATCCCCTGCAGCGCCTCCGGCTTGTTGCCGAAGAAGGAAATCAGCTTGGTTATCCCCACTGTCGCACCATCTACTTATCATAAATTTCAAGCCTTTTTTTGATCATCTGAAATGTTAAAATTCAAGGTTCCGCAGAATCGCATAAAATCGGCCAAACCTTACCAAAGTTCCATTTGCGCGATTCTGAGGCCGTTTTTTGGCCTTGAACCGCGAATGTAAAAATAATATAATTTGCACCAAGAAAAGATACATTTATTTACATTTGCGTATGCATTATCTGAAAAAAGAGTATGCTGAAAATTTATTTCGTTCACCTTGAAAATGGTTTTAAAATGCCTTGTAAGAAATTTTTCAAGGTGAACGAAATTTATTTTCAAGGTGAACGAGTTTGAAAACGTCCGTTTTTCGGGCTGAAATCCGATGTTGACTAAATTTGATTTCTTAAAAAGTTTAAATCTGATTTTTCTATGCCTCGAAAAACAAAGATGGGTTTTGGCAGTGAAAAACAAGGGTCTTAGGCAAGAAATTTTATAACTCACTGATTATCAACGCTTCCTATTTTTGTCACAACCTATGCCTTTTGCGCCTAAAACTGCGTACTCTTGTCAAAATAGTATTTTATTGATTATCAAATATTTATCTACAAAACATCAAAAAGTCGGCAATCAAGCAAATGTAAATGAATCTTAATTATGTTAATAAAGTTCCGTCCGCGATGGGTAGACTTATCATCAAAAAAGGAAGAAAAAATGTCACTAAAAAATCAGTTGCTTTTGCTGGTGTATTCACAGACTCCTCCGTCGCTTCGCGCCACGCCCTCCGTCGCAAGCTCCCCAATTGCGGAATAGGAGCAATTGGGGAGCTTGCGACGGAGGGCGTGGCGCGAAGCGACGGAGGAGTCTGTGAATAGATCTGCTTAAAATCACAGGAGGAGTCTGTGAATACAGCAGCTTACAACCATAAGAATCACAAGAGTAGCCAGTGTTTACTTTCTATAAGAATAAACTCTTGTTCCATTCTTATCATAAAGATTGCCTGTCACATAAGGTTTGTGTCTTAAACCCTCTTCTACCATCTCTATTATTCCATTCACAGCATCTTTCAACCCCTTCAAGTCCGAAGAGCTCATCTCACTTGCTACAGAAGGGAATGTCAAATGCAGTTCACAGGATATTTCACCTGTTATAGATAATGTCTGGATAGTCAGACCAAACGCTTGGGCGCCAAAATCAATAGGCAATTGGGCAGCAAGCTCTCTTGCGTCTTTCTGCCAATCATATTCTTTCTGAACAAGAACCCAATCGTCGCCATTCCACTTCAATGTCGCGAACAACGTACCATTTGCCACATAGAACTTTTTGAAAGTTGCGACTGTAAAATCTTCATTATAAGTCACAACCAGTTTATGCCAGCCTTCCGTACAGTTTACCTTCTTACCGTTCTTGTCGAAGAGTGCTTGCTCTATCAGTTTGTCAGACATCTCTGCATATTTGAATGTAATCTTATGGTAACCTTCTACCAACATAGGCTTGTTGTCTGTTCCATAATAATACGTTTCCAATTTCCTGCCTTGTTTGTCATACGTCGAAACAGCTTTGTGGTAGCCATACTTTGAGCACATAGGTTTATCTTTGGTGTCGTAGTACGATTGCGACAACAGGTTGTCTTTGTTGTCATATTCAAGTCTGCTTATAGCCCATCCCTCATCCTGCTTAATAATGAAGTTGCCATGGCCGTCTTGTGCTGCAATATAAACCATGTGTCCCCATTTGTCATATTTTGCCAAACCTACAGGAACCATATCCTTTGGATCTGTTGGTTTTCCATTGACATCAAAGAAACATTGTTTGACAATATTACCAAATTGGTCTCTTTCATAGGTCGCGCTACTCCAGCCTTGATAATTCTTACAAGGCTTTTGGTCTGTACCAAGATACTTGGCCTTTACAAGATAACCTTTATGATCATACACATATTGCAGTATGGCGCACTTGGTTTCTGTATTGATAACCAAAGATCCGGAAGTGTCATAATAGCGATTCTCGGTAATCTGATTATTGCTATCATATTTGTAAACAAATTTATGCACACCTTGATAGTTGGTTGCAGGTCCTGTCGAGTTGAACATACTTTCTTCAATACGATTGTCAAATTCATCATATTTGCAAACCATTTTCAGTTTGCCGCGAGCTAATCGCCCATCAGTTCCGATAGATGTTTTTTCAAGTACATTTCCTCTTCTGTCGCACACATAGTCAGCACCAGCGACATCACCAACAAGTACAAGCGCTCCTTGAAGATTATAATATCGCTCCGTTTTTATATTGCCATGTTCATCGTATGTGTAGCAATGTTTTGCATAGTGGATTCCAGAAGGGACAATAGGCTCACCGTTTACTCCGAAGAAATTACGTTCAAGCTGGTTGCCGTTATCATCGTAGATATCATTCCAACCGGCAGTGCCCTCATCACTCAATCTTAATTTCTTTCCGTCTGCTTCATAGAATGAGATTTTTGTAGCATTTCCTCTCTTGTCATATTCATACTTCGCAATGATAACATTGTTGGAATTCGGACGCGGTTTGAGGTCTTCACCTATATTTCCTCTAAGAAAGCCAAGACCGAGACTATCTTTCGTGAGGTGAAAAGA
>CAZKOB010000085.1:0-15338 GCA_964554265.1 uncultured Bacteroides sp. | reverse complement strand
CTCCCCTAAGTTAGGGGAGGTGGCGCGAAGCGACGGAGGAGTCTGTGAATACACCAGCTTTAAATCATCAAAATCCCAAGAGGAATCTGTGAAAACACCCTCTTACACCCATAAAATTCACAAGAAGACTCAGTGAATCCACCAGCAAAAAACCTTGCAAGATTACCAGCTCTTACCAGCCTTCCTTAAACCGAATCGAGTAAATATCCGTCCCAATTCTGCAATCTACACATGTATCTCCACCGCTTTCACCGCCACTGCATATTCATCAGGAATAATCTTACCGCCAAGTTCGTTTGCCCATGCCTTAGTGAACTCAGCCCCGGTATAAATTATGATTGCAGAATAATATATCCATGTGACAAAGACTGCCAGAAACGCAGCTGCTCCATACACATTGCCCACATCTGCCATCCCGATATAAAGCGATATCCCCCACTGCCCCATCATCAAGAGCAGAGTTGTGAAAAGTGCACCAATACAGACATCCTTCACTCTTATCTTTGCATCAGGAAGAACTTTAAATATCAGAGTAAACACAACAGCGGTGACTATGACATTTACAAGCATTCCCATTATCATGACAGTCCACTCTGCTACAAACGGTTCATTTTCTGTAAAGACAAGACAAATTTTGGTTATAAGCCCGGTCACACTGAAAGTAACCAACATAATAAATGCAAAAACGAGAATGATGGAAAACGAAAGGAGCCTGTTCTTCAGGAATTTCAACCATCCTCTTTTCGGCACAGCCTTTATCCCCCAAATGGTATTGAGAGAATTCTGCATTTCGGCAAACACCGTTGTGGCACCGAATATGGATACACCGATACTTACAATTGTGGCGAACGACCACCCTTCTGTCTGCTTTGCATTCTTTATGACAGCTTGAAGAGCTTCGATGACCTTTTCACCCACAACAGGTTCAAGATGTACAAACAGCTGACTCGTCAAGTCTGTATTAAACCATGCACCCACAGTAATGAGCAAGGAAAAGAACGGAATAATAGAAAACAATGTGGCAAAAGCCAATGAAGCGCTCAATGTCATCACATTGTCTTCTATCACCCCACACACCGTCTTTTTTGCAATCTTAAAAGGTACATACATCTTTTTGAATATCCTCAAGAAAAAATTCCTCATATAATTAGTTTTCAACACAAGTATCTGATATCATGCGGCAGAGCATTCCGCAGAATCTTCCACACCATATCATCCGTTTCTGTCTGTGCCCTCATTTCTGCCTGCCAAACTTAAAACGCACCTGCCACAAAGAATGTTTGCATACAGATATATTTTCTATTTTCCGTTTTTTATTGCAGCACCCCTGTTATATCAGCGTTTTTGTATAAATTTGCACACATAAACAAAAAACGAAAGGATAGAAAATGCCATTAACATTGCCCGACAGACTTCCGGCAATAGAATTGCTGAAGAAAGAAAACATTTTCGTGATGGACACAACACGTGCCAACACACAGGACATACGTCCGCTCCGCATAGCCATCCTCAATCTCATGCCCATAAAAATCACGACAGAAACCGATTTCATCCGTATTCTGTCCAACACCCCTCTGCAGATAGAGATTGAATTTATGAAGATAAAAAGCCATACATCAAAGAACACACCTATCGAACACATGATGACTTTTTACCGCGATTTCGAACTTATGAGACAGGAGAAATATGACGGACTCATCGTTACCGGAGCTCCACTTGAGCAAATGGACTATGAAGAAGTAACCTACTGGAAAGAACTTCAGGAAGTATTTGAATGGGCACATCACAATGTTACTTCCACCATATATATATGCTGGGCGGCACAAGCAGCACTCTACCATTTCTATGGCATTCCCAAATATTCCACCCATGAAAAAATCTTCGGTGTATTCCGTCATCATGCCCTTCAACCCCGGCTGCCAATCTTCCGAGGATTCGACGACGAATTTTTCGCCCCTCACAGCAGACACAGCGAAGTACGGCGCAAAGACATCGAAAAAGTGCCGGCACTGCAAATAATCTCCGAGTCAGAAGAATCGGGAGTACATATTGTAATGGCGCGCGAGGGCAGGGAATTTTTCATCACCGGACACTCCGAATACGCACCATACACTCTGGATGGAGAATATAAACGAGACTTGTCGAAACGTCTGCCCATCAAGATGCCTGCAAACTATTACCAAAATGATAACCCGGCCAATCCGCCGATCGTACGCTGGCGGGCACATGCCAACCTACTGTTCTCAAATTGGCTGAACTATTATGTATACCAAGAAACTCCATTCAACATCAACGACATAAAAGAATAAGCGTATGCGCACTATAGAACTGCTTGCTCCTGCCAAAAATGCAGAATGCGGAATAGAAGCCATACGTCATGGAGCTGATGCTGTATACATAGGTGCCGGACGTTTCGGTGCACGCGCAGCGGCAGGAAACAGTACGGCTGACATAGCCCGGTTGGCGGAATATGCCCACATGTTCAAGGCAAAGGTCTATGTGACAGTCAACACAATCCTTCACGACAGCGAACTGCCCGAAGCAGAACACCTCATACATGAACTTTATGAAGCCGGTGTCGATGCACTCATCGTCCAGGATATGGGAATCATGAAGCTCAACCTTCCTCCCATAGAGCTTCATGCAAGCACCCAGACGGACAACCGCACCGCTGAGAAAGTGAGTTTTCTGCATAAAGCCGGTTTTGAACAAGTAGTTCTTGCACGCGAACTGTCGCTTGACGAAATCAGAGAAATACACCAAGAATGTCCGGACACCCGACTTGAAGTTTTTGTCCACGGCGCCCTCTGCGTCAGCTACAGCGGACAATGCTACATAAGCGAAGCCTGTTTCGGACGCAGCGCCAACCGTGGCGAATGCGCTCAGGTATGCCGTATGGAATTTGACCTTGAAGATGCAGAAGGAAAGAAAATCATCCGCCGCAAACATCTTCTCTCGCTCAAAGACCTGTGCCGGATTGAAGTTCTTGAAGAACTACTGGATGCCGGTGCTTCTTCCTTCAAAATAGAAGGAAGACTGAAAGACTTGTCGTATGTGAAGAATGTCACGGCCGCATATAGCCGTGCTCTCGATGCCATCATCCAACGTCATCCCGACAAATATATACGTTCTTCGTCGGGACATATCAATCTTACATTCACTCCGGACGTATCCAAAAGTTTCAACAGAGGATTCACCCAGTATTTTCTTCACGGACGTAACGACAACATATTCTCCTTCGACACACCAAAATCCATGGGTGAATTTGTCGGCAAAGTCAAAGACGTGTATGACAAATTCTTTACAGTCGCAGGCACACAATCATTTGCAAATGGAGACGGCCTCTGTTTTATCGACAACAATGGAAAACTGAACGGATTCCGTATAAACAAGGCAGAAGAGGGGTGTCTATATCCTCTTGAGATGCCACGGATGCTCCGTTCTGGAATGAAGCTATACCGCAACTTTGACCAACGCTTCGACAGAATCCTGTCACAAAATAGTGCGGAGCGTTTTATTCCCGTCGACATCTGCATGGATGAAACACCGACCGGATTCAGTCTTTCCATGTCTGACGACGACGGATGTATTGCCCACATGGAAGTCGAATCAGTCAAGGAATTGGCACGCACACACCAAACAAGCAATATAGAGCACCAACTGTCCAAACTCGGCGGAACACCGTTCAAGCTACGTTCTCTCCACATAAAGTATTCAAAAAACTGGTTTCTCCCTTCATCACAACTTGGCGAATGGCGACGACAACTCGTACACCTGATGATGAATGAGCGTGTACATTTCCATCCTATACAGCGCAAAAACTTACCTGTCACATTCCATAGATACCCTGCCGAACAAAACCATATAACCTATCTCGGCAATGTGATGAACAGTCTTTCAAGGGCATTCTACGAAGAACATGGAATGACGGACATTGCATCTGCCTTTGAATCGGAGCATCCTTCCGGAGTACCGGTAATGTTCTGCCAACATTGCCTCCGTTACAGCATGGGATGGTGTCCATACAAACAACACAAACAGGCACCGTATAAGCAACCCTTATATCTACGGCTTGCCAACGGGAAAAGATTCAGACTCGACTTTGACTGCAAAAAATGCATCATGATGTTGGTCTACAATCCGGAACCATAAACATCCTTTCACAGTGTTCCTTACAGTCTGAAAAAACTACAATCCAATTCTAATGCCCCAAAAACAGCATGAAACTCGTCAAGTTCCTATATATAGCGACAATTCTGCTTCTTACAGCCTGCAATTCAGGAGGTACAGGGGGAGGCAAACTTGTCCCAAAAGATTCAGACAGCATATCCATCATACAAGAAACAGATATACCAATAGCAGAACTCACCCCACAGCAAACAGACTCACTGCGCTTCCGGCTCACACATCATTATGAAGAGAATTTCAATTTTTGTGTAAAAGCCGACTCGCTACAGCTTGTTCCCAAAGAGGGAGACATGCTCACGGATACGTGTACTGTATACAATGGCGACCTGCTTGTAGTTGCAAGTATAAAATATGTGGCAGAAAACAGCACTGACACGATTTGGGTGAAAGTTGCACATGACCAGATGACAATGGGTTGGATTACAGAAAAAGAGTTGCTTGAAAGCACTACCCCCAACGATCCCATCTCCAAACTCCTTGACGCAATGACCGGAAGTCGCAGTATCTGGATGTCTGCAATTGCAGGCATTGGCATAATCTGCTTCCTCTTAAGACGAGCAAGCCACAAAAAACTTCAAATCTTAAAATTCGGAGAGATGGACAGTTTTTATCCTTCACTGTTCCTCATGCTGGTAGCTGTCATGGCCTCGCTTTATGCAAGCATACAAAACTTCATCCCTGAATTTTGGCAGGAATTTTACTACCATCCCACACTTAACCCTCTCCCTCTCCCTCCAGTCATGTCCATGCTTGTCATCACCGTATGGCTCGTGGTAATTGTATTCATTGCCATAACGGAAGAAGTATACCGGAATTTCTATTTTTTACCGGGAATCACTTATCTGTTTGAAATTACGGGACTTGCCATGATTGTCTACCTATTCATAAGCTGGACTACACTATGCTACATCGGCTATTTGTTTCTTCCCGTATTCCTGACCCTGACATTATTTGTTTATTTCCGGTTCATCCGTCAGCCTTACATTTGCGACAACTGCGAGCACCGTCTTCGGAGCAAAGGTTTGTGCCCTTACTGCGGAGCAGAAAACAAATAACCATCCGATACTCCGATATGTCTGAGACCAATGATATGGACAGACTCACCCAATGACAAAGTCAATATCAGGCTCTCGTATATACCTCATTTATCCATCCGCTGCAATAAGGCTACGTCCTTATCAATCAACTTGATTATCCCCACGCCGTCACACTGTCTACTTGTCATAAATTACGGGCTTTTTCTGACAATCAGAAATGTTAAAATCAAGTCTTCGCAGAATCGCATAAAATCGACCGAACCTTACTGAAGTTCCATTTGCGCGATTCTAAGGCCATTTTCAGGCCTTGAAACTTAAATGTAAAAATAATACAATTTCTCGTTTCAAAAGATACATTTATTCACATTCGCGCGTGAATCACCCGAAAAAAGAGTACGCTGGAAATAAAATTCGTTCACCTTGAAAATGTTTTTAAAGTGCCTTGTAAAAAAACTTTCAAGGTGAACGAATTTTATTTTCAAGGTGAACGAGTTTGAGAAGGTCCGTTTTTCGGGCTGAAATCTGGTATTGCTCCAAATTGATTTCTTAAAAAGTCTAAATCATATTTTTCAATGCCACGAAAAACAAAGATGAATTCCGGCGGCGAAAAACAGGAATATTGGACAAGAAATTTTATAACTCGCTGATTATCAAGACATCCTATTTTTGTTCTTACCCGTGCTTCTTGTATCTAAAACCGCATTATCTTACTAAAATAGTATTTCATTGATTATCAATTGTTTATCTATAAAACTTCAGAAATTCAACGATTAGTAAGACGTAAATAAATCTTAATTATGTTAATAAGTTTCCGTTTGCTATGGGTGGACTTAGTGTCAAAAAGACAGAGGAAATGTCTTAAAAAAACTCTGCTGTTTTTGCAGGTGTATTCACAGACTCATCCAACGATAACATCAATATCAGGCCTCCCATACATCCAAATTGCAAATGATTGCTAAAATAAAGATGTATGATATATTTGCATAGAAAACTTTTTGACGCTAAAAAGTTTTCTGCATATATTTGCAATATATAAAAACATCAAATTCCTTGTAATGAATCGAAAAACATCAGAAAAAGACAATCATAAAGAGCAAATCCTCAATTATGCTCTAAAAACCTTTATGCACAATGGTGTGCGCAACGTAAAGGTGGATGATTTGGCTTCAGAACTCGGCATATCCAAACGTACATTGTATGAAATGTTTGTTGATAAAGAGACATTACTTGTTGAATGTCTGAAATTGCAAACACAAAATTCGGCCGAAACTTTTCAGAAATTCAAGGAAGAGTCATGCAATTCATTGGAAACATATTTAAAATGGCATAAAAACCAAATAAAGGAACTGCGCGAAGCAAGCTCCCAATTCTTCAGCGACATGAAACGCTATGGGAAAGTGACAGCTTACTTTGATACAGCTACGAAAAAGCGCAATGAAGCCGGCATAAATTTTATCAACGAGTGTGTAAAGGAAGGATTATTCCGTAATGACATAGACTATAAAGTTCTGATCCACACATTCAATTACATTGCTGAGGGCATAATGGAAGACGAACTATACAAGATATACGGTTTCGATGAATTGTTCAATTATATTGATTTTATTCATATACGCGGAATGTGCACAGAAAAGGGATTACATATTCTTGAAAAATTCCAACAGAACAGTGAAAAAAGGAGAAGAAGGTGGAACTACGACAAAAGTATATTGGAAACAGAAGAAGAACTATAACAGACAAAGTATTTGAATATGGACATTAAAAAGAACCCAAAGGTGGATTCTACATGTAAAAAGATTATTGCTTATATGTATATGGTATTTGCAACAATCAACCTACATGCACAGAACACGACAAGCGACAATCCACAGGCAAAGATGGATGTGACTCTTGATGAAGCTATCAGAATAGCCCTTGACGAAAACCCTAAAATAAAAGTGGCAGACAAGGATATAGAACTGAAAAAGCTTGCTGACAGGGAAGCATGGCAAAACTTGTTGCCTGAAGTATCAACCAACATGAGTTTGCAGCATACTCTGCTCGCAACAGAAATGAAATTAGGGGGACAAAAATTCAAAATGGGGCAAGACGGCACAAATACGGTAATGGCAGCAGCCACACTTAACCTTCCGATATTCGCCCCTGCCGTATACCAGACAATGAAGCTAACCAAAGAAGACATCAGACTTGCACAAGAAAAAGCACGCGGTTCGCGCCTTGACCTTATCAACCAAGTGACCAAAGCATATTACCAAGCACTCCTTGCACAAGATTCATATCATGTAATGCAAGAAAGCTACCATATCAGCAAAGAAAACTTTGATGTGGTTGATGCAAAATACAAACAAGGAACAGTAAGCGAATATGACAAAATAAGTGCAGAAGTACAAATGCGCTCCATGAACTCAAGCCTTGTATCAGCACAGTCGGCACTGACCTTAGCCATGCTGCAACTGAAGGTTCTGATGGGGGTGACAGCAGACATCGCACTAAATATCAATGACAAACTGGAAAAATACGAAGAAAGCCTTACACTTGCACAGGCAGACAACACTGGAAACGCACTCAACGGCAACAGTGCGCTACGTCAGATAGACCTTAACGAGAAACTTCTTGAACGTACACTGAAAACGCAACGCACCAACTTCATGCCTACCATATCATTCCAACTATCCGGTCAGTATCAATCTATCTACAACAAGGACTGGAACATATTCGGATATGACTATTCTCCAAGCGCTTCGTTTTCAATTGCCGTCAGTGTCCCAATATTCAAAGCAAGCAACTGGACCAAACTGAAATCAACCAAAATGCAGATCGCACAACTTGCAGACACACGTATGGACACACAACGTCAACTCAATATGGCTGTAGAAAGTTATCGCAACAACATGGCATCAAGCATAGCACAGGTCAACAGCAACAGAGAAGCTGTACGGCAGGCGGACAAGGCTGTGGCCATCGCTTCAAAACGCTATGACGTGGGACGAGGCACTATTCTTGAACTCAACCAAAGCGAAGTAGCTCTTACTCAATCAAAACTCACTTACAACCAGTCGATCTATGACTACTTGACTAATCGTGCAGACCTCGACTACACATTGGGGCATGAAACATACATACGGAAATAGGCAAGACAACAAATGTGATATATTAAAAAAACGATATAATTATGAACAAGAAGATCAAAGCAGCAGCTGTTCTATTTACCACTCTTATCGCCGGCTCATGCGGAAACAACAATCAGGATTCCGCCAATCCACAGAACAATGAAAAGCCCAAAGTAAAGATTGAAAATGTTGTCCAACAAGACATTCCGCAGACTGAGACCTATACGGCCACAGTGGAAAGCGATGTGAAGAACAACATAGCACCCAATACTCCCTACAGAATAGAAAAGATATATGTAGAAGTAGGCGACCCTGTGAGCAAAGGTCAACTGCTCGTACAACTCGATGCGGCAAATCTTCGCCAGTTAAAACTTCAAGTAGAAAACCAGAAAGTGGAATTCAACCGTACCAACGAGCTATATAAAGTAGGTGGCGCCTCCAAAGCTGAATATGACAATACGAAGACCCAGTTGGATGTGCTGACCACACAATATGAACAATTATTGCAAAACACACAATTGATGTCACCAATCAACGGTATAGTGACAGCGCGCAACTACGACAATGGAGACATGTATAGCGGTAACCCTATATTGACAATAGAACAACTCAATCCGGTAAAACTAATCATCAATATTTCTGAAACATATTACAAGAAAGTATCCAAAGGAATGTCTGTTGCAGTAAGTCTTGATGCATACGAAGGGGAAAATTTTGAAGGAAAAGTAACTATCGTATACCCGACTATTGATGAAACCACCCACACATTCCCTGTTGAAGTGACAATCAACAATCCGGATATGAAAGTGCGTCCGGGCATGTTCGCACGTGCCACAGTCAACTTCGGTGACATAAACCGTGTTCTTGTTCCCGATGCTTCAATTGTCAAACAAGTAGGGGCCGGCGACCGATATGTATACATATATAGCAACGGAAAAGTAAGTTATAACAAAGTAGTTCTCGGAAGGCATATCGGAGAAATGTATGAAATCATAAGCGGAGTAGATCCCGGTTCACAAGTCGTAACAGCTGGAATCTCACGCCTTAGCAATGGAATAGAAGTTGAACTGATGAAATAGTCTTCACTCTACTCAACAGGTCATTCACATACAACACCCCAAACAAGGCAAACTAATAAAGCCTATATACCTATAATTATACAAAATCAAATATCATGAGTATATATGAAGGAGCGGTCAAACGACCAATCATGACAAGTCTCTGCTTTTTGGCAGTAATGATTCTCGGCTTGTTCTCGTTACTAAAACTTCCCATTGATTTGTATCCGGACATCGACACAAATACCATAATGGTGCTGACTTACTATGATGGCGCATCGGCAGAGGATATAGAAAACAATGTGACACGCCCACTTGAGAACATACTCAACTCTGTGGAACATCTCAAACATATAGAGTCGAAATCCAAAGAGAACGTATCTGTTGTTACGCTTGAATTTGAATACGGCTATGACATCGATGTACTTACCAATGATGTCCGCGACAAACTTGACATGGTAAGCAACTCACTGCCGGACGAATCGCAGACCCCCATCCTATTCAAGTTTTCTACAGATATGATTCCAATCCTTCTGCTGTCGGTGGAAGCGGAAGAAAGCCAGCAAGCGCTCTACAAAATCCTTGATGACAATGTAGCAAATCCATTGGCACGTGTAGACGGTGTGGGAACCGTTTCTATATCCGGTGCCCCTCAACGTGAAATCAATATCTATCTGAATCCTCGGAAGATGGAAGCATACAGACTAAGTCCGGCACAAATAAGTTCTGCCATAGCAGCCGAAAACAGAAATACGACCGGTGGATACATCGACATTGGCTCCCATACTTATACGGTACGTACCGAAGGCGAATTTTCAGACCCGAGCCAAATGCTCAATGTTATCGTCGGTTCACACAATGGGACCAATGTATATCTTCGTGATGTGGCAAGAATAGTGGACAATGTGGAGGAACGTGCACAAAAGACATTCACCAACGGCAAACAGGGTGCGATGATAGTGGTCCAAAAACAAAGCGGAGCCAACTCCGTGGCCATATCCAACAAAGTAAAATCCATGCTTCCGTCCCTTCAGAAGAATCTGCCATCTGATGTCAAACTGGGCATAATAGTAGACACATCAGACAACATCAACAATACGATTAATTCGCTGACTGAAACCATTGTATATGCCATGTTGTTTGTAGTACTTGTCGTCTTTGCCTTTCTTGGACGCTGGCGCGCCACAATCATCATTGCAGTGACAATTCCAATGTCACTGATAGCGTCATTCATCTATTTGTATGCCACAGACGGATCTCTGAACATGATATCACTGTCATGCCTGTCGATAGCAATCGGCAGTGTCGTTGACGATGCAATCGTTGTATTGGAGAATGTCACCACCCATATCGAACGAGGCTCATCTCCAAAACAAGCTGCCATTCATGCGACAAACGAAGTCGCCATTTCTGTAATTGCATCTACACTTACGATGATAGCCGTATTCTTCCCTCTCACGATGGTGACGGGAATGTCGGGAGTACTCTTTAAGCAATTAGGCTGGATGATGTGTATAATTATGACCATATCTACCACTTCCGCGCTATCGTTTACCCCGATGTTATGTTCGCAATTACTCAAATTACAGAAAAAACAAAGCCGCACGTTCAAGACACTGTACGGTCCTGTGCAACGTGCGCTCGACAATCTTGACAACTGGTATGAAGCGCGTATAAACTGGGCTGTACGTCATCGCTGGGCTGTCATTACAGGATGTATAATCTTGTTCATCGGTTCACTGGCTGTAGCCAAAATAATGGGTATAAAATCAGACTTCTTCCCAGCAAACGACAGCGGACGTATAGGTGCAACCCTTGAACTACCCATCGGAACTCGTGTGGAAAAAGCAGAAGAACTGGCAAAGAATCTCACATCGACATGGCGAGAACGCTACAAGGATATTCTTCAGGCATGCAACTTCACGGTGGGGCAAGCCGGTGATGACAACACTTTTGCCTCTCTGCAAGACAATGGCTCACACATCATTTCTTTCAACATCATGCTCGTACCTTCGAATCAACGCAAACAGGGCCTTGCGCAAGTCTGTGACGAAATGCGAGAAGACTGCAAAAACATTCCTGAACTCACAAAATATCAAGTCCTTCTCGGTGGAAGCCGAGGAGGAGGAATGGGCGGGCAAAACACGGCCACGTTTGAAATCTACGGCTATGACTTTGATGCAACAAATGCTGTAGCCAACGAACTGACAGACTCCCTGCGTAAAAATCCAATGATAAGCCAGGTAAACATTTCACGTTCGGATTACCAACCTGAACTTGTCATCAATTTTGATCGTGACAAACTTGCTTTGCAAGGTATAGGACTTTCTACAGCTGCATCCAATATACGAAACCTGATCAATGGCAGCCGTATGTCCTATTACCGTGAAGACGGTGAAGAATATGACATAAAAGTACGTTATGAGGTGGAAGGCCGCCAATCTATAGAGGATATAGAAAACATGCAAATTCCAAATGGAGCCGGAAAAAACATAAGAATACGTGATGTCGCCACTGTAGACGAGGCTTCAATTCCCCCTACAATTGAACGCAAAGACCGCCAGCGCATCGTTACTGTAGACGCAGTACTGAAAGACGGCTATGCGCTCTCTGACGGTGTAGCTTGTGGCGAAAACATCTATGACAAAATGGACATTCCAAACGGTGTGACCATTCAGGTTGCAGGTTCATACGAAGACCAACAAGACAGCAACCGTGATCTTGGAACACTCGGTATACTGATTATCATCCTTGTCTTCATCGTGATGGCTGCACAATTCGAGTCCATGACCTACCCTTTCATCATCATGCTGTCTGTTCCGTTTGCCCTGTCTGGCATTATTCTCGCCTTGTGCTTTACAAACACAAGCATGAATATAATGTCCATGCTTGGAGGTATCATGCTGATAGGTATCGTTGTGAAAAACGGCATCGTCCTCATCGACTATACCCAATTGATGCGCGAACGTGGAATGGGGCTTATTCGCAGTGCGATTATTGCAGCAAGAAGTCGTCTGCGCCCTATTCTCATGACAACCCTGACCACCATTCTCGGTATGGTACCTATGGCTGTCAGTCAAGGTGTAGGTGCAGAAACATGGCGACCATTGGGCATCTCTGTGATCGGAGGTTTGACTGTTTCCACAATCCTTACCTTGATATATGTGCCATCAATGTTCTGCATCTTTGGAGCTAATGGCATTAAGATAAAGCGCAAGAAAATGCGTAAGCAGCGCGAACTCAACGCATATTGGAAAGAACATGCACAGGAAGAACTGAATTTTATAGCTAAAACTGAAGAATAACAGAACATATCATGTGTGTACGGATAAAGGTGTGACTTTTTATCTGTACACATACAAATAAAGACATCTATGAAAAGTGTAATGATAGTATTCGACCAAGCTTCCACTGAAAATGTAATTAATGCACTTGATGCAAGCAATTGCAGAGGATATACCATGATGGAACAAGTGCATGGACGCGGAAGCAAGACCGGCGAGCCTCATCTTGGAAGCCATGCATGGCCCTCGATGAACTCCGCCATATTTGCCATAGTGGAAGACAACCAAGTAGAACCGCTGCTCATGCGTCTGCATACAATTGATACTGACAGTGAAATGCTCGGACTGCGCGCTTTTGTGTGGAACGTGGAAAAAAGTATTTGACAAACAGTAAAATAATCATCCGAATCAGAGCCAACTGACAGCAAACAAAAAAATGAGGCTGTCTAACAAGTCTCTGAATATGAGATATTACCCCTGCCGGAGCGCATTCTGACAGGGGTAAAATCGTTAAAATAGGACTTGTTAGGCTGCCTCATGTTCTTTTGACTTCGTCATCGTGTCACCCAAACATTCTCATCGAAGATTCTCGCTATTCTCCTGATGTCTTTTCATGAGCCTTGACGTCCTCATATATCTGTTTGGTTATCCCCACGTCATACCATCTATTTGTCACAAATCATGGGCTTTTTTTGACAATCTGAAATGTTAAAATCAAAGCTTCGCAGAATCACATAAAATCGGCCAGACCCGACCGAAGTTCCATTTGCGCGATTCTAAGGCCGTTTTCAAGCCTTGAACCCCAAATGTAAAAATAATACAAATTCCGTTTTCCAAAGATACATTTATTCACATTTGCGCATGCCTCGGCTGAAAAAAGAGTACGCTGGAAATAAAATTCGTTCACCTTGAAAATGGTTTTAAAATGCCTTGTGAAAAAAATTTCAAGGTGAACGAAATTTATTTTCAAAGTGAACGAGTTCGGGGATGTCCGTTTTTCGGACTGAAATTGAATCTTGCATAAAATGGATTTCTTAAAAAATCCAAATCAGATTTTCCAATGCCGTGAAAAACAAAGATGGTTTTTGGTGGCGAAAAACAGGAATCTCAGATGAATAATTTTATAACTTACTGATTATCAGTATTTCCTATTTTTGTTCCAACCTATACCTTTTGTACCTAAAACAGCATTGTTCCGCCTAAATAGTATTTTACTGATTATCAATTGCTTATCAATAAAACTTCAAGAAATCGTCCGTCGAGCAAGTGTAAACGAATATTAATTATGTTAATAAAAGTCCGTTTACAACGGATGGACTTAGTGTCAAAAAGAAAGAAGATATGTCTCTGTGAAAGCAGTAGAAATTATTTATGGTGCATGAATTAACCAACAGGAAAATGGAAAAATACAATCTTGGAGATACCGAAGTTTTCCTGTGGTACCTCCATCAATATCGATGATTTTTTGATTTTGGATTCGGAACAATATATGCAGACTTTGAATCGGAATCTTCGTTTAGGCTTGTCTTTGTCAGAAATATTGTGCGCTTTATCATTTAATTTCAAAACGGACTCTCATTGAGTATTGCAGTTTTATATTGCGAAAATTTTCTGACGCAACGGCATCAAGATATGTGATATTGGATTGCGCATTTGATACTAAATCATATCCGTTGTCTTGAGGCTCTACAATCATGATGACATCACCAAGAGTCTTGCCAAGAGATTCTACTAAGTATTCAGCTTTTTCTCTGGCTGCTTTCAAAGCGTCAATTTTAACTTTTCGACGATATTCCTGTATCTTGCGGTTTGTCATATTGCCGATATACATTCTGTTTATGCTCTTGGTGTCAACTCTGCCTATGATTTGGTCTATCTGGTTGAAATCGGAAAGTACGATGTCAAACTTTTTCCCGATGAGAAAATCTTGCCCTTTTTCTCGCCAATATTCACCGATTTCCTGAACGCTTATAGATTCATCGTTTATATTGGCATGGTAAAGTGAGGACCTCAGTTCTTTTTCAATCTGTTTGATGGATACTTTGGTCCTATAATTTTCCGGCTTTGATTTCTTTTCATATTCTTCCAGAAAATATTCCTTTACTTCTATTATATAATGTATTTGATCAGGAGTAAATTCCATTTCCGAACTGCCGGACACTTCAATATAACGGCTGTTGGAATCTGTTTGTGCATTAGCTGTAAATGTGAATAAAGTGATTAATACAAGAATGAATAATGCTCGTTTCATGTTTGTCAGTGTTAATAAGTTATATACCTCACAAAGGTACATATTTTACAATATACGATTCTGTTGTGGATTGTTTTTTCATCAAAAAAACGGACAAAAGATTGTTTTTATCATGTGTGCTCGGAAACACATGTTTTCAAACATAGTTATTTTTTATTTAGTTAAATTGTGAATGGCTACCTTTGCTGCATCCTAAAAACAATCTTTTTACCTTAAAAAAATTAATACTTATTGAGAACAAGAAGAGGCGTTCGTGAGAATACCTCTTTTTTTGTCGTTTCTGCGGAAAGAGGGATTTCGTTTTTTTTCATTGTAGTCCCCATATTGGCAAATATGGCTGAATCAGAAAATCTGCTTATATTTCCTCTAAGAAAGCCAAGACCGAGACTATCTTTCGTGAGGTGAAAAGA
>CAZKOB010000084.1:0-15426 GCA_964554265.1 uncultured Bacteroides sp. | reverse complement strand
AATACATAACATCTTTCAAAGATTTCAGCCTCCATTTTGACCTATACGCCAAAAAAATTGAGTTCACCCCACAAAAAACATGTTTTCACCGCACTGTTTTTTACAATCAGCAGTGCTGATTATAAAATCAGCAGTGTAATTTATAAAATCAGCAGTGCAGTTTTTATAATCAGCAGTGCTGATTTAAGAAAACTGTGCGGTGAATTTGACTTTCCAACAGGGTGATTTCATATTTCCGATGCGGTCGCTTCAGATATGTAGTATTTTGTCCGGACACATCTGCAACGAAGTCCGAAAAAGTTCTTTATAATTATAAGTAATAGAAGTTGCAAAGAAAAAAGGTAACAGCACAAAAGGCAGGCACATATACCACACATGCCTGTCCGGATATTTACAATCATAAAATATCCGGACAGGCATGCAGAGTGGGGAGGAAACGACTATTTAGAGATAATCTGATTATAGTAAGGGTAAGGAATCTCAATGTTCTCCTTGTCAAACCGTTCCTTGATGGCCTTGAGAGAATCGTGCTTGAGGACGAAGGCGTTGCCCGAGTTCTCGGCCCAGGCATAGGCACGCAATGTGATGGACGAGTCGCCGAGAGCAAGCACACGTATGATAACCTTGGGTACCCCTGATTCTATTTCAGCCTCAGTACGCTTGTCGAAAAGCATCGGATGCTTTTCTATCTCGTCGCGCATAACAGCGATACAACGGTCAAGGTTTTCCTTGTATGCAACTCCCACCTCGATGAACGCACAGGTCGTTGTGTCGCCGAGTGTACTGTTGAATATGGCACTGCTGTTGATTTTTGAGTTGGGCACGAGCACAAGGCGGTTGTCTGTACATCTGATGACCGTATGGCGCAGCGTGATTTCCGTCACAGTGCCCACAATCTTGGAATCCAGCTCGATATAGTCGCCGATGCGGAACGGTTTGCCGATGATGATGAATATACCTCCTACAAAGTTGGACAGCGCTTCCTGAGAAGCGAGACCGACAGCCATAGCAAGGATTCCTGCACTGGCAAGTATCGAAGTGCCGATTTTCTCAAGAGCCGGAATCAGCGAAAGAATGGAGGCCGCTCCAAGTATATATACGATGGTTGTCACGATGCGCAGGATGAACTTGGTGCTTGTCTCGTCAAGAGGTTTCCTTGTCTTGCGAGTCTGCCACCGCCTGTACATGAAATTGGCGAACCAAAGTATGAGTTTTATAAACAACAGTATTACAACTGTCTTTACACAGAAGATGATAGGATCTTTGACAGATATGCCCAGGAATTGGTAGTCGGGCAATTCCTTCCAATTGTCTAATTCTTCAAAAAATGACATGTTTTGTGGGTTATTACAGATAATACATTTTTATAATGCACCTTGTGAGCATTATTTTCATTAACTTTGCAAAGTTAACAAATAATGGAAGTTTTTGTTTATCTTTTTTTGAAGATATGGACTATCAAGCAATAATAGACAAATATTATCCGGAGGAAAACGAGCTGAGGCATATACTGATGGTGCACAGCCGTTCGGTGGCAGACAAGGCACTGAGCATAGTGGATGCACATCCGGAATTATGTGCCGACCGCGGTTTTGTGGAAGAGGCGGCGATGCTGCACGACATCGGCATATTTGAATGCGACGCTCCCGGAATCAGTTGTTTCGGGTCGAAGCCTTATATCTGTCACGGAACTATCGGATCGGAACTGATGCGTGAGGAAGGTTTTCCACGACATGCGTCTGTGTGTGAGCGACATACGGGTGCAGGTCTGTCGATTGCCGACATAGAGCGTCAGAAACTGCCTGTACCGCATCGCGACTTGCTTCCGGTGACCATAGAGGAGCAAATCGTATGCTTTGCCGACAAATTCTTCTCCAAGACAAAGCTTGACAAGGAGAAAACAGTGGAGAAGGCATATATGAGCGTAGCGAAATTCGGTGAAGAAGGGGCGGAGAGATTCAGAAAATGGTGCTGCATGTTCTTGTAGAAACATGCTTATACACAAAAAAAATCGGTTAAAAATAATTTATACAAATGTTTTTTGCCTGATAATATGTAATTTTGCGTGAGATAGTTGATGACTGCCGGAAGGACATGCGAGCGGACGGATGGGCGGCGGAATGACTGGGGTTGTCCATCTTAGGCAGAAAGGGGGCCGTTTGGGCCTCTGCCAAAAATCCGGCTTGGAAAATAAAAATAGAGCATACGACGTTTTGAAACACCGTTTATATATATTCTCGATAATATTGACTACTGTCGTGACGATTGCCCGGAGTATGGAAATCTTTGCTCCTGAAGAGAGTGGCGCAGGGCTGCATTATGTGCTTATGTCTGACACAGTACAGGCGGTGACCGGCATATCGGACACTGTTCCGCCGGCGATGTCTGTCCGCAACACTGTGCATACAGCCACAAACGATGCCGACTCCATACACCTCGCCAATCTCGACTCGCTGAAGAGGGCGTTCGATTCTGCTCATGGCGGAAATCCGGCAGCGGTGCAGTGGAACGACTCCATTGCGCAGGTGGAGGACTCTATAAAGAAAACAAAGAAGAAGAGTCCTCTTGAGGCGCCGGTGATGTATGAGGCAAAAGATTCGGTCGTGTTTTTCATGGGAACTAAAAACGCTTATCTGTATGGTGACGGAAAAGTTGACTACCAAAACATAAACCTGAAGGCGGAGCAGATTACGATGAACATGGACAGCTCCATTGTCCATGCCATCGGTGTTCCCGATTCATTGGGCAAGCTCGTGGGCAAGCCTGTATTCAAGCAGGGCAACGATGAATATGAGTCTGAATCCATGAGCTATAATTTCGATACCCGCAAGGGATTCATCACCAATGTGACCACACAGCAGCAGGACGGTTATCTTGTCAGCGAGGAGTCGAAGAAAGGTGACGGTGATGAACTATATCTGCGCCACGGCCGCTACACGACATGTGATGAGGAGCATCCCCACTTCTATATAGCTCTCAGCAGGGCTAAGGTGCATACCGGCAAGAGTGTCTTCTCCGGTCCGGCATGGCTTGTGGTGGAGGATGTGCCTTTGCCTTTTGCCATTCCTTTTGCCTACTTCCCGTTCACAAGCTCCTATTCGTCAGGATTTATCATGCCGAGCTATGGCGATGAGTCGTCGCGCGGTTTCTATCTGCGTGACGGAGGCTATTACTTTGCCATCAATGACAATGTGGACCTGAAGCTTACCGGAGAAATCTTCACCAAAGGTTCATGGGGCCTTTCCGCACAGACTACATACAAGAAGAGATACAAATATTCAGGTAATTTCTATTTCAACTACCAGGTGACGAAGGACGGAGAGAAGAATATGCCTGACTATAATGTGGTGAAGAACTTCAAGCTTCAGTGGGCGCACCGTCAGGACCCGAAGATGAATCCCAACAGCTCTTTCTCTGCTTCGGTCAATTTTGCCACACAAAGCTATGAGAAGAACAATCTCTCCAGTCTCTACAATCCGACTTCTTATTCGCAGAGCACGAGGACTTCGAGTGTGAGTTATTCACGCACCTTCCCGAAGATAGGACTTTCCATTTCGAGCAGTTTCAATATTGCGCAGAACATGCGTGATTCCACTCTCTCGCTCACACTGCCCAACCTGAGTATCAGCCTGAGCCGTTTCTATCCGTTCAAGCGCAAGCATTCGGTAGGGAAGGAACGCTGGTATGAGAAGATTGCGCTGACATATACCGGAGCACTCAGCAATAGCATTTCGACAAAGGAAGACCAGCTGATGAAGTCGAACCTGATAAAGGACTGGCGCAACGGTATGCGCCACACGATTCCGGTTTCAGCATCGTTCAACCTCTTCAGATATATCAATGTGACCCCCTCTTTCAATTATACGGAAAGATGGTATACGAACAAGATAGAGCAGAGCTGGGATGAGAAGTCGGGCAAGGTGGTGCGCGATACCATATACGGATTCAACCGTGTGTACGACTACAACCTGAGCCTTTCGGCCAATACGAAATTATACGGATTCTACAAGCCGTCGAAGAAGATTTTCGGTGACAAGATACAGATGGTGCGCCATGTGCTTACTCCGTCGGTGACTTTCAGCTATGCTCCTGACTTCGGGGCCGGTCACTATGGTTATTGGAAGACTTATACGCGTACGGATGAAGACGGCAATGTGTCGCTTGTGGAATATTCGCCTTATTCATCTTCGCTCTATGGAGTGCCTTCGAAAGGGAAGACCGGATCCATCGGCTTCGATGTATCCAACAACATCGAGATGAAGGTGAAGATGGCCAATGATTCGCTGAAGAAAATCAGTATCATAGATGAGCTGGGTGCAAGTCTCTCATATAACATGGCGGCAAAAACACAGCCGTGGAGCAACCTGTCCACTCGTTTGCGACTGAAGTACGGCAAGTTCACGTTCAACATGAACGCGGTGTTCAACACGTATGCATACGAGTTTGACCAGAACGGTAATGTAGTCGTCGGAAACCGCACGGAATGGTCTTACGGACGATTCGGACGCTTTCAGGGCATGAGCAAGAACCTGTCCTATACCTTCAACAACCAAAGTTGGAAAACCTTGCGCGACAAGTTCCGCAAGCTTTTAGGCAAGGATGTGGAAGAGGAAAAAGACGATGAGGATACGGTGGATGCAGACGATGAGGACGGAAAGATGGCTGAGGAAGGAAAGCAGGAGAAGAGTGCAGACAACGGTACAGGTCTTGATGAAGACGGATATATGAGGTTCACCCTGCCGTGGTCGTTCTCCATATCCTATGGTATCACTATGGCCGAGGACCGCAGTGCTCCAATCAATGTGAAATCGATGCGCTACCCTTATAAGTTCACCCAGAACCTCAACTTCTCAGGAAATCTTAAGTTGTCGAGCAACTGGAATGTGAATTTCTCGTCGGGATATGACTTTACGAACCATGCCATATCTATGACAACGGTGAATATTTCGCGCGACATGCACTGTTTCAACATGAGTTGCGGACTTGTGTTCGGTACTTTTACTTCATACCACATATCCTTGCGTGCCAATGCAAGCACCCTTACCGATGCCTTGAAGTATGATAAGCGGAGCAGCTATTCAGGCTCCATACAATGGTATTGACCGGAAAATAAAGGCATCGGCGGAAACCTTCAGTGTGCATTTGCTGAAGAAGAGTGAGGACTACTGCCGAATGTGACCGGATTTTTCTATAACTCAAAAAACAAAAAGATGATGTGTCGGCTGATGCAAAAACTTATAATATTGTTGCTTGTGTTTCTGACTGTATGTATGCAGGCGGAAGCACGCAAGAAGAACGGAAAATATGACAGGAAAGAACAAGGTGACGGTATGGCACTGATAGAGCCTGACCCTATTGCGCACAAGGCAAAGCCGGATTTTCATCCTAAAGGACTCAAGCAGCCGGCTCTCTGTGCCGGGGCCGAGGCCGTCTATCTGCATGGCCTCGACCTCAGTCATTATCAGGGGAGAGTGAACTGGGATTTGGTGGCGACGGATCCGCATGCCGGGTACATTTATCTGAAGGCAACGGAAGGCGAGCGCCTTGTTGACGATACCTACAGATATAATTTCTCTGAAGCCAAGCGCGTCGGTCTGAAAGTGGGAAGCTACCACTTCTTCCGTCCCAATATTCCGGCTGTAAGGCAATTCAACAATTTCATAGGGGTGGTGGATGTGAAGAAGCAGGACCTGATTCCTATTGTAGATGTGGAGGTGATGCCAAGAGGTATGTCTGCAAGTACGTTCAACAGCCGTCTTGAAGAATTTCTGCGACTCGTTACTCAGGAGTTCGGTAAGCGTCCCATTATCTATACCGGAAAGAATTTCTACAACAAGCATTTCTCGGATCGGAGGTTCAAGGACTACAAGTTCATGATTGCGGCATATACGCTTGACGAACCGGAACTTGACAATAATGATGACTATATAATATGGCAGTATACCGGAAGCGGAAGTGCCAAGGGAATACGCGGACACGTGGACAAGAGCAGGTTCAGGGGCAGGCACTCCATCTCGGAAATATTATTTTGACAGTTGCTGCATCCGTCAGGTGTGGGGCCTGTACGGATACAGACGTCTCTTTCCTGTATAAGGAAAGGGTGCTCGGTGTACACAGATGAACATATATATAAGTAAGCAGATTGATGGTAATGTCATTGGTATCTATTCTTTTATTATTCTTGTGGAACGGCTGGCATACGGATATGACATCCGTTGTATTTACAGTGTCTGACAGTGTGACGGTGGAACGGCTTTTGCGTGTCGGCAGTAAAGAACGTGGCGATGAGAACCGTATGGTTTACTATGGAAGGAAATTCGCTGGTATTCCGTATGTGGCGCACACGCTTGAAGAGGGAGATGAAGAGAGGCTGATTGTGAACCTGAGACAGATGGACTGCACAACGTTTGTTGAATATGTCGTGGCATTGTCTGTATGTGACATGAAAGGACAGAAGAGCTTTGTGGATTTCTGTAACAATCTGGCACGGATTCGCTATCGGCACGGAGTTGTCGATGGCTATGCTTCGCGGCTCCATTATTTCACCTGGTGGGGAGAGGAGAACGAGCGGAAGAAGATTGTGAAGGAGATTGTGTCTGACGGTCCTCCCTTTACAGCTGTCCAGACAATACATATCGATTATATGTCCCGGCATCCGTCGCTTTACAAGCGCTTGAAGGCTGATGCACGGCTTGTTCCTGTGATAAGAGAATATGAAAAAGAGACAGACGGAAAGAAATACAGGTATATCCCGAAGTCTCTTCTCGGAGGTACACCCAAACAATTGGGCGATGTACATTCCGGTGACATCGTCTCTATAATAACCGGAAAAGAGGGACTAGATACAAGTCATGTGGGTATAGCAGTCTGGCAGAACGGACGTCTGCATCTGATGCATGCCTCAAGTTTGCGGAAGAAAGTAGTTCTGGATGAGAAGACTTTCTACGATTATTCCATGCAACAGAAATCGCAGCTCGGAATCAGAGTGTACAGGCTGATGGAATGATTTGAGTGCAGAAAACGCAGGAATTCAGGCTTATACCTTCTGACTTCGTTAAAAATAGGTCAAGACTTATAAGTAATTAAATATCAATAGAATATAATTCTAATGTTTGCGATTTTAGGTGACATGTGAAAATCAATTCAAAAGTTGAATCTGTTGTTTTTTTGCTGGTGTATCTACAGACTTCTCTTGTGATTTTAAGCAGATGATTTTTAGGGACATTTCTTCTTTCTTTTTGACACTAAGTCCACCCGTGTCGAATGGCCAAAAATAAAGAGACATGAACCAAGCATTTGCAACAAGCGCACCGCCAGCTCCCATGAGGATGCCCATGCCGGTAACGAGAAGAAAAAGGACGGTGGAACCCGAACCTGCCGTCAAGTTCCCGCCGCGGGGGACGACAGGACCGGTACACATTTCCACCCCGTTGAACCCGATTCTGGAAATCAGCCGCCATCCCGACAGGAACAGGCTGCTGGCCAAACTGTTCAGTGAAGAATAAAACCAAGTAATAACTTTTAATACATTAAATTATGTTTTTTACAGCAATCCACCAGATAATGACCGAAGGCGTGGATCTTACGCTCGTCATCCGCAAAGCGAACGGACAACTGACAGTATCCACACTGCCGAAGTCGAACGGGCTGAAAGACGAAGCCCAGAATCACCTCGTTCCCCTGACTATTAGCGGGCATCCGCAGGAACTGGACGCAGGCTTCCTGCAAGTCGTAGCACGGCCGATACAAAAGGCGCAGAACTGATTTCCAACATGGTGCAGTTCGAGGCGCAGGCTGAAAAGGCCGCATCCGAGAGCAAGGCGGCAAAGGAGACCAAAGCGAAGGAGACGAAGGAGGAAAAGGAAAAGCGCGAGAAGTACGAGAAGCATTTCAAGAGAGCGGAGGAACTGATCGCTGCCAAGAACCACAAGGAGGCGGTTACCGCACTCGGGCAGGCACGTCTTTACGCCAAGCCACAGGACCAGAAGAAGATTGACGGGATGGTGGCGGAACAGACAAAGGCGATGAACAAGGGCAGCCTGTTTGAACTGATGGATGAACCGGCCCCATGCCACAACAGCCGCAGGCACAACCGGCAGCCGCACCGGTCCAACAACCACGGCAGGCTCCACAATATCCTCCGCAGGCGCAGAGACCGATGGCGACGCAGGCTCCCGGCGGACAGCAGAGACCGGCAGCCAGCCCTCAGCAACAGCAGGCGATGTGGCCGCCGCAACAACCGCCACAGGGATCTGCACCGTATTACGCCCAGCCACAGCCGCAACCACAACCTTACATGGGACAGCAGCCCGTGCCACAACAGGCTCCACAACCCGCACACGGGGATATCCAGGGACACATTGGCAGGAGCCGGTGCTGCACCCGGATGAACTGAATCCGCATTACCACGCCGGAGAGGATGAACCCAATTACCGTCCGGAGGATTACGAGGAATATCCCGATTTTCCGCAGTCCATGTTAGAAAATCATGTCTCACAATATCAAGCAGTATAAGATTATGGCACTCGAAGTAACAGGAATGACACGCTCATTCACATTCAAGAAAGGCAGCGGAATGGTAACGCTCGATGACCCCAACCCGTCGGACAGCCCCGAAATGGTCATGAGCTATTACTCCAACTTCTATCCGGAGCTGACAACGGCAACAGTGCACGGACCGGTCATCAAGGACGACAAAGCCGTGTACGAGTTCAAGACCACCATCGGGACCAAAGGATAGGAAGCATGAAGAAGGAACAAAAGAAAAAGGACAACAAGAAAAGTAAACCATGTGTACCATTGGACGAACAACAGTCAAGGCAGCTGGCGAGACTCATCATCGGCCAGACGCGGAGGAATGTACGGTACGGCGTGAACAGGGAAGAACGGATTGTGGCTCCAAGCGGGGCCGTAATTCTTTTCTAAGCACAGCCTTGATACCGCTGGCTCAGAATAATCTTACCGTGGATTGTTACGACAGCGACGAATGCAACAGTATAAACGTAATCACGCGGGATAACTACGAATTCCTGCGCGATTCGTTTTTCTGATATTCCCTGCTGTTGCAGAAGGAGGGCATACACACGCCCGGAAACAGTGTAGGGGAAGGCATCGCCAATCTGTACGATGAAATGAACACGCTTGTCGGGGACGAACTGCATGTCAATATCGAGCAGGAAGCCGGAAGGCTTTTCTTCCGGCTGTGGAAATACCACAAATGGGGAGGTTTTACGCTGTATTAATTTCCGGTGAAGTTCCTGGAATCGCTCAATCCTGTCTTGAGGAGGATTGCCATTACCTTTATCCACAAACTGATGAAAGCAAACGGCATTGATACATTCCTGGATTACGAAGAATCGGACTTTATGTTTGAAATGCTTTCGGAGGATGACGGCAATGACCCGGAGGATAGGAAAGAACGCATGAAACTGCTGGACTCCTATCAGGAGGGGAAAATACGCAGGCTGCTCAAACGGGTGGAATCGAAATCCTACTACAAGAACCTGCCGAAAGCACTGGATACATACGAACCCCGAAACGGGTTTGAACAGCCTTTGGTCGATGCGATGAAACGGGGTCTCCCGTTTCTGACGCCTGCACGGGGTATCATGCAATATGCTTATGATGCCTATTACTCGGAAGACCCAGACTTCCACCCGATGTACCTGCAACAGCAGATAAGGGTCGTGTATGATATCAATGATATCGTATCCGACTATCTCCTTGACTATTACAATTCCTACAGCAGGGAGACCTACGACATCACCCGGTGACTGTCCGCGACCTGTCGCCCGAAACCGAAGAACTGTTCAGCATGGACGATTACCCAAAACGGCTCTTCCGGTGGGCGGACGAATTCATATCTTTAATCAGTTGAATTATGTTGGAAACGAATGAACTTACCCAAAAACTGAGGACGCTGCTCCATCCGAGGGCGGCGTTGATTGCCTATTCAGACGAGCAAGACAATTCCTATGCCTCTAACAACAACTATTTTTTGAGATAAGGGATATAGACGATAACGGAATGATGGGAGAAGGCCGGCCCGTCACGGTGGATTTCATGAACGAACTGGTGCGCGGTTATTCCGAAAGCCACAGCATCACGCCATACGGCAGGATTCCGCCCAATATGCTGTGGTGCGACCCGCGTAAAGGCAGCGAGAGGTATATCTGGTACAATCCTCCGCAAAAACGGATGATGTTCTTCAAGGAATCCCTTCAGATAGAGAATGCGAAATACAACCTGCCGGGAGTCATTTACGTGGCTGGAGGAACCTCGTTGAGCATCTACGCTTACAAGGACAAGAAGCTGACGGAAAAGACGGATCTTTATGCCACGCCGTTCTTCAACGTGACAGGGGCGAACGTCTGTCTGGGATCCGCTAAAATAAACAAGCCGAGGGATTTGACCTACAAAAAACTGTTGGAGTATTGGGAGAAGAAGTTCTGGCTGACGGAGTTCTCGCACTTGGGCGACGGAGGCAACCCGACCAGATCCAACCTGGTATTGGTAACGAAAGCGGCAAAGGACAAGCCTTTCAACCTCGATGAACTGAAACCTTTGAATAACTTGAAACTGAAAGATATATTAAAATGAAAAGAGTACACTACATAGACAACTATCTGCTGAACCCGCAACATCCGGTCACGGTGAATTTGATTGGTGCGGGAGGGACCGGCTCGCAGGTACTGACCTGCCTGGCACGGCTGGACGTGACATTGCGGGCACTCGGACATCCGGGATTGTTCGTGACACTTTATGACCCGGACATAGTGACGGATGCCAACATCGGACGCCAGCTTTTCGGCTGTTCCGACCTTGGACTGAACAAGGCGCAATGCCTGATTACACGCGTGAACAATTTCTTCGGCAATGACTGGAAAGCGGTACCGGATATTTTCCCGACCGTGCTGAAAGATGCCAGACGGGATGACATGGCGAATATCACCGTCACCTGTACCGACAACATCAAGTCACGGCTTGACTTATGGAATGTATTGAAAGCCGTGCTCGCCTCGAATTACCGTGATTACGAGACACCGCTTTACTGGATGGATTTCGGGAACACCCAAAGCACGGGTCAGGTTGTGTTGGGAAGCATACCCAAGAGAATAAAACAGCTCGCTTCCGAGCTGTACAAGACTGTCGATTCGTTGAAGGTCATTACCCGGTTTGTGAAATATGCAAGGGTGAAGGAGGCAGATTCAGGACCGAGCTGCTCCTTGGCGGAGGCGTTGGAAAAACAGGATTTGTTCATCAACTCCACGTTGGCGCAACTCGGTTGCAATATCCTGTGGAAGATGTTCCGCAACGGGATGATTGAACATCACGGGCTGTTCCTTAATTTGGAGACAATGAAGGTGAATCCGATTTTAATATAAATATCATACAACCAAAACGAAGAATTTATTATAGATAAACACTCGCTTGTGTTGAGTGTATTAGTGGCTGTCATATACTCATACCACATCCTTGTTACCAATCCGGTTGGCAGCTTTTTAAAATAGATAGCAACTATGCAACATCCGCAAGTCAAAACGACTATTTCATATTAACAGGGAAAGTTGTGCTTCCGAAGAGGGAAACTGTCAGAAAACATTTCAGGCACTTTCTTTTAGGTACGGATTCTGCGGATTTCGCAGAAAGAATAAAGGGATATGACTCGCAAATTTATAGTAACACCAATCGATACGGAAGCAATACGATATTGGGTTAAACTACCCTAAATTAAGCATATATGGTGATGCCATTTCCTAATGCAAAATATGAATACGATTATTTTCCTTTTAAGTCTCCTTTTTTTCGTTTTAATGCTCCAAAATTATCTATCAGCAAATAAATATAGTAATTTTGCAGAAAATATCAGATTATGAATGTATTGGATTCTTATATACCGCGAAAACTGCCGATTGTCGCTTTAATCTGCACGGTGTTCATCACATACCCGAACGTGGTGTGGATTCCGTGGAATTTGGCACGGCTGAATGTCGGTGAAGAACCCGGTTTCTGGGCGTTCTTCGCTTTCCGCATGATTTATTTCTACGGCTTGTTTTACTTCCAGTTAAGATATAACGTGCGCAAGATTGGCAATATGTCGTTTACGGCACGTTTCGGGCGGAACTTTATTTATACACTTATCGGATGTGCCGCATTCGTCGGGCTGTCATATGGCTTGCCACTGCTGGACATTCAGACTGGATATGTGGGCAACATCCTCCTGTTCCAGTTCTTTGTGGCAAGCCTGCTTTGCACGTTCATCGGGTACATTTCGGTACTGTATGACAGCCAGCGGGAGAAGGAACAGGAGATAGAGCGACTCCGTATTGAGAATCTGCAAAGCCGTTGCGATGCCCTTGCCAACCAGATCAATCCGCATTTCTTTTTCAATTCGCTCAACGGAATATCCTCGTTAATCAGAAGAGAAAATGATGACAACACATTGCTTTATGTAACGAGATTGTCGGACATTTTCCGTTATATTCTGCAAAGCGACAAGAAAGGGATTGTGTCATTGGGTGAAGAACTGACATTCATCCGCTCTTTCATGCACGTGATGGAAGTGAGGTTTGAAGGCAAACTGACCTGTTCGATTGAAGTGCCAGAAGAAGACCTCGGACTAATGCTACCTGTACTCTCACTGCTGCCGCTTTTGGAAAACGTGACCGTACACAATCAGATAGACAGCGACCACCGGATGAATATCACTATTCGGATGAATGGCGACGAACTGGAAATATCGAATCCAGTATATCCCAAACTCGCTCCGCCCAACACGAACGGTATCGGCTTGCAGAACCTGCGCAACCGCTTTGAACTGATGATGAAGAAAGAAATCCGTGTGGAAACCGACGGTGACACATTTAACGTATATCTCCCGTTAAGGTAATAGAAGAAACTATGAGAGTATTGATAGTAGAAGATGAAACGGCGGCTTACAAGAATATGGTAAACGCCTTGCAGACAATAGATCCTACGATTGAGATTGCCGGTAATACGGAGAGCGTGAGCCGGACTGTGGAGTGGCTGCAAAACAATCCGCAACTGGATCTGATATTCATGGACATACAACTGTCCGATGGTTCGGCTTTCATGCTTTTCGATCGCATGAAGATTGAGACACCGATTGTCTTTACCACGGCATACGACCAGTATGCCATAGATGCTTTTCGGGTAAACAGTATCGATTACTTGCTAAAACCTATCAAACCCGATGAACTGCAAAGAGCGTTGGACAAGTTTCGCCGCTGGATGCTCGCCGATATGGGCGACTATCTTTCCCGGCTGATGGAGTTGGCTCCCAAACCGGTATATAAGGATAAAATATTGATTCCCTTACGGGATAAACTTCTGCCGGTAGCACTTGACGATGTGGCTTGTTTCTACACGACCAATAAGCAGACGCTTGTCTGCCTGAAAAACGGTGTGCAATATGCGTATGTCAAGACGTTGGAACAAATCATGACGATGCTTAACCCCTCACGTTTTACCCGGGCGAACAAGCAGTATATCATCGCACGTGACAGCGTGAAGGAAATCACCATTTGGTTCGATAGCCGCCTGCTGGTGAAACTGAATATAGAGACGCCTGAACCGATTTACATCAGTAAGAACCGAGCAATGGAGTTCAAAGCATGGGTCGTTGAAGAGTTCCCCCCCTTTGATGGAGGGTGTTCCAAAATGAAAATGACTACTCCCAAAAGTTACAGATTGTAACTACAATACTTAAATAGGGGCGTATCAAGCTCTGTATTGAGTAATGATATGCCCCTTTCTTTAGTCTTTTAGGATGTTCTAATTTCAAATTATAAGTTCATCTTTTCAAAAAAATGAATTTCGGCACACCCTCTTTTCGTTTTCAGGAGGTACTTTTCCGTGTTAATGCCAACTCTTATATAATGTAGGTCTCATTGCGGTAACTTTGCATTCAAATAATTGATTACAAAGTTTATGGCAATGAATAATCGTATCTATTTCAGATTTGTCGGAGCGGCCGTACTCCTTTTGATACTTTCCTCATGCAAGGATGAGAAAGAGGGAAATACAGCTCCCAAGTATTACCCGACGGAGATTCTCGCTCCCGACAGCAGGACGGTACAAGTTCAGTATCCGGCAATCCTCAAAGGTCGTCAAAGCGTGGAAATACGCCCGCAATGCAGCGGACTTGTCACACAGATTTGCATAGAAGAAGGGGCTTGCGTAAAGAAAGGTCAAATCTTGTTCATCATTGATCAAGCCCCTTATCTTGCTGCATTAAAAACCGCTTCCGCCAACGTGTCGCAAGCCGAGGCACGCTTGGCTACGACACGTCTGACACTCGACAGCAAGGAAATGCTATTCAAAGAACAAGTCATTTCCGATTATGAATTGCAGACTGCAAAGAACGAACTGAAAGCAGCCGAAGCGACACTCGAACAGATGCAGGCGCAGTGCGACAACGCCCGGACGGAATTATCCTATACCGAGGTGAAAAGTCCGGTGGACGGTGTGGCAGGCATGATTCCCTACCGGGTGGGCGCATTGGTGGACAGGAACATTGCCGAGCCGTTAGTGTGCGTGTCAGACACGGAAGAGATGTTCGCCTACTTTTCCGTTTCGGAGAACGACGAGCTGGCGAGGAACGCAAGGCTCGGAACGCAGGAAATCACTTTCCGTTCCGCCAATAGAGCGACCCCGGTTGTAAACGGAGTCATCGATGCCGTCAGCGGTACGGTCGATGCCCGGACTGGAACCATCAATGTTCGGGCAAGAATCCCCAACCGCGATAAAATATTGTATGACGGCAGCACAGGTACGGTGCTCGTTTCATCGGAAAAAACAGACTGCGTCGTCATCCCTCAGACAGCCACCTACGAAATTCAAAACCGTACATCCGTCTATAAGGTCGTGGACGGGCGTGCCGTCTCTGTGTCCGTCGAAGTGGAGGACATCGTCAATGGCAGGGAATACATTGTTCTATCCGGTCTGAAAGCCGGCGACAAAATCGTGACTGAAGGCGCGGGATTGTTGCGCGAAGGAACGGAAATAACCGAAAGTACAACCGCTAAAAACGTTTCACGATGAACTTGCAGACCTTTATCAACCGCCCCATATTGTCCGGTGTATTGTCGGTGTTCGTCGTACTCCTCGGTATGTACAACCGTCCGCGGTAGCATCTTGAAACCTGCCTGTAATCGTTCTACCTTTGCCATAAAATTAGTTTTATGGACAAAAAAGAACATTACAGGCAGGTTTTCTTATCGTTCAAGAATCTGTGCGCCACAGAAGTACAACCGTGTTCATTCAACAAGTATTGCAGAGAGCATGGTGTGGAACAAGCGCAGATGCGTCAAATCTTAGGTGACGAATTTCGAAACATCCGAACCTTCCTGACTTCATCACTTTTTTGCGCCGCCACATAGTGCAGAATGAAAATCAACGAGTTAC
>CAZKOB010000083.1:0-15549 GCA_964554265.1 uncultured Bacteroides sp. | reverse complement strand
CTGTTTGCTTCTTTTTTATACATATCTTATCACTCCAAATTCAGGAAGAGCCTTAATTATGTTAATAAATTTCCGTCTGCTATGGATGGACTTAGTGTCAAAAAGAAAGAAGAAATGTCACTGAGAATGATCGCATATTCACCGGAAAAAGTTGTCGAATACGCCACCTGTGCAAAGACCCAAGAACAACCTCCTCGTTTTGTCATTATGTCGGGCGACACAATGATGAAGTGAGTAAGAAGAGAAAAATCCCTTATGAACTCATTCATCGGATATTTGACGAATGATTCATAAGGGATTTCTTTTAAGATATATCCTTTACTGTTTTTCCGGCACATTTATAAGGATTTCCAATATGTGTTTCCATACCATGTCGACAGTAGGAATAAGAAGGGCTTCGTCCGGTGAGTGAACACCGCGCAGGGTAGGGCCGAAGCTTATCATATCCATATTAGGATATTTCTCGCTGAACAGCCCACATTCCAATCCTGCATGTATGGCCTTGACTTTAGGCTCTTTGCCAAATAGCTTCTTGTATGCTTCTGTTGCAATTCGGAGTATCTCAGATTTGGGATTAGGTTTCCATCCCGGATAACCTTCGCTTGTTTCTACTTCTGCTCCGGCAAGGCTGAATGCAGCACGCACTGTTGCACATGCATTTTCACGGGAACTTAAAGTGGAGCTGCGCTGGCTGGTAACAATTGTTACAGTCCCATTTCCCATCCTGATACTTGCAAGGTTGGAACTTGTTTCGACAAGGCCTTCTATATCTTGGTTCATTTCAAGTACGCCGTTGTGCACCGCTTGAAGTGACGATATCAGGCGTGTTGCCGTATTACGGTCCATTGCATCCGTTTCGGCCTTTTCGCTTTGCATATTGAATACGATTCCGGTCTCCGTCTTGTGAAATTCATCTTCTATTTCAGAAGCAAACAAATTGAAATCGATTCTGATATTTTCTTTCTCGTTAGCAGGAATTGCAACGAGAGCAGAAGCATCGCGTGGAATAGCATTGTGAAGGTTGCCGCCTTTGATGTCGAGCATATAAAGGTCGTATTTGGCGATCGAAGAGAAAAGGAAACGTGCAAGCAGCTTATTGGCATTGGCACGACATTTGTTTATATCATCTCCGGAATGTCCACCCTTCAATTTGTCGATACTGATGCGGAGTGTGAAGTATCCTTCGGGAACAGGAACAGTGTGATAACTGAACTTGGCTGTCGTTCCGGCTCCTCCGGCACAACCTACAAAAATCTCCCCTTCATCTTCGCTGTCGAGATTTATCAGAAACTTTCCGCCCATGAATCCCGGCTGAATGGCAAAAGCTCCGGTAAGCCCTGTTTCTTCATCGCGGGTAAACAGACATTGTATAGGTCCGTGTTCTATTTCGTCGGATGCAAGAAGAGCCATGCATATAGCTACTCCTATGCCGTCATCTGCTCCGAGGGTTGTACCTTTGGCACGAAGCCATTCGCCGTCTGTGTACGTTTGGATAGGGTCCTTCAAGAAATCGATATCCGTATCAGTCGTCTTCTCACATACCATATCCATGTGGGCTTGCAACACGATAGTCTCCCTGTTCTCATATCCCTTTGTGCCCGGTTTGCCTATCAATACATTGCCTGCTTCGTCTGTCTTGCATTCAAGTTTGTAGGAATCGGCAAACGCACAAAGAAATTCAATCATTTTCTCCTCATGCTTGGAGGGACGCGGAACTTTGTTTATCTGACTGAAAAAATCAAATACTTCGCGTGGTTTTAATTCTATATGTTCCATAAATCGATTAAATGTTAATACTGTCGTTATAAATAAAGTTAAAAAATATGCTGTATTTCGGCTTCCTTACATTTAACTGCTATATTTGCCACATAAAACAGAGGATTTGAAAAGATTTAGCTGTGTGGCTTTGCTCTGTTAAATATTGATTTGGCATACAAAAATAATAAAGAATGTTTGAACTATTTCTTATTTGCGTGTTAATAATAGCTTTCTGTATGGGATTATTATGTCTGAAGATTCTTGTCAAAAGAAACGGACGTTTTCCTAATACCCATGTTTCGGGCAATAGTGCCATGAGACGAAGAGGAATTACTTGTGTGCAGAGTCAGGATTATGCCATGCGTAAAGGCAGCAGATTTGCAGTAAAGGAAAGAACTGAATCAAAAGAAATAAAATAAATATAGTAGAATGAATAAGATTAGATTTGTTCGCAAGGGATTTCTTGCGCTTGTGGTTGTGGCTATAGTTGCATGTAGTGGCAACAATGGAGAAAATTCTAAATCATCTGTATCATTGCCTGTGAAAACAGCGGAGAATGGTGGACCGAAGATCGCGTATGTGCTTATAGATACGCTGACAAGTCAATATGAGTTGTATAAAGATGTCAGTGATAATTTTCAGAAAAAGCAGACCAATGCAGAATCTACAATAAACGAAAGAGGAAAGAACTTTGCGAATCAGGTACAAGATTTCCAGAGAAAGGCGCAATCAAACATGTTGACGCAGGAGCAGTACAATAATGAGCAGGCACGATTGGCAAAGTTGCAGCAGGATGTACAGGACTTGCAGGCGCGTCTCTCCAATTCTCTTCAGGAAGAATATCAGAAGGAATTGCAGGCTCTTACCGATACTATAAAGAATTTCATGGATTCTTATGCAAAAGAGAAGGGCTATGATTTCATTCTTTGCAAAAGCAGTGGTATAGACAATGTGCTTTATGCCAATGAAGCTTATGATGTTACAGCGGAAGTTGTATTGGCTCTTAACAAGCGTTATTCAAAGAGTAAGAAAACTGCCAATAAGGCTTCAGGCTTGAAGAAAGAGGAAAAGGATGTGGAATAGTAAAGTAGGTGTTTGTTCTTGAAATATAGAACACATTTTCTATATAATAAGTGAGTGTGCCAAATGTATGAATATAGGTTTGGAGGAGTGCTTTTGTCTTTATAGATATGTACTTTGATAATCGGAGACGGATTCGAAAACATGTAAAAAATCTCCCTGCAAACTGATATTCGTGCATTTGGTACATTTCTTATTGGCTCTTGCACAAACCAGCTTGACCCAATTAAACATGGCCTTTTTGGTTGCAAAAAAGGGGCAGTCAGAATTCCCGAAAAGCCTCCCAATGCTATCTTGCGAAGCGTTTGGGAGGCCCAAAAAGTGTGATTTTTCAATTTTGGAGCGCACCTTGAAACATTACAAAAATCAAACAAATCTCAAAGTTTCCACTTTCTCAAGTCTTTCACGCAGACGTGGCATACTGTCCCGACGTATCCGAAGCGTCATCGAACAGTCTGTATCATAACCCTGATCCACTATCTTCGGATTCTCTTCCTTCACAATACGCATGACATCATTCATAAAGGGATATTCAAAGAAAAAGGCCAAATCCTCGTCTACAGTCTTCTCTACAATCTCTGCAGCACAGAGAGCCTCTGCCGCAGCAAGACGATAAGCGACAATCAGGCCGCTTGTCCCAAGCTTAATGCCTCCAAAGTAACGTACGACAATGACAAGAATATCGGTAAGATTCTTTGAATTTATCTGCCCGAGAATAGGTTTTCCTGCCGTACCGGACGGTTCACCATTGTCATTGGCACGAAAATCCAAACGCTCCGCACCAAGCATGTATGCATAGCAGACATGGCGGGCATCGTAATATTTCTTCTGATATTCAGCCAGATATCCCTTAACTTCATCCAACGTCTCCACATGGAGTGCAAAAGCAAGGAATTTGCTTCGTTTCTCCGTATAGATTCCTTCGGAAGTTTTCGCAACAGTCAAATAACTGTCCATCAGCTGAGTTTATGAATTACAAGCCCAGAGCGCAGTTTCGGTTCAAACCATGTGGCTTTAGGAGGCATGATGTTGCCACTGTCGGCAATATCCATAATCTGCTTCATGCTGACAGGATAAAGAGCCAATGCCGCTTTCATCTCACCGCTGTCCACCCTTCTTTTAAGTTCATCAAGCCCACGCAGACCACCGACAAAGTCTATACGCTTATCGCGCCGCAAATCTTTTATCCCAAGAAGTTCGTCAAGAATCAGTCGAGAAGAAATCGACACATCGAGCACCCCTATAGGGTCGTTGTCATCATAAGTGCCGGCATTGGCCTTCAGAGAATACCACTGCCCTTCAAGATACAAAGAGAACTCATGAAGCTCTGCCGGGCGGTAAGCATTGCAACCTTTAGGCTCCACACTGAAATTCTTTCCAAGAGCGGCAAGAAATTCGGATGCAGACATTCCGTTAAGATCCTTGACTACGCGGTTGTATTCAAGCACTGTCAGCTGACTTGCAGGGAAGCACACCGCCATGAAATAATTGTACTCTTCATCGCCCTTGTGCTCAGAATTCATCTTTGCCTTCTCTGCACCGACAAGAGCGGCGGCGGCCGAGCGGTGGTGGCCGTCAGCAATATACATATGAGGCATATCCGCAAACTGTCCGGTTATCGTCCTGATGTCAGCATCATCGCTTACCACCCACAACCGATGACGAAAACCGTCAACAGGTGCAATGAAATCATATTCAGGCTCTGACGCAGCATACCGGGCAACAAGAGAGTCGATAACAGCATTGTCGGGATATGCAAGGAACACAGGCTCAATGTTGGCATCGTTCACACGGACATGCTTCATGCGGTCTTCCTCCTTGTCGCTACGAGTCAGCTCATGCTTCTTTATGGCCCCATTCATATAATCATCTACATAAGCTCCTACGACGAGACCATACTGAGTCTTCCCATTCATCGTCTGAGCATATATGTAGTATTGTTCCTTCTCATCCTGAACAAGCCAGCCGTTCTGCTGGAACTTCTTGAAATTCTCCTTCGCACGTTCGTATACACAAGAGTCGTATTCGCTCGTCCCTACAGGAAAATCGATTTCCGGCTTGATGATATGATACAGGCTCTTCTCGTTATCTCCAGCCTCGGCACGCGCCTCTTCTGAATCGAGCACATCATAAGGACGGCATTCAACATCCTCAACAAGTTCTTTCGGAGGTCTTACTCCTTTAAATGGTTTTACTATTGCCATGACTTTCAGTTGGTATTAAAATGATTATCTGTTTTTTCTCCTTGCAAACCTACACAAAAATATCTTATTTCAGAAATTCAAGATAAATATTTCTTCAAAAATACGCGAGTTCGGTTTAAGAAAGTCCTATGGAAAGTTAGTAATCTTGCAAGTTCTTGTATCCAGACTTTGTCATTGTGTCACGAAAAAAAATCTCATCGCATCTGATTGTCATAAATTATAGGCTTTTTTGACAATTTGAAATGTTAAAATTCAAGCCTCCGGGAATCGCATAAAATTGACCAAACCTTGCCGAAGTTCCATTTATGCGATTCTAAGGCCGTTTTCAGACCTTGAATCCAAAATATTAAAATTACGCAAATTTCACTCGAAAAAGAAACATTTATTCACATTCACACGTACCTTGCCTGAAAGAAGAGTACACTAAACCTGAATTTTCAAGGTGAACCAAATTTATTTAAAAGGCACTTTAAAAACATTTTCAAGGTGAAAGAAATTTATTTTCAAGGTGAACGAGTTTGAGGCCTTGAAAATTTATTTCCGGCGTACTCTTTTTTCAGGCGAGATACACAAAATGTAAATAAACGTATTTTTTCGGGGCGAAAATTGTATTATTTTCACATTGGGGATTCAAGTCCTGAAAACGGCCTCAGAATCGCACAAACGGAACTTCGGCAAGGTCCGGCCGATTTTATGCGATTCTGCGAGGCCTTGATTTTAACATTTCAAATTGTCAGAAAAAGCCCGTAAATTATGACAAAGCAGATGGTATGACGGTATAAAGGTCCGCTAAGACCGGGACGCTGTTAAAAATCAAACAATTCTAATTCACTTGAATCGTTGTTTCTATGCATCCGCCGACTTGTTTTTCTATTACAGTCTGCCCTTATAAGTTCATCTTTCCTTAAGTACAGGAAGCATCGCCCTTAAATATCTTACTCATAAAATCAGCTATAGCCTTGCCGATTGCGGTGCTGCCAGACATCATAACAGAAGGAAGCGATTTGAATGATTCTTTCAAGGCCAGCCGTTTGATTTTACGCTTATTCCGTGTTCCGCTCAATGCACCGGCTCCTTCCGTCAGGTAGGCTTTGGTCACATAACCAATTCTCAGTGTCATCAAGGCATTGACACAGCCATCCGCCAATGAACCGACAACAATTCCCGGAATCCGAATCTTACGAAGCGACTCTATAATGCCGGCAAATCCACTACTCCCCATATCGGTATCGATATCAATATCTACATCAGACATCGTATCCACAGCATCGTCTGCGGAAACATTGTCTCCGAAATCAAAAGGTGCGATGCCATCAATATCAGTAAAAACCTGCGATGTGCAATAAGTAATTAAAGTCGTTGTCAGAACCTTCACATATAGCTTGAACATCTGGGGTTTCGTCGGCCTGAAACCACTTGCCAAAACAATATCCGCAATGAGCCTGTAATTCATCAGCAACACGGCAATGGCATCAAACTTGCTGTTTTGCGACATAGCTGTAATCATAAAAACGGTTTTGCCCCATTCTTTGATTCGGTTGTCTATCCCCAAAACATTAAGTTCCTTACATCCATCCATACGCAAAGCAATTTCTTTCGATACAATCACCTTCAACGGTTCTACATCTGCCGAATGGAATCTTATGCTGCTCATCAGTTTGTCGCGGTGGCTTTTTCTCAGTTCTTTGTCCTGAATATAATCACAGTGGTTGGCAAGACACCGGGCAAACTTCCTCAGTTGTTCAGCATCGGACATGCCGTTTACCGATAATCTGGGAATTTCTGGTGCACGATGCACCCTGACTATGGGCCTGATCAAGTATATCGCAACTAAAATCAGCAGCAACACATAAAAAGAATATTCTACATATACATGCGTCATTCTGCCAATCTTGTCACCAATGACAATTATGTTTCCTGCCAGCATTGTAGCAACGACAGCCAAGAAAACACCTACTATTATAAACAAGTTCCTATTCATCGATCTGAATATTTAGAGTTTCCACATTATCTCTCAGTTCACACAACATTTTCAGATGTATCTGAAAATTATCGTAATCTGAAATAACAGTCTGGAGCGAAAGCTGTTTCAGACGTTCTATTTCCATATTGATGTCATCAATCAACTTAGCCACCACTTGCTGCTTTGTATCAGTAAGCATTTCCAACAACTGCGGATACAAAGTCTTTTCTATGTATCCCTTTACTATCACATCAGCCCCCGTGTTAAATCCGCAAAAGGTTTCAGCCACATAACTTAAATATTTATGCAGTTCATCTATACTATGTCTACTCCATCCCTTCTTAAATGCAACCAGTTGCTCCACATTGATTCCATGTTCAAAATCCACCTCCTTGTCTTCAATTTTGCAATCATAAGACACGATTTGTCCGGAAACATACTGTGCCGAATTGTTCAGAATAGAGGAGATCCATTTCTGGATTTCCTCGCAATTTCTGATGCCGGATATTTCTTTGCGACGTTGGTTCAGCAATCTTGTTATTTCCTCCCGTATCTTCAACAAGAATTTGTTCACATAATCTCTTGCCTCCAAAGTCTTGAACTTCGCCCTCTCACCTCTGACTTCCAGCTCTTTCTTTACAATGCTGTATTCGGTCCCTACAATTGCAACCAGTTCTTCCTGCTTTATCGACACATCCAACGGTTCGTTTATTTGTGTCTTCTTCAACAACTCAAACGACTCCTTAATGTCATCATACTTGGCGGATATTGCCTTTTGTTTGTCTATAAGTCTCTCTATTTCAACCAACAGAATGTCCCTTTGAATCTTTGTTCGGGAAATACAGTTTACCAGACGTATGGATTCCCTTTTACGGAACAATTCATACATGGCCATTTCCGCTTCCTCAAAACGCACGGCTTCTTGTTCCAATCCCTGTCTGGCTTCGGCCACATACCTTCCTTTCCTCCAGTCATACACCTTCCCCAAATTGAGATTGAATGCACAGTCTGAATCCAAGACAAGTTTGTACTTCGATTTGATTTGCGATACGGCATACTCTTTTTGCTCCTCGATGTCCTTTTTTTTCGATTCGTCATCTCTCCAATAAACCGATTCAAAAACATTATGCACCAGACATACCGGCACAGAATGATTCTTCGACTGGAGCAACTCAAAGAATGACGTCGACACCTTTGATATGGCGGAATTGGAACTTTGCACGAAGACCACCAAATCGGCTCTTTCAATAATGGCCTTGTAAGCCGGAGCATCAAAGTTTACATTTGCTCCATCGAATCCTGCCATATCGACCAGATATACATGTTCTTGCAAAAGCTTTCCTCCGTGTGTCTTTATCGAAGTCAGCAATATATCATCATTAGCAACAGAAATAGGGTCAAGTTTGATATATCTGTCTACATTCTCCTCCGTATAAGCGTATTCCTCTTTGTAAACATCCGCAATGGCACCATTGCCGTTCAGTCCGTTTATGCAATCTATGATGCTGTTGATTTGCTCTTCCTTGTGTTTTGGATTTTTTGAACGGTAAACGGTCAAGCTCTCTTCTTTGCCCGCTGAAATAAGAGAAGGGCGAACCGTACATTCCAAGAAATGTGTCGGGCTGACATAATTCCTCGCCACAAGATTGACAAAGGTCGATTTTCCTGATTTTACAGGACCGACAACCAAAACGACAAAAGACGGATTATGAAATTCCTTACTTCTGTTTTCCAGCTGCTTAAGGTTATATGAAATTCTGTCGCAATCACTACAGCCACTTATCATGTCTGAATAGTTGTCTATTATATTTTCCTTAACATAGATTTCTATCGACAGTGCAATGTCTTTTATTTTTTTCTTATCCATTATGCCTTGTTTCTATATTGTTACCGCCTTCGTCTGAAATATCACATTAGAACCAACCGGCTTACTTTTTCCGGCAAAAACAGATGAGATTGATTTTGGCTTATGCTCTTGCCATCCAATACTGCTCTAATTCTATTCAGCTTCATATTTTATAGTGTTATTCGCTACGAAAATACTGTTTTATCTTGATAATCCACCATAAAAATCGCAAAATCATCATTTTGAAATTTATTTTTCCGGATTTTAGAATATGACATTCATAGATTCCTCTCATGGTTTTAAGCTGGTGCATTCACAGACTCCTGCGTCGCTATCGCGCCACTTCCCCTAACTTAGGGGCAATTGCGGAATAGGAACAATTGGGGAAGCTTGCGACGGAGGAGTCTGTGAAGACGACAGCTCCCCTCCCCCAAAAACCACCTGACAAAACTTGACATCTGCCGAAAAAGCAAACAACAAAACTCGATTTGCTTGTGTACATCAAAAAATATGGTTTCTCGTATCTCATGACAGGCCACAGAAAAGTCAAATTCACTGCACAGTTTTCTTAAATCTACACTGCTGATTTTACAATCAGCAGTGTAGATTATACAATCAGCAGTGCAGTTTTTATAATCAGCAGTGCTGATTATAAAAAATAGTACAGTGAATTTGACTTTTCAGAAGGGTGATTTCATGTTTCCGGTGCAGCCGGTCCCAAAATATACCGTTTTATACAAAAGCATCTACAGCGGAAGCCAAAACAGTTTCCTATTATATAATAGGAGTCTCATGAAAGAGAAATGAAAGTGGATGTTATCACAGGCTACATATTGTTAAAAAGAGGGTATGGCAAAACTCTGTTTTAATGGGAATGAAGTTTTAAGCTGAAACACAGCAACCCTCATTGACATAAAAGAGCCATATCATAACCCCGAAAGATGGAGTTTTGATATGGCTCTTTCATATTTGCCTCTTATAATCCGCAACTTTTGGAATGTTCTGTCCAGCTTCTGCATACCTTCTTCGGAAATCTATATCGCCTGTCGCTCCCCAGCCTCATCGGGCACATTGCCGTCTCTTTCTTCAAATGTGTGGTGTCTATACATAATGCACCCCAAAAGTTTTGTGTCCAACTTTTGGGGTGCAGTTCATTTTTTAGCTTTCAGAAAGAATGAGACAACAACAAAAACACGTATCTTTACAATCGAATAAGTAACAACAGCAAAAAAATATCAAATTATGCGCCATTGCAATGCGGAACAATTAGGAGCGATAATAAGCCAGTTCATGCGACAGGAAGGACTGGAAACACCGTTCAATCAATACAGGCTGATAGAGTCATGGAAAGAGGTTATGGGACAAGGTATAGCTCAATATACAGGTGACATATTCATCAAAAACCAGACACTGTATGTACAGATTAAATCTTCAGTGCTGAAACAAGAGCTGAGTATGTCGCGCGCCAGCCTGACAAGAAGGCTGAACGAACATATCAAAGCACAGGTCATCACTGACATCACTTTCTACTGAACCAGAAGAATTTTGATATGCACTCCTTCTATTTCATATTCTGCTTCCGGGAGAACTGCTCACTTTATGCTATAACCCTAAATTCCTATTCGCTGCATTTCAGCAACTCGCATCCGAATACTTTCGTAAGTCGGCAAAAGAAGCAAGGTTAGCAATATGACAGACGCGAGATTGGCAGAACCTGACGATAAAGGCTAAAGATTACAGAATCACAATTGTAAGGCATAATAACATTGAAAGAAAGGCTTCTCTTTCAGACAAAGCCCAATAAGATATAAAAAAAGAAAAAACAGAGATTTTTAATTGAATCTTTAGATTTCAAATCAAAAATCTCTGTTTTCTCAAAATGTCAGTTTCACTTACTTGCAGACAACAAATTACAGAAATCGGCAGGGAATGGAGTTTCAAATTTAAGATGCTCCTTCGTAATAGGATGGATAAACTCAAGGCGGAAAGCATGAAGACAAATTCTGCCTATCGGGTCTACATTGCAACCATATTTCGTATCACCGACAATGGGATGATGCAAATCCTGCATGTGTACACGTATCTGGTTCTTTCTTCCGGTCTCAAGCAGAAGTTCGACCAACGAAAATCCGTTGGCGCGCTTCAATGTACGGTAATGCGTAACGGCATACTGTCCGCCATTATCTCGCACACTTGAATATACCACAAACATCCTGTTGTCCTTAAGCCATGAAGCAACAGTACCGGAATCTTTTTCCATCTCTCCTTGTACAACGGCAATATACCTTCTGTCTGTCACAATGTCCTTCCAATTTTCAACAAACATCTGCTGCACATCACGACGCTTGGCAAAAAGAAGAAGCCCTGAAGTCTCGCGGTCAAGACGATGTACCGTATGCACACTCATAGTACGGTTCTGATGCTTCACATATTCATCAAGAATATTCTTTACTGTCCTCTGTTTCTGTCCCGGTTGCGCATTGGTAAGTATGCCCCTCTCTTTCTCCACAACAAGCATAAAAGCGTCTTCATACACAATCTTGACATATCTGCTGCTGAAAGAGTGTTTATTGCCTCTCTTGCATATCTGCACAAGCTGCCCCTTGACAAGAGGAGCATTATATTGAGTTATGATACGATGGTCTACATATACCATTTTTTGGCTGAGATATTCCTTCACTTTTGTTCTGCTGACACCAGAAATAGTTTTCATCAGAAATGCCATAAGTTCACAAGGCTCCTTCACTATGTAATCCGTATACTGGTTGGCTACTTTCCGATAATAGAATGATTTACTTTTACTTTCCAAAACAATGTCTTTATTTAAAGATTATAAAAAACAAAAACAGACAAATATTGACACACCATTTGATTGCCAAACAAGCATGCCGCTCCGACCAAAAAGCAGTTTCCAAATGGAGCGGATATACTCGCACTGAAGACAATCAGAACAATATGTCACAAAGTTCTTCTTTCCAACAGCACAACATTTTCCACATGCTGGGTATGAGGAAACATATCGACAGGCTGGACAGCTGTAATCTTATACTCTTTGTCAAGCAATTGCAGATCGCGCGCCTGTGTCGCAGGATTACAACTTACATAAACAATCCGTTCAGGGGCTGCAAACAAGATGGTGTCGACCACATCCTGATGCATGCCGGCACGCGGTGGGTCAGTAATGATGACATCCGGACGACCGTGTTCCTCTATAAAATAGCGATTCAAAATGTCCTTCATGTCACCGGCGAAGAACAGCGTATTGTCTATACCATTGATTTCGGAATTGACTTTTGCATCTTCTATAGCTTCCGGAACATATTCTATACCTATGACTTTTTTTGCACTACGAGCTACAAAATTGGCAATAGTACCCGTACCTGTATAAAGATCATACACGAGTTCATTCCCTGTAAGCCCAGCAAAACAACGTGCCACCTTATACAGATTGTAAGCCTGCTCCGTATTTGTCTGGTAAAAAGATTTAGGACCGACTTTGAATCTCAGCCCCTCCATCTCCTCATAAATATGATCTTCCCCTTTGAAAACTATAATTTCCTGATCAGCAAATGTGTCATTACACTTATGATTGTCGACATAAAGTAGCGATGTAACCTCTGGAAATGTATCGGCAAGATGCTGCAACAAGCCTTCCGCCAGCCTTTTCTCACCTTCATTCTCTATACGGAACTGGAGAAGCAACATCAATTCACCAGTATTAGAATTGCGTATCATCATACTTCGGAGCAATCCGGAATTGTTGCGCAAGTCATAGAATACAAGTCCGTTGGCAAAAGCATATTCACGAATGTCATTACGTATGCGGTTACAGATATCGTCCATAAGCCAGCATTTTTTTATGTCCAGAATTTTATCAAAAGCACCGGTTATATGAAAACCGACAGCATTCATCTGATCATATTTCATATCATTCCTGACTTCTTCTTCCGTCAGCCACCGCTTGTCGGAAAAGCCAAATTCAAGTTTATTGCGGTAACATGTGGTCTTCTCAGAACCAAGAATAGGAGAGACGTCAGGAAGTTTAACCTTGCCTATACGCGCAAGATTATCCACAATCTGTTGCTGCTTGGCTTTAAGCTGCTCTTCGTATTTAAGACACTGCCACTTACACCCTCCACAGATACCGTAATGTTCGCAGAAGGGTATTGCACGCAACGGGGATTCTTCATTGATGGCTACAGCTACGGCTTCCATATAACTGTTTTTCATTCTCTTTACCTGAAGATCAACAACATCACCCGGCACTACATACGGAACAAACACAACCTTGTCGTCCACTCTTGCCAAAGCTTTTCCTTCTGCAGCAACAGCCGTAATCGTCACATTTTCAAGCAATGGGAGCTTCTTCTTATTTCTCATACAAAATAAAAATCCTATGAACTACGAATTTTATCAAATCATTGGCAACTCATGCTTCTTTTGTTCCTTCATGTCAAAAATTATAGACGCATAAAGATATGCCATCGGTACATGGAACAACCATTTAAGAAAAATCAACAGAAAAGAAGAAACAAATAAAATCAATGCTGAATAGAACTCAAAATTATCAGGTAAACAAACAGCATCACCATTGGCAAAACTGATTGATGCTGAATGTCGAATCATCAAAACGACAATTGCAGGGGCAAAAAACAATACAGATATCAATGCAACGATAATAAAAACAACTATCGAAAGCGATATCACCTTGCCAATCTTCTTCACTCCAAGTGCATAGCCGTGCCATATTCCTTTGAAGAAGCTTTTCTTTCCTAATATCAAGGTCGGCAATGAAAGTTGATATGGGAAACTTGCCACCACTATGACAAGAAGCCAGACGATAAAAAAACAAAAGATTGTTATCTTCATCCCTAAACTTTCCGGCTTTATCAGATAAAGCAAGTTCAAAGGAGCGAATGCCACAACGGCAAACAGCAGATTGAGCACATTATAGCCTAATACTTTGGCTGAATCTTTCCACACAGATTTATATAAACCGCTGAATGTCATTCTCTTCACATCCATATTCTTGGAATGCAATTTTAAAAACCTGAATATGATTCCGGAAAAGACAGAATCAAGAACTATCAGAGCTATAGAAATGCATCCAAAAACACATAGAGATTCTATAGGCTTTTGCAAAGTAATTTCACAAATCAGATAAGCACAAGCAGCACCAAACAGCGCAAGAAGAATATGCACAGGAAGGGTCTGTCTTACAAACAGGAAAAAATTATCCGTTATGAAACTCACACCGTCCGATATACATTTTCCTATCCCTCTATACTTATAAAATACATCATTCTCAAGATTGTCGGAGACAGCCTCCGTATCGGCAACACCGCCGTTTTCCTTGTCTATAACTTCTTGAATTTCCATGTAGTGTTTCATTTTTATTCTTTCCGTTTAGCAAAAGTACAAGAAAAAGGCTATTTTTGCAATTAGAATGTTTTTTTTTACATTTTATTAATGTAAAAAGTGCATCAGAACAACATTTGGCAAACAAATTATACAAGAATTGTAAAAACAACAGAAAAATATGTACAAAAACAAAAATATCAGATGGGGATTCATCGGTTGCGGAGAAGTCACAGAGAAAAAAAGCGGACCAGCTTTTTCCATGATAGAGGACTCCTCAATCGTTGCTGTTATGAGTCGTGACAGAGAAAAGACCGAATCGTATGCAAAGCGCCATAATATACCAAAATTCTATACGGACGCCCAAGCACTTGTTGCAGATCCTGACGTGAATGCTGTATACATTGCCACTCCTCCTTCGTCACATGCCACATTTGCCATAATGGCTATGCGTGCAGGCAAACCGGCATATGTAGAGAAACCTCTCGCAGCTAATTATTATGACTGTGCACGTGTAAACCGTATCTCAGAACAAACAGGAGTGCCTTGTTTCGTTGCATATTACAGACGGTACCTACCCTATTTCCAGAAAGTCCTTGAGCTGACCAAAGGTGGAAAAATAGGTAAACTGTTGTCTGTACAAATACGTTTTACTGTTCCCCCAAGAGAACTCGACTATAACAAAACCAATATGCCGTGGCGCCTTCAGCCCGACATCGCCGGAGGAGGAGGATACTTCTACGATCTTGCCTCCCACCAATTAGATCTTCTCCAATATATGTTCGGTATCATTACGGAAGCAGAAGGTTTCTGCTGTAATATGGCTGGAATATACAAAGTTGAAGACACATTCAATGCCTGTTTCAAGTTTGACAATGGTCTGACAGGATCTGCATCATGGTGCTTCGTAGCTCATCAGTCAGCACGTACAGATAAAATCGAGGTCATTGGCGAAAAAGGAATGATAAGCTTTTCCGTTTTTGACTATGCCCCTATACAAATATATACCGAAGAAGGGAAGAAAGAGATATCCATACCTAATCCGCAATATGTACAACTTCCTCTGATAAAATCCGTGGTGGAACATCTGCAGGGAAAATCGGTATGCGAATGTAACTCTGTCAGCGCAACACCAACCAATTGGGTTATGGATAAGATTCTCGGCAGATTTTAAGCAACTATATCAATATGGCATAGTCCGGATGAATATGAATAGGTACAGATGTCCATAACGTCTAATTAAACAGATTTTACTGAAAAATCGCAGGCAAAAAAACAAACAAAAGTATCCATCCGAAAAAAGCCGTCTGTCCCCGCTTCTTATTACCCGCTAACTTTGC
>CAZKOB010000082.1:0-15637 GCA_964554265.1 uncultured Bacteroides sp. | reverse complement strand
AATCTTGTCAAAGATACTTGTTTTTCACCGCCAAAACCCATCTTTGTTTTTCGTGGCATTGAAAAATCCGATTTAAACTTTTTAAGAAATCAAATATAGTCCACATCTGATTTTACCCCGAAAAACGGACGTTTTCAAACTCGTTCACCTTGAAAATAAATTTTGTGCACCTTGAAAATTTTTTTACAAGGCACTTTAAAACCATTTTCAAGGTGAACGAAATTTATTTCCAGCGTACTCTTTTTTCAGACGAAACACACGCGAATGTGAATAAATGTATCTTTTTGAAATGCAAATTATGCTATTTTTGCATTTGAAGATTGAGCCCTGAAAACGGCCTTAGAATCGCACAAATGGAACTTCGGTAAGGTTCAGCCGATTTTATGCGATTCTGCGGTGCCTTGGTTTTAACATTTTCAGATTGTCAAGAAAAATCCATAATTTATGACAAATAGATGGTGTAAAGATGGAACAACCAAGCTGATTGATAAGGATGTCAGGGCAATGAAAAGACATCAAAGAAAGTGCGAAACTCTTCGATGAGAATTTTTTTGGTGACACGATGACGAAGTCAGGAGCCGCCGACAGCCTTGTTTATGAGTGTTGTTGCTTCCGGCGGAATATTGACAAGCAAGAATATATCCGGCATATTCCTTGTTTTGTGGTCTGTCATCCTTATTGCGTCCGGCAAATATCTCCGGCAAAAAAATCGGACATATAAAACATAACATGGCTGCCGCGTTATATACTGACAGTTAAATTCCCGTATTTCGCATTTTTCAATCTTCAATCTTCAATTTTCAGTGCAAAAAGCCGTACCTTTGTCCATAAATCCGACAATTCGGTAAAAGAGATAATAAGTGTAATAAAAATAGAACAGGGAAATATGAACAACTTTATTGAAGAACTGGAGTGGCGCGGCATGATTCATACCATGATGCCGGGTACAGAGGAGTTGCTTTCCAAAGAGATGGTGACAGCATACCTCGGCATTGACCCGACAGCAGACGCACTGCATATCGGTCATTTGTGCGGTGTAATGATGCTGCGTCATTTTCAGCGTTGCGGACACAAGCCGCTCGCTCTTGTGGGTGGTGCAACAGGTATGATTGGCGACCCTTCGGGCAAGAGTCAGGAAAGAAACTTGCTCAACGAAGAGACGCTCCGTCACAATGTGGCTTGTATCAAGGCGCAGCTTGCCAAATTTCTTGATTTTGAGAGTGATGCACCGAACAAGGCTGAGCTGGTGAACAACTATGACTGGATGAAAGATTTTTCATTCCTTGATTTCGCGCGCGATATAGGCAAGCATATCACTGTGAACTATATGATGGCGAAGGACTCTGTGCAGAAGCGTCTCAATGGCGAAGCGCGTGACGGATTGTCCTTTACCGAGTTCACTTACCAGCTCATACAAGGCTACGACTTCCTGTATCTCAACGAGCACAAGAACTGTAAACTCCAGCTTGGCGGGGCGGATCAGTGGGGTAATATCACTACCGGATCCGAGCTTATCCGCCGTATCAATGGAAATGAGTGCTTTGCGCTGACCTGTCCTCTCGTGACCAAGAGCGACGGACGCAAGTTCGGTAAAACCGAGAAGGGAAACATCTGGCTCGACCGCAAGTACACATCTCCATACGCGTTCTATCAGTTCTGGCTCAATGTGCCCGATGAAGATGCGAAGAAGTATATCAAGATTTTTACTTCGCTTACCAAAGAAGAAATCGATGCTGTGATAGCAGAACAGGATGCCGACCCCGGATTGCGTGTGCTTCAGAAGCGCCTTGCAAAAGAGGTTACTGTCATGGTGCATTCCGAGGAAGATTATAATCTGGCGGTGGAAGCATCTGACATCCTTTTCGGAAAATCAACAAAGGAGAGTTTGCTGAAGCTCGATGAACAGACATTGCTCGATGTGTTCGACGGTGTGCCTCATTACGAAGTGAGCAGAGACGAACTGTCTGCCGGAGTCAAGGCGCTTGATCTCTGCACGGACAAGGCTGCCATATTCTCTTCAAAAGGCGAAATGCGCAAACTTGTACAGGGTGGAGGCATCAGTGTAAACAAAGAGAAACTCGATGCTGCCGATCGTGTTTTCACTCTTTCCGATCTTCTTGACGGCAAATATCTGCTTGTGCAGAAAGGCAAGAAAAACTACTTCCTCATCATTGCGAAGTAAAACAGTTTTTTCCTGGATTGAAAATTGAAGGTGCCAAGACAAGCGCTCTTCAATTTTCAATCCTTTTTATATAGGTAAGATTTTCTATAACTTGTCGCTGTTTGTCAGCCCGTGTGGTCGGCATGCCACATCGCGTTTTTGCTGGATATCTTTGAAACATCCGTTTTTCTCTGAGGTGTGCCACCGTTTGCAGACTGACGTCATAGCCAAGACTGAAGCGAGCAAGAACAAGATTGGGTATATGCTCTGCGACCTTCCTGATGTTTCAGACGATGAACTTTTCGATGCTATAGCCGAACGCTACCGGGGCAAGGTCGTTCTTGTCGATTTCTGGGCTACATGGTGTGGTCCGTGCAGAGCCGCCATCAGGTCGATGGAGCCGATGAAAGATGATGAGTTGAAGGACGAGAATTTGATGTTCGTTTATCTCACTGGTGACAGTTCGCCTGAAGCGACATGGCTCACGATGATTTCTGACATCCGTGGGCACCACTACCGTATGAACGCGCGGCAGTGGAACAGCGTGTGCCGTAAGTTCGGCATTCCTTATATTCCTTCATATGTTCTTATTCAAAAAGACGGTTCATATTCGTTGTGTAATGACATGGCTGATCACGGCAAGGCTGTAAACATAATCCGTCAGGCATTAGAGAAGTAAGAGCCAAAGTTAAGCTTGTGTATCCACAGAGTTGTCTTTTGGTTTCAAGCAGATGTATTCACAGCGAATACATCTGCTTGAAACCAAAAGACAACTCTATGATGCCACTTTATATACAGAATACAGTTTTGTGTCCCACAGTAGAAACTTCCGTACAGAACGCTGCATTTTTCCTGACTTCGTCATCGTGTCACCTTAAAAATGCTCATCGGAGAGTTTCGCTATTCCCTGATGTCTTTTCATAAGCCCTGACATCCTTGTCTATCAGCTTGGTTGTCTCCTCTTTGTGCTATCTATTTGTCATAAATTACAGGCTTTTTCTGACAATCTGAAATGTTAAAAGTCGAGGCTCCGATAATCGCGTAAAATCGGCCGAAGCTTACCAAAGTTGCATCTGCGCGATTCTAAGGCTGTTTTCAGGCCTTGAAGACCAAATGTAAAAATAATACAATTTGCGTTTTGAAAAGATACATTTATTCACATTCTCGCGTGCTTCGTCTCAAAAAAGAGTACGCTGAAAATAAATTTCGTTCACCTTGAAAATTGTTTTAAAGTGCCTTGTAAAAAATTTTTCAAGGTGAACAAAATTTATTTTCAAGGTGAACGAGTTTGAAAATATCCGTTTTTCGGGCTGAAATTGAGTGTTGACTAAATTAATTTCTTAAAAAGTCTAAATCGGATTTTTCAATGTCACGAAAAACAAAGATGGATTTTGGTGGCGAAAAACAAGAATATTGGGCAAGTAATTTTATAACTCGCTGATTATCAGTATATCCTATTTTGTCACAACCTGTACTTCTTGTACCTAAAACTGAATCGTTTTACTAAAGTAGTAATTTCTTGATTATCAAACTTTTATCGGTAAAACTTCAAAAATTCAACGATTGACAAGATGTAAACGAATCTTAATTATGTTAATAAAGTTCCGTTTGCTATGGGTGGGATTTGTGTCAAAAAGAAAGGAAACATGTTTCTAAAAAATCAACTGCTTTTGCTTGTGTATTCACAGACTCCTCCGTCGCTGCGCGCCACCTCCCCTAACTTAGGGGAGGAGCCTAGTATGATTGCTGATGTAAATCCAGCGAGCAAGGTAACCTGGCTCCTCCCCTAAGTTAGGGGAGGTGGCGCGCAGCGACGGAGGAGTCTGTGAATACACAAGCAGAACACAGTGAACTGCCGGAAGTGCATAAAAGGATGCTTGTTTACTTTTTCTGGGAAAAAACAGCGGAAAATAATGGAAAATAAGAGGAGGAACACATAAATTTACAGACGCATTTGAGACGATGCGTATAAACCGTAAAAACAGAGCAAACCAAGAGGCTGTACCGAAGCTTATGGGCTGAAATGATTGTCCTCCGGACATATGGCGTTGGGCTTTGTCCGTTTCCATCAAGTCTCCCGTCGGGCATATGGTTCGCAACGCTTTTTCTCCGGCCTATGGAAACGGTCGGAAGCCAATCTTCAAACAACCGTGAGTGAAATCGAGAACAGTTTCTAAGTGTTTCTCTGCCGTAATTCGTATTATATTATAAAAGATATAATGAATATGAGAAAGATCTTTTTACCGCTTGCCCTTGCTGCGCTGTGCAGTATGGGCGCATTGGCGCAGACCATTAAACATCCGTCGTTGTTGTTCACCCAAGAACGCATCCAAGAAGCAAGGAAACGCGTTTCGGAAGATTCTCTGATGGCGAACGGATGGCAGGAAATCAAACAGACGGCCGACGGACTGTTGAAACGGAATGACATACGCAAGATGTATTATCTGGCTCTTGCGTATCAGATGACGGACAGTGTGCAATATGCCGACAAACTCAAGTCGATGCTTATCGACATTGCCACGAACACTGTCAGTTGGGGAGACAGCGAAATGCTTGCCCGTACTCCTGCGTGGAACTCGGAATTGCAGATGGCGCACAAGTCGTTTCAGGTTGTTCTCGCATACGATGCCATTTACGACCGGCTTACAGCGTCGGAACGGAGGGTGATAGCGCAGGGCATGAAAAGAATCGCTATTGATCCTCTTCTTGGTGACTGGGTTCTGGAGCCGACGCGCATACATTCGCTCAACTCAATGGGGCACAACTGGTGGACATCGTGTGCCTGCATCGGCGGATTGCTTGCATTGAGCATGCAGAACGAGTTGCCGGAGATGCGCGAGTATGTCGAGGCTGTTCGCGAAGCAGTGCCGCAATGGTTTGATTTTGCAGGCGATGCATTGCAGCACAAGCCGAAATCGTTTGATGACGGGGGAGGCATGTACGAAAGTATCAACTATGCACGTTTCGGCATACAGGAAGCTTTGCTTTTCATGATAGCGTGGGAGAATGCCTACGGAAAAACTTTTGACAAGATTCCTCAACTTTCACTCCTCCCCGATTTCTTCATGCATGTGTGCTATCCGCGTACCGGTCAACTTTGGAGCATAAATTTCGGTGACAGCCATAAGAATGTGGCCGCCGAGAGTTGTCTCATGCTGCTTTGTCATCTCAAAAGCTACGGTGCCGGCAAGGAGGACATGTCGAAGATACTGTGGTACATCTCCCAAGTGGAGCAGGGGCAGCATGGTGAGGGATTTTATGTCAACCGTCCGATGGGCTTTCTCTATACTCCCGATTTCAGCAAGGCGCCGTCTGTGCCGACGATAGGCAAGTCACTTCTGCTCAAGGATTTCGACTGGGCTATGATGCGTTCGTCGTGGGAGAAGGATGCCACGATGCTGGCTGTGAAGTCGGGGCATACATGGAACCATTCGCATGCCGATGCCAACTCGTTCATCCTGTTCCATAAGGGGGTGGACATCATCAAGGATGCCGGAAACTGTTCGTACTCCAAACCGGAATACCGCAACTACTTCTTCCAGAGCGATGCCCACAACGTGGTGAAGTTCAACGGTGAAGGACAAAGCCGTGAGCAGCAATATCATGGAAGCCAGATTCGCGGAGAAATGGACTATCTGCTTGATGCAGGCAGTGTCAAGTATGTGCTTGCTGACGGAACAGGGCCGATGGCAGACAAATTCAGTCGCAACTTCCGCCATTTTCTGTGGATGGATAATGTGATATATATCATCGACGATTTGAAAAGCCATGAAATCGGGCATTACGAATGGCTTTGGCATCCGGGGGGAGAAGCGCGCAAGCGTGGCGGTGACTTGACGGTGACCAACGGCAACTCATCTGTAGTCATTCGTCCCGTATATCCCCGTCCGTTGGCGCAGTCTGATTTTGTCCACGACTATCCCAATGACCTTTATTGGGAGATACTTGAAGGTCCTACGGAGAATCTGCAAGGCACAGAGAAGTACTATTCTTTCCATCTGCCTGCCAAAACGGATCGTGTGAAAGCTCTCACAGCCGTCATTCTCAAAGATACTCCGGAACAGAAGGAGCTTCCTGTGTTTGAGCGCAGGGAGGGGAAAGATTGGATAGGACTGCGTATCACCAATGGCAGCAAGATTACGGACCTTTATATCAACCAGCTTGCCGACGGACGTCTTATGCACCTCAACTCATGGATTGAAGCCGACGGATGGTCTACAGATGCCTATATGTTTGCCGTAAGCTATGAGAAAGGTGCTGAGGCCGCTGACACGAAGGATGTGTTCCTGCTCTACGGAAGTTCTTTGCGCCGCAGTTCGGACATATACTTCTCCTCGCTTGCTAAACTCAACTATATTTTGCAGGAGAGCAATGGCAAGGTGATAATCGAGCTTAACGGACAGCCGACTGCAAAGGCAAGTTTCCATACACATTCTGCACCATCTTCGGTCGAGCTTAACGGCAAGCAGACGAAAGTGGAGTATAAGGGCAAAATGATGAAGGTGACAGCGACTGATTAAAGGTGGCTGTTGAAATTTTGGGAAGATGTATGCATAGACTCTTCCTGCTTGTGCTTTTACAGACTCCTCTTGTGATTCTTATCATTGCAAGCTGTGTCTTCACAGACTCCTCCGTCGCAGCGCACCACGCCCTCCGTCGCATCGACGGAGGAGTCTGTGAAGGCAACAGCTTGCATCCATTGGGCTTGATGTTTCTTTTGACCTTGTCTGTGACAGTCACAAGCTCCTGCCCAAAGTGTTACAAAGGCATATTGCCGTGCTTCTTTGGCGGATTGCTCTGGTTCTTGTTGCGTGTCATTTCCAGAGCCTGTATAAGACGGATTCTTGTATCGCACGGTTGTATGATTTCATCGATGTATCCGAGTTGTGCGGCAGGCAGAGGATTGGCAAATTTGCGCCGGTACTCTTCACTTGCCGCAGCACGCTCTTCGGGCGAAGCCTTGCGGTAGAGTATATTGCATGCGCCTTCTGCTCCCATGACGGCTATTTCTGCTGTAGGATATGCAAGGTTGACGTCTGCACCGATGCACTTGCTGTTCATTACAATGTATGCACCACCGTATGCTTTGCGTGTGATGAGTGTGATTTTCGGGACTGTAGCTTCTGCAAAAGCATATACGATTTTAGCTCCGTGGCGAATGATGCCGTTATGCTCTTGATGGGTGCCGGGGAGGAAACCCGGGACATCTTCAATGGCAACGAGGGGAATGTTGAAACAGTCGCAGAAACGGATAAACCGTGCGGCCTTGTCGCTTGCGTCTATATCAAGTGCGCCGGCGAGGAAATTGGGCTGGTTGGCCACAAAACCGACAGTACGTCCGGCGAGACGTCCGAAACCGACTACGATGTTTTTGGCAAATTCTGTCATAATCTCAAAGAAATACTGCTGGTCGCACACCGGCTCTATGATGTTCCGGATGTCATACGGTATATTCGGATCGGTCGGAACAACATTGTCGAGTTCGTGGCAGACACGGGTTGTTTCATCTGTTATGGGATATGCAGGGGCATCTTCCATATTGTTGGAAGGTATGAAGCCTATGAGTTCCCGGATTGTCATCAAGGTTTCTTCTTCATCGTGGCAGATGAAATGGCTCACACCGCTTACGCTGCTGTGTGTAATGGCGCCCCCAAGCGTCTCTTTGTCTACATCTTCGTTGGTTACGGCACGCACGACTTCAGGACCGGTGACGAACATTTGGCTTTGTCCTTTTACCATAAGGATGAAGTCTGTGAGAGCGGGTGAATAGCATGAACCTCCGGCGCACGGTCCGAGGATGGCCGATATTTGTGGAATTACACCGGAAGACATTACATTGCGGTGGAATATGTAGGCGAAACCGGTCAGGCTTTCTACGCCTTCCTGTATGCGTGCACCTCCTGAGTCGTTCAGCCCGATGATCGGGGCTCCGTTCTTGAGTGCGAGGTCCTGTACTTTGGCAATCTTCTGTGCGTTGGCTGCACTGAGGGAACCGCCGAGGACGGCAAAGTCAAAAGCATATACAAACACTATCCGTCCGTCGATTTTTCCGTATCCGGAGATGACTCCGTCGCCTTCGATACGCTTTTTGTCCATTCCGAAGTCATTGCAGCGATGTACTACATGCTTGTCCATTTCTACGAATGTTCCTTTGTCAAGGAGCATGTCTATGCGTTCGCGTGCTGTAAGTCTCTGTGTTTTATTGTCATTCATTGTTCTCGTCCAGTTTTAATGTTATCAATGTCTCGTCTACTTTCACATTGTCGCCTTCTGCGACAAGGACGGAAACCACTTCGCAGTCGGCTGTGACCTTATAGTTTGACTGCATCTTCATGGCCTCCATCGTCAGCGCTGTGTCTCCTGCCTTTAGCTTGTCTCCCGGCTTGCAGTATATCTTGACAATTTTGCAAGGCATAGGGGCTACAATCTTGTCGCTTTGTATGGCTTCTGATTTCTTGCGCATACGCATATACTTTGCCTGAGAATCGAGTATGTCAATCTGATAAGTCGAATAGTTCACGTTTACACGATAGTGCTTTCCGCCCTCGCCCTTGACCAACTCGGCCTTGTAAGAATTGCCGTTGTTGATAATCGAGCATGTTCCGTTTTGCAGCATTGCCACATCGACGACGTATATCCGGCCGTCTATGTCGATTTTTACGTTGTTGCCGTCTTTGCTCAGCAGTGTGACGTCCACAATCTTGTTTCCTACTTGAATGTCCATTGTTCTTTCTTTGTTTTTTTATGGCGGTTCTTTGCATCAGGAGGTGTATGACCTTTGGAAAGAAACCGGAAAACAGGTTTTTATACTCTGAGTACGCCTTTTTGCAGTCCGAACGACCTCCAGCGGTTTATAGCTGACCTGTCTTGTTGGCCGTTGGCCGTTCCTCCTGTGTTTTCTTCGAGTCCCATCAGGTAGTCAATATAGGCGGCAATGACTGCCATTTCTTCATTTTCGTTCTTGAATCCGGGACGGGGGCGAAGACGTTCTGCATTGCGTTCTATAAAATAAGTGTTGTAATTGCCGTTACGGAAATCCGGTACATCTATGATCCGGCGCAGATACCGTATGTTTGTGGTCAGACCGGTAATCTTGTATTCGTAGAGCACCCTCCGCATGCGTTCGATGGCATACTGTCTATCGGTAGCCCAGACAATGAGTTTGCCTATCATAGGGTCGTAATGTACAGGAATCTCATATCCTTCATACACATAGCTGTCTATTCGCGCCCCTATACCGTGAGGTTCTACAAGCTGGACGATTGTTCCGGGCGAAGGCATGAAGTTGTGCTCTGTGTCCTCTGCACAGATACGGCATTCTATGGCATGTCCTCGCTGGCGTATGTCTTCTTGCCGATAAGCAAGAGGCTGGCCGTCTGCCACAAGAATCTGCTGCTTTACAAGGTCCACACCGACGACTTCTTCTGTTATTGGATGTTCCACTTGAAGTCGGGTGTTCATTTCAAGGAAGTAGAATTTGTGGTACTTGTCTACAAGAAACTCGATTGTTCCTGCACCCACATATCCGACTGCTTTTGCTGCGGCAACAGCTTTCTCGCCCATCTCATGACGTAGTTCGTCGTCGATAAACGGTGAGGGACTTTCCTCTACGATTTTCTGGTGGCGGCGCTGGACGGAGCATTCACGGTCGAAGAGATGAATGACGTTCCCATATTTGTCACCGAGAATCTGAAACTCTATGTGGTGTGGTTCTTCGACAAATTTTTCTATGTATACGGTATCGTCTCCAAAAGAAGACATGGCTTCATTTCTTGCGGCGTTATACATCTCTACAACGTCTTCTTCGCGTTCGATGAGCCGCATGCCTTTACCGCCTCCTCCCATAGATGCTTTGAGCATGACCGGGAATCCTATCCGGCGACAGATGGCTATTGCTTCTTTTCCGCTCCCGAGCTGCTCCTGAGTTCCGGGAACTACAGGAACTCCTGCTTTTATCATTTGTTTACGTGCGGAAATCTTGTCTCCCATCAGCTCCATTGTTTCCGGTCTTGGACCGATGAAGATGATGCCTTCCGCTTCACAGCGGCGTGCGAATTCTGCGTTCTCCGAAAGGAAGCCGTAGCCCGGGTGGATTGCATCTGCTTTGTGTTTCTTTGCTGCTTCGATAATGTGATCGATGTTGAGATAACTGTCGGCTGACGATGCTCCGCCGATACATTCTGCTTCATTGGCAAAAATTACATGGCGGGATAACCGGTCGGCTGTGCTGTAGACTGCTACTGAATGTATTCCCATTTCATAGCAGGCACGCATCACGCGGACTGCGATTTCACCACGGTTGGCAACCAAAATTTTTCTTATCATAACTTATCTGTTTGGTTTTTATATTCTTTCTTGGATAAATGGCTGAAAACGGCGTCAGAAAGCATGCTCCACTATTAATATGGTTGTGTGGATCCTCATTTGGAAAAGCTGATGAAGACTTCAAATGTCCATATACACAAAAACACCGATATTCTTTCTGAATTTCGGCTTCCATAGTCTTGCATCTTTTTCAGATGGTTCTTGTTCCCGAGAACGGCATCCGGACGTCGGCACAGGCAGGTCTTCTGACTTCTCCTTCGGCGAGCACGGCCTTCCCGACTATTGTATAAGCTTTCGGTTATAGAGGAGGTCAGTGGCGCTACATCTTAGTTGTGTGCTGCCGGCAGAAATAGGAGTTACAGCTACGGGTATAGTTACAGATTTACACTGTATTCCCTCTTGGTCTGCATGTCTTAAGGGAGATTTTCCCTGTTAAAATGTAAGATTGCAGAAACCTAATGCGTGGCAAAAGTACGATAAATTTCTGATATCCTTGCATATTTGGCTATTTTATTGTACAGATACAGACCTTTTTTACAGGTCCGGCTGTCACGCCACAACAAGGCCGGCGTCCTTATAAACCGGCTTGGTCATCCCCACCGACACACCGTCTGCCTTGTCATAATTTACGGGCTTTTTCTGACAATTTGAAATGTTAAAATCAAGGCCTCGCAGAATCGCATAAAATCATCCGGACCTCGCCGAAGTTCCGTTTGTGCGATTCTGAGGCCGTTTTCAGACCTTAAATCCGGAATGTAAAAATAATATAATTTGCATCCTGAAAATATGCATTTATTCACATTTGCGTGTGTCTCGTCTGAAAAAAGAGTACGCCGGAAATAAATTTTCAAGGTGAACCAAATTTGTTTAAAAGGCACTTTAAAAACATTTTCAAGGTGAACGGAATTTATTTTCAAGGTGAACGAGTTTGAGGAAGTCCGTTTTTCGGGCTGAAATCCGGTATTGTCCAATTTGATTTCTTAAAAAATCATAACCGGATTTTCAAAGCCACGAAAAAAACAAAGATTGATTCCGGTGGCGAAAAACAGGAATCTTGGGCAAGGAATTTTATAACTCGCTGATTATCAGCATATCCTATTTTGATCCCAACTATACTTCCTGCATCTAAAACCGCATCGTTCTTATTGAAATAGTATTTTATTGATTATCAGTCGCTTATCAATAAAACTTCAAAAATTCAGCAATTGACAAAGTGTAAACGAACCTTAATTATGTTAATAAAGCTTCGTCCGCTACGGGTGTACTTGGTGTCAAAAAGAAAAAAAATGCCCCTGATAGAGACAGAATGTTCACCGGCAAAAACAATTGGTTTTATATTGTTTGTCCTGACTTTGTTATTGCGTACTCTGATGTAACCTGAACAGATTACTTGACTTTTTACAGGGCCTTTCTTAAACCGGACTTGCGTATATTTAGGATTTACACACTCTGCTTTTCTCGAAAAAAGCCGCAAAAAGTTGCAATCTGTTTTTGTTGAATATATGGAACTACGCAGAAATCGCTTCAAAACAGAACCATCGCCCCTTACGGGAGTCTTTCCGAATATTCAAATCTCACAAAGTTAAGTAATCTGTTCAGGTTACATCAGAGTACGCAATGACGAAGTCAGGAAAAAGAAGCAGACTTTTTCACTTTTTAGAAGTGAAAAATCAGATATATACATCTTTTGAATTATGTAGGGCGCACAATGACAAATAAGGCGTGGGATTTCTTCGGCCGGCAAAAGATTATTCCGCTCAGAAGAAATCCCACGCCTTATCTCAGGATATACCTGTGGTGTCGCCCGTGATGGCGGACCTGTGCTTATGCATTGCCCTGAGAGTTGTCTTTCCCCTCGGCACTGTCTGTTGCCATGGCAGATGTGTCTTTCTTCTTTGCCAAATATTCGGGGAGGCTCAGTCCTGCCATGTCGAAAAGTTCGTTCAAGGGCGGAACGGACTTCATCAGTCCTGAAACGAATCCTGCGGTAGAACCTTTGCCGTCCGCACTGCCTGCACCGTTGTCCCATACTGTCACGTGGTCGATATTTATGCCCTTGACAGCCTCTACTTGTGTCTTGACCAGTTCCGGGAGCTTTTCGAGCAGCAACAGCATATATGCCTTGTTGGCATCGCCGCCGGCTGCCTGCACCATCTTGTCGTAACCGGCAGCCTGCTTGGTCAGCACTTCGTACAGACCTTTTGCTTCTGCTTCCATTTTTGCGAAGATTGCGTCCGCTTCACCTTTGGCATTGACGCGCACACGCTCTGCCTCTGCTTCTGCTTCGATGATGAGACGTCTCTTTTCAATCTCCTGCGGTACGAGGACATTGGCTGTCTCCGTCGAGCGTTCGCGTTCTGCACGTGCCTCTTCTGCTTCGCGTTCTGCTGCGTATGCTTCTTCCAAAGCTTTGGCTTGTTGCACTTTTTCTGATGCAGTGGCTCTCCGGCATGCCTCTGCTTCTTTTTCTCTTCGGTATGCCTCGGATGCCGCGATGGCTACTTTGGCTTCGTTCTCACCTTTCACAGCCTCTGCGTTTGCCTCTGCTGTGCGTATTCTTGTTTCTCTCACAGCTTCTGCCTTGCCGATTTCACCGACTTTGTCCTGCTCGGCAACTCTCACCTTGGCTTCGTTGATGGCTTTGGCGGCGGCTTCGCGACCGAGCGCCTCGATGTATCCGCTCTCGTCCTTGATGTCGGTCACGTTCACATTGATGAGGCGGAGCCCGATTTTTTTCAGTTCAACTTCCACATTGGCCGATATGCTCTCAAGGAATTTGTCACGGTCGTTGTTCAGCTCCTCGATGCTCATTGTGGCAATGACAAGACGCAGCTGTCCGAACAGTATATCGCGCGCAAGTTCCTGGATTTGTGTCGCGCTCAGTCCGAGCAGACGTTCTGCCGCCGCGTTCATGCAGTCGTGGTCTGTGGAGATTCCCACAGTGAAACGGCTTGGCACGTCCACACGTATATTCTGCTTGCTGAGGGCGTTGGTGAGGTTGGCGTCTATGCTTATCGGTGTAAGACTCAGATAGGCATAGTCTTCAATGATCGGCCATACGAAGGCGCCTCCGCCATGTACGCAGCGTGCGGACGACTTGTTGCTTTTGCTACCATAAATGACTAATATCTTGTCCGACGGACAACGTCTGTAACGGTTTACAATCGATACAAACAGGGCTATTGCTACAACAGCCGCTACTACAATAAGATACAATGACTCCATATTCTTTACTGTTTTTAATTTCCTGTATTGTGGGGCAAAACGCTGCGGGGGAGCGTTTTGTTCAGATTTCTTCTACGATGAGCGTCTTTCCTCCTCGTACTTCTGTCACTTTCACTTTGCTTCCGGTGCTGAGGGCATGGCCTTCAGTGATTGCGTCCAGCTCGTGTATGGAACCGTTGAGGCTTATTTGTATTTTCCCTCTTCCGCTTTTCTCTCCGGGAATGCGGAGGTATACATCTGCCGTACATCCTTTGCAGTCTTCGATACGGAACGCTCCGTCGGCCTCCAGCTTTTTGGTCTGCCTGTAGACGAGGAAGAACATCCATACGAACAACAGGCCGACGACAGCCGATGCCAATGAAAGCAGAACCGGATGACTGATGAGCGGATGCAGACTGATGCCTGCCCAGCCGAATCCTACAAAGAAGTTGACAAGGTTCCGGATTGAGAACAACGACAGCCCTCCTCCGACATCCATTGTGTCTCCTGCATCGAAGTCGACGTCTATATCGCTTGAGTCCATCCCGAATAGCGTGAGAAGCAGTTGGATGGTAAATATTGCCGAACTGATGAGCGCACATCCCCAGAACACTTGTTGCATGGTCTCAAGGCTGCTGAACCAAATTGAAAAATCTTCCATATATATTCTTTCTTTTTATGTTTTATGGTTATTGAGCACGATTTCTTCCTTTTTAGAATAGAGAAATCTTTGTTTACAAAAATAACATTAAAGAATGACTTTTTTGCATCTTTTCTTGCGTTTTTTCGTAAAAAAACGATTCTTGCATTAAGAAGAAGGAGTGTTCCCCTTTCTGGTTGTTCAATGCCACCTGCATATATCATGTTTTTGGAAGCTGTCTTGATTTTTTCCCCGTGACATTTTGAGAATTTGTTTCGCTTGTCTTCGTCCTGATTTCGTCATCGTGTCATCCGAACATTTTCACCGAAGATTCTTGCTGCTCTTTGATGTCTTTTCATGTGCCCTGACGTCCTCATCAGTCTGCTCGGTAATTCCCGCATCACACCATCCACTTGTCATGAATTTCGTTTTTTTTTCTGACAATCTGATATGTTAAAATCCGGGCTTCGCAGAATCGCGTAAAATCGGCCGAACCTTGCCGAAGTTCCATCTGTGCGATTCTAAGGCCATTTTCAGGCCTTGAACTCCGAATGTAAAAATAATACAATTCTCATCCTGAAAAGATACATTTATTCACATTCACGTGCGTTTCGCCTGAAAAAAGAGTACGCTGGAAATAAATTTCGTTCACCTTGAAAAATTTTTTACAGGGCACTTTAAAACCATTTTCAAGGTGAACGAAATTTATTTTCAAGGTGCACGAGTTTGAAAACGTCCGTTTTTCGGGGTGAAATCCGGTATTGGCTATATTTGATTTCTTAAAAAATCCAAATCGGATTTTTCAATGCTGCGAAAAACAAAGATGGATTTTGGCGGCGAAAAATAGGGGTCTTGGGCAAGAATTTTTATAACTTGCTGATTATCAACATATCCTATTTTTGTCACAACTTGTGCCTTTTGCATCTAAAACTGCATTGTTTTGTTGAAATAGTATTTTTGCTGATTATCAACTATTTATCTATGAAATATCAAAATTTCGATAATTGAGTGGATGCAAACGAATCTTAATTGTGTTAAAAAAGTTTCGTCCGATATGGGTGGACTCAGTGTCAAAAAGGAAGAAGAAATGTCACTAAAAAAACAACAGTTTACAACCATAAGATTTATAAGAGGAGTCTGTGAAAACACCAACTTACAACCATAAATAAGAATTATTATAAGAGGGTTTGTTTTTCTTTGTGAGAATTTATAAAATTTGTGGTCGCCTTTCTCACGAAGGACGGCCACATGAAATTATAGTCAAAAAGAAATGGTTTGAGAATTTCCCAATCGAAAATTGAGAGTCA
>CAZKOB010000081.1:0-15792 GCA_964554265.1 uncultured Bacteroides sp. | reverse complement strand
AAACGGACCTTCTCAAACTCGTTCACCTTGAAAATAAATTTCGTTCACCTTGAAAGTTTTTTTACAAGGCACTTTGAAACCATTTTCAAGGTGAACGAAATTTATTTCCAGCGTACTCTTTTTTCGGACAAAACACGCGTGAATGTGAATAAATGTATCTTTTCTGAACGCAAATTGTATTATTTTTACATTTGGACTTCAAGGCCTGAAAACGGCCTTGGAATCGCGCAAATGGAACTTCGGCAAGGTTCGGCCGATTTTACGCGATTCTACTGAGTTTGAATTTTAACATTTCAAATTGTCAAGAAAAGCCCATGATTTATGACAAATAGATGGTATATGACGATATAAAGGCTCACGTCTGTATCCGCTTCGCTACATTGAACGTGAACCGGAGAGGATTCTGTGAACACCCATTAAAATGACCTTCTTATTATATAAGGAAACAGTTTTGTATCTCGTCGCAAATATTGCAAAAAACAAGTGGCGACGGATATGTTTTTTTTCATAAAAAACTTGTAACTTTGCAGCAATTATGAAGATTCGGGAAATTTTTGAGGCTCTTGAAGTATTTGCTCCTCTGTCCCTGCAGGACGGCTATGATAACGCGGGACTGCAGATTGGATTAACAGAGGACGCGGAAGCTACAGGGGCATTGTTGTGTTTGGACGTGACGGAAGCAGTCGTCGATGAGGCTGTGAACCGTGGATGCAACGTGATTGTCAGCCATCATCCTCTGATGTTCCGTCCGTGTAAGAATATTACCGGTGCCGACTATATCGGACGCTGCATCATCAAGGCTGTAAAGAACGATGTGGCGATATATGCCGCCCATACCAATCTGGACAATGCGCCGGGTGGGGTGAACTGGAAGATTGCAGAGAAGATAGGGCTTTGTGATGTGGAAGTGCTTGACCCCAAACCCGGTGTCAGCGATGCCGGGGCTGGAGTAGTGGGTGTGCTTGACGAACCTATGGACAAGGACAACTTTGTCGCGATAGTCAAGGATATATTCCATGCAGACGGCGTCAGGTGCAACCGCTGGAGTGGGAGCAAGGTCCGTAAGGTGGCAGTTTGCGGAGGGTCCGGCGCCTTTTTGATGGCAAATGCCGAAAGGGCCGGTGCAGACGTCTTTATCACGGGGGAGATTGGTTACCACCGCTTTTTCGGCTATGAGGATAATATGCTGCTGATGGAGCTTGGCCATTTTGAAAGTGAGCAGTATACGCTTGAAATCTTCCGTGAGATTATATCCCGGGTGTCTCCCGAACTCAAGATTCTGGATACGGAAGTGATGACCAATCCTATAGAATATGTGGCGAGAGGATGAAGGGTATCCGCTGCATGTATATCCTTCCTTTGATAGTTGAACTTATAAAACAAATATAATTATATGGCAAAGAAAAAAGAAGTACAGGTTGTTGAAATGTCTGTCGAAGAAAAATTGAGATCTTTGTTTCAGTTGCAGACCATGCTTTCTGAGATAGACAAGATACGTATACTTCGTGGCGAGCTTCCGCTTGAAGTGGAAGACCTTGAGGATGAAATCGTCGGTTTGAAAACTCGTATAGACAATACGAACGAGGAGATTGAGAATATCCGTGGCAGAATAAATGAGCTTAAGACCAAGATAGAACTTGCGAACGAGAAGCTTAGCGGGTACAGAGAGCAGCTGGACAATGTGCGCAACAACCGCGAATATGATCTTCTCAACAAGGAAATAGAGTTTCAGACTCTGGAAATAGAGCTTTGCAACAAGCGTATACGTGAGGCATGTGCTGCGGAGAAGTCGAAAGAAGAGCTTATAGAGAAAAGCCGTCATACACTTGAAGAGAAGAATCAGGATCTTGAAGTGAAGAAGAATGAGCTTGATGAGATTGTGGCAGAGACAAAAGCCGAAGAAGAGAAATTGCGCGAGAAAGCAAAGAATCTGGAACTTTCGATAGACCCTCGCCTTCTGATGTCGTTCAAGCGTATACGCAAGAACAGCCGCAACGGTCTCGGCATTGTGTATGTGCAGCGCGATGCTTGTGGAGGATGCTTTGCCAAGATTCCGCCACAGCGCCAGCTTGATGTCCGTATGAGAAAGAAAGTCATTGTGTGTGAATATTGCGGACGTATTCTTATTGACCCTGAACTTGCCGGAGTGAAGCAGCAGGAGCAGAAGGAAGAAAAGCCGAAACGTCGCCGCAGCATCCGTAAGGTGAAGGAAGAGTCAAGCGCGGAGGAGTTTATGGAATAAACTTGAATGCAGTGTTTCGGGTGAAAACTCATCGGTTTGAAAATCCGGTTACAGGTGTATGGGCTTGTAACCGGATTTTTTTAGAATCTGCAAAATTCTGCGGCCTGTTTCTGCCGAGGCAGGTCCGTGAAAGAGGCTGTTTGCTGATTTGCGGAAAAGGAAAAACCGATGTCCGGAGACTACAATGAATGTCCGAACATCGGTTTGAGCTTGTCTGCAATAAACACCGCATCATGCGCATATGCGGTATTACAATAAATGTAGAGATTAGTATGTGCGATAGAGCAACCATGCGTCAGGGTATGTTCCTCTGAGCTTGTTGCGCGAATCTATGGCAGAAGATTTGTCGTCATAGGATGCTGCCACAACACGATACATGCCTGTGTCCGGGTTCTGGGCAACTTGTGCGCTGTATCCTTGATTCACAAGTGTATTTCTAAGGTTGTTGGCATTGTCTACACTTTTGAACGAACCGCATACGACATTGTATGCTTTCAGGGTTCCGCCGTTCATTACGTTCAGACGCTCAGTACGGACTTTGGAATTGTCTTCCGTTGTAACGGAAGGTACGACGGGAGTAACGGCTACAGGTTCGGTTACCTGCTGATCGTTGGCCATTTCCATCGCTTTGGCTTTTTCGTATGCTTTCTTATAACTGCTTTCAGACGATTTGCAGGAAACGAATGCAAGTGCCACTATGAGAGACAGCCCCAACAAAAGATTTTTTCTCATGATTGTGATAAGTTTAATTAGTTAATGCTTAATATTGACGATTTTGCACCAGTACTTGAATCAGAATATGTCAGATTTTTGTCCGGCTGTTGACTCAGCTACAAAATCTATTGCACAAAATTATCAAATTCCCACTTACAAATCATTATGTGCAAAATAAAAAAATGTTAATGGTACTGTATTTGGCTTGAGTTAATACAGAAAATAGTATTTTTACAAAATGAAAATCTTTGCCTTGATGCAATATATAATAATGTATCAGGACAGAGTGGGATTGATGAGTGAGAAAATACTGAAAAATACGCAGTTTATGTAAACAAAATCTTTATCAGTACGTTTACTATTCATATTTTTACAAATTATAAACAATAAAAAATTGAATTATGAAAAATGGAATGGCATTAGCAGCTGCATTTGTCGGCGGAGCAGTCGCAGGAGCGGCATTGGGACTTCTTTTCGCACCGGAAAAGGGCGAAGACCAGAGGCGCAAAATAAAGGAGGCTCTCGATAAGTATGGAGTGAAACTTGGCAAAGATGATTTGGCAAAACTGGTTGAAGACCTCAAGAACATTGGGAAGCATAAGCCTGCGCCTATCGAGGACTATGATGTAGAGTAAACTGTGGATGCGGATGAGCGGTTACACTGACAATAATGACATCGGACGTACCATAGATGAAGGCATGCGGCTTTGGGGATTGCTCAAGCATTATGCAAAGCTTGAAGCCGTAGACAAGTTGTCCGTCTTGTTTACATTCCTGATTGTAGGCGGATTTGTATTCGCTTTCGGCACGATAGCGCTATATTGCATCTGCATGGGGATTGTAAAGACGCTGGCGGTAGCTGTCGGGGATGAAGCGTTGAGCTTTTTCATTGTCGGAGGCTTTCTCGTCGTAATCATTTTACTTTTTGTGTTGTTCAGAAAGTATGTTGTGACTGATCCTGTGGTCAGGTCCCTTGTGAAGAGAACTTTTGAACCTTCAGAAGATGCCGGAAGTGCGGATGAGGAGAAAGGAGGAAGGGTATGAGTTACACTCGTCTGACGTCGCTGGAGGCTTTGCGTGCAGAAAAGCGGAGCACTTTGAAAAGTTTGAAGAGTACTTCGGGAAATCTCAAAAGGCGCATAAGGAACAACATCGCACCGGAAAACAATATGTTCTTGCGGTCAGACATGAAATATCTGCGCTATGTGGGATATGGAATCGTCGCCTTCAAGGCTTTTAACACGGCAAGACGTATAATGAATTTCTTTACGGGAAGAAGGTGAAGGGTGAAGAATGTATACACTTCTGCCCGGCGGTATTTTGAGCATCAGAATGTGAAGATACTGTCGGGCAGAAGTGTATTTGTATCTACCTGTTGGCTTTTTAATAAGATTTGTTTAACTTTGCACTGTGGAAAGACGTTTTGATGTCGGGCCGACTATGGAGATTGTGTAGCACAGTGGTCGTTCAGTCTTGACCGGTCAAGCATTTTTCTGCAAGAAAAAATGACAGATTGAGTTATGTCAATGGAGCAACAATATTCTTCCGTATTGCTGGAAAAGGCTGTCGATGAATTTGCCAAACTTCCGGGAATAGGGCGCAAGACTGCCATGCGGCTTGTGCTCCATTTGCTGCGTCTTGATGCCGGAGCTGTCGATAGTTTCGGAAATGCACTTATGACCTTGCGACATGAGGTGAAATATTGTCGTGTATGCCACAATATTTCAGATACGGACGTATGCCGTATATGCTCCACTCCGTCGAGGGATGCTTCTGTTGTCTGTGTGGTGGAAAACATACAGGATGTCATAGCGATAGAGGCTACCACGCAATTCCATGGGCTTTACCATGTGCTCGGAGGGGTCATTTCGCCAATGGACGGAATAGGGCCTGGCGACCTTGAAATAGCCAGTCTTGTGGATAGAGTAGAGGCAGGAGGAATACAGGAGATTATTCTTGCGCTCAGTTCGACGATGGAGGGAGATACTACCAACTTTTTCATATACCGCAAGTTGCAGAAATATAAGGATGTGAGGTTGACCGTGCTTTCACGCGGCTTGTCGATGAATGATGAGTTGCAATACACAGATGAGGTTACGCTGGGCAGGTCTATCATCAACCGCATTCCTTTCACCGGATAACTCTGGTATACTTAAAAACAGTAAAGATGGACAAGAATATAAAAGAGCTTCTTCGGAAACTAAAGATAGAGTTCTGGACAGTATGGATTATCACACTCCTGACATTTTTGGCGGGAGAAACAGAAGTTATAGCGAACGGCTTGTATGTCGGTTCCGGACAAACGGAGTTTATGTTGGGCATCGTCTGCATAATGCTGACACTTATAGGAGTGCCTCTTTCCGTGAATCTGTTCACCCTGAATACGACAAAAGGGCTTCGCCGCCTTAATCTTGATGAAGCTTTGTCGTCGTATCATATATGGAGCATCATACGTATGGCGATGCTGCTCGTTTGTATCGTTTTTAATGTGGTGGCATATTATTTGACGCTTGATGTCAAGGCATTGTTGTGTGCGCTTATACCTTTAGTTGTTACGCTTTACTGCTGGCCTACAAAAGAAAAGATTGACAGACATCTCGAATCCTGTAACAACACAATGGAATGATGAAGCTTTCTGTAATAATCGTGAACTATAACGTGAAGTTCTACCTTGAACAGTGTCTGCACTCTGTAGCCAAGGCTGCAGAAGGTATTGAACATGAAGTCTTTGTGGTGGACAATAAGAGTTCGGACGGATCTGTTGAATATATACGTTCACGCTTTCCTGATGTGATAATTTTGGAAAATGAGAATAACGAAGGATTTGCATGCGCTAACAATCAGGCTATTCAGTGTGCGTTTGGGGAATATCTGATGTTGCTCAATCCTGATACGATTCTTAGCGAGGATACACTCCGGACATGTCTGGACTTCATGGACTCGCACAGGGATGTGGGAGCTGCCGGGGTGAAGATGCTGCGCAATGACGGAACATTCGCCTTGGAGTCGCGTCGGGGCATACCGACACCGTTTACATCATTATGCAAAATGAGTGGTTTGTGCACCTTATTTCCGAAAAGCCGTTTGTTCGGGCGCTATTATATGCAGTATCTTGATGCAGACAGTGCAAATCCGATAGAGGTGATTTCCGGTGCATGTATGTTCATCCGTCAGGAAGCCATAAAAAAGAGCGGATTGCTCGATGAGGATTTCTTTATGTATGGAGAGGATATAGACCTTTCCTACAGGCTTCTTCGTACAGGAATGCGCAATTATTATATACCGACACGTATTCTGCACTATAAAGGTGAAAGTACGGAGAAGAGTTCCTACCGTCATGTCTATGTGTTCTATCAGGCGATGCTCATATTCTTCAGCAAGCACTATGGGCATTACAGCATTTTGTTGTCGCTGCCTATAAAGACGGCTATATATTTCAAGGCTTTTTGTACTTATCTGACGCGTCAGATAATGAAAAGGGTGGAAAGAAAGGAAAATTCTCTGGAATATATGCAGAAGAAACGCTATCTGCTTGTCGGAGATGATGAAAGTGTGTGCCGTATGCAGGCGGTTGCTACAAAATACAGGCTGAAAACCGGCCATGTTGTGGCTGACGGACAGTTCAGGAGGAATGGACATGTGTTGTCTCGGGAAAAGTATTCCGGATACGATTATATTGTCTATGATTCCGATATGTTTGATTTTAAAGACATTCTTCTTTTTTTTGAGAAGAGCAGCTCTTGGAATAATCCTCCGATGATTGCTACATATTCATCGGTCAGCGGATGTATAATCACGGGAAATTATGTGTTCAGATGACAACTCCCATCTGTAAGCTGCCCTTTGCATTCTTCAACATGCTCCTTTTCAGTTATTTTTTTTGCAGATGTATTCACAGATTGGAGGATCCTGTGAATACACACCGGCAAAAGCAGCCGGCTTTTCCGGTGAACATGCGGTCGTTCTTATGGACATTTCTTCTTTCTTTTTGACACTAAGTTCGCCCATATCGGGCGGAACTTTATTAACATAATTAAGATTTATTTATATTTTATCGATTGTTGAATTTGGAGACTTTTATTGATAAATAGTTGATAATCAAAAGAATACTATTTTGACAAAACAGTGCGGTTTCAGGTGCAAAAGGTACAGGTAAGGATAAAAATAGGATATGTTGATAATCAGTAAGTTATAAAAAATCTTGTCTAATGTTTCTGTTTTTCGCAGCCGGAATCCGTCTTTGTTTTTTTCGTGGCATTGAAAGTCCGGTTAATACTTTTTAAGAATTTGATTTTTGCAATATCGAATTTCAGCCCGAAAAACAGACGTTCTCAAACTCGTTCACCTTGAAAATTGGCCTTCCGTGTACTCTTTTTTCAGATGAGGCATGCGTAAATGTGAATTAATTTATATTTTTGGAATGTAAATTATATTATTTTTACATTTCGGGTTCAAGGCCTGAAAATGGCCTTGGAATCGCACAAATGGAACTTCGGTAAGGTTTGGCCGATTTTACGCGATTCTGCGAGCTTTGAATTTTAACATTTCAGATTGTCAAAAAAAGCTTGTAATTTGTGACAAAATGAATATTTGGAAAGCCCCTCATAAGGGGCGATGTGGTGTTTTGAAATGATTTTTTGCCGGTATATTCACAGACTCCTCCGTCGCAAGCTCCCCGACTTTTTACAGGACTTTCTTGAACCGAACTCGCGTAGACTTTGGTGCTTTTTTCTTTCCATTTAAAATAATTCCGGTAATTTGTATGTGAGCTGTGTTCCATTTGCTTATCTTTACGGCAAATTTTAATTGCATGATTTTATGAAAGGATGGAAAATTGAAGCGGCTATTGTTGCACTGGGACTTTATTTGCTGGGTTACATGATAAACAGCGGCATCAACGATTTTAAGGACAAAGAACGCATCGTAAGTGCGAAGGGCTTGTCGGAGATGGAGGTAAAGGCCGACAAGGTAAGGTGGCCTCTTGTGTATAAGAAACTGGGCAACGACCCTGTTGAGATGTATGACCTTATAGAGAAGGATAATAATGCCATTATTGCTTTCTTGAAGAGCAATGGCATAAAGGACGAAGAGATAATCGTTGCTCCTCCCCAGTTGTCGGACCAACAGGCTGAGACTTACAGTAACGATGTGGTCAGGTATCGTTATAAGGCGACGTGTGTCATCACCGTAACTTCAAAGAATGTGGATCTTGTGCGTCAGCTTATAAAGGAACAGACAGAGCTTATGAAACAAGGTATTGCGCTCGTTTCTAATATGTACGGCGGATACAGTGTCAATTATGAATTTACAGGTCTCAACTCCATAAAGCCTCAGATGATAGAGGAGGCGACAAGGAATGCGCGCAATACGGCCGAGAAATTTGCAAAGGACTCTGACAGCAAGCTTGGAAAAATTGTTACAGCCCATCAAGGACAGTTCTCCATTGAAGACCGTGATGAGAATACTCCTTGGATAAAGAATGTGCGTGTAGTTACAACAATAGACTATTATCTTAATAACTGATAACTTGTTGGGATGAGAGTGTTGCGGTTGCCCATTGCTGTGATGGTGTCCTCGTTGTGTTTTCTCCGAATGATGGCAGGATGTTCCGCTGCAAACGGGATGGAACGCTGGACAATTCAGAATGAAAGTGAATACACTTATGTACATGATGGTTGCGAGTATCGGATCTGCATAGAGTGTGTGGATGACAGCATGTACATATTGCACCATAAAAAGGATGGGCAAGAGTTGTCGTCATGGGAGCTGCCTTATCCGGTATATCGTTTCTGCTGTGGCAATCTTGCCGGTGACAGTCTTCCGGAGATAGCAGTTGGAGTGATAAAGCCGACGAGATATTTTCCGGTTCCAGACAAGCGTCTTTTCATATTCAAACTTTATAAGGGGAGGCTGATACGGCCGTTATGGTTAGGCTCACGTGTCGGTTTTCCTATAGAAGATTTCTGCATGGAGCTGCCGTCTTCGGCCGACAGTATAGGTTTTATGCGTATACATACGATGGAGCGTAAACACGACGGAAGTATTGTGGAGGCACTCTATAAATATGGAGGGTTTGGGCTGAAATTTGAGAAATATATTGATAGACAATAATAATAATGGAGACCGGGGCATTGACATCTTTGCTTGTCAATGCTCCGGTCTTTTTCCGAAAGATAAAAGGGCTATAGATTGTCTTCTTCCATTTTCTTCAATCTCATCAGAGCCTCTATGTAGTAGTAGTCGGCATAGATGATCGATGCATCGATTTCAGAGCCGGCAGGTTTGTGGCCGACGGAATGTTGCAAGAATGCGGGGTTTGTGTCCCGGCTCTGATATCTTTCAGAGCTGAGGCTTTCAAGCATCTTTATCGCAGCCTTTTTGTATTCTGCGGCTTTCTCTTCCGTTGTGTATGAAGACAACTCAAGAAGTGCCGAGGCCACTACACATGCGGCAGAGGCATCGCGAGGTGCATTGGGAATTGTTGGATCGTCGAAATCCCAATAGGGAACATAATCTTCTGGCAGACGGCTGAGATAGACATCTGTGACTTTTTGTGCGAAGTCGAGAAATCTTTTCTCTTTCGTTTCTCTATAAACAACGGTATATCCATATATGGCCCATGACTGTCCTCGTGCCCACATACTGCTGTCAGAATATCCCTGATGTGTGCATCCGTAAAGGAATCGGCCTGAGATACTGTCATATACGGCAATGTGGTAGGATGTAGCGTCTTCGCGGAAATGATATTTCATGGTTGTATCAGCATGGCTGACAGCAATGTCGTAGAGTTTTCTGTCACCGCCGTTCTTGGAAGCCCAGAAGAGCATCTCAAGATTGATCATATTGTCCATGATGGTATTGTGTCCGCCATATATACCTGTATTACGCGGCCAAGACAGGATGGTGCCGACATTAGGTTTGAAAAGAGTTGCGAGAGAATCGGCCGTGTCGAGAATCACTTTCTTATATTTAGGATTCTGAGTCAGTCGGTATGCATTGCCGTAGCTGCAGAACACAAGGAAGCCGAGGTCGTGGTCGTATGCTTGAATTTCAGAAAGAAATTCAAGCGGTTCTGTGAATTTCTCCGCTTCATATCTTATGGAATCATTTCCTGTATATTCATAATCATACCAAAGAATGCCGGGCCAAAAGCCGTTGCACCATTCGTCTTTGGTAGACTTTCGGCAATGCCATGTATTCATGCCGTCCGGAATGTTTCTGGGTGCCATTGTGTAGTCTATGACACCGTCCGCATCTTTTAGCTCGTTCAGTGTTCTATGAATCTGCTCGTCACAATAGATTAACTGTGCATCAACATCAAAAGTTGATTGGTCTTTTGGGGAACAGGCAAGCAACAATGATAAGGATACTGTTGCTGCAAGTATTGATTTTATTTTCATGAATATCTCTCTTTTCTTATGGTTATCTTTTTTTAGCGATTTTCACTCCGAATGCGCAATATGCCAGATAGAGCGCACATACAAGCAATACAAATACTCCGGTCGTGATATTGCCGGAAGTGTCGCGTGCCCATCCTATGAGCGGAGTCGCTGCGCCTCCTCCGGCTACGGCTGTAATCATAAGGCCTGATATGTAGTTCGCTTTGTCTGGGGCGCTCTGCAATGCCATAGAATAGATGATAGGGAAGATGCATGAACAGAGGAATCCTATTGCACCAATACATATCAGATTGAGTGTTATATCGCAGGAAAAGGCCAAAGCGAGTACCGTTATGATGCAGAGGAGGATGTTTGTCTTGAAGTATTTCATCTCGGCAATTTTGGTCATGGCAAACATACCGATGAAGGCTCCTGCTGTACGGCAGAGAAAATAGATTTGTGGTGCCGAACCTGCTTCATCTACGCTCCATCCGAAGCGTTCTATCATAAGTTTCGAACTGATAAAGTTTGTGGCTACATCTATGCCGACAACAAAGAATATTCCAAAGAACAGGCGAAGAATTGTACTGTCTGACAATAAAGACAATGTTTCTTTCAGTTGTCCGTCTGGTGTGGAAACGGATTTTTCGCGATTTATCGGAGTTATCATGAGCCACAATCCTGATAGCAGGGTAATTCCTCCGAGTACAGGAAAACAGTAATACCACATTCCGTTGTCGCCGTTTCCGAAGTATGTTACGGAGAAAGCTACAATCCAAGGGCCTACAAGAGAAGATACAGCTTTGACTATCTGTCCGGCTGTGAGACTGGAAGTGAGTAGCTTCTCGTCTGTTATTACATTGTTGAGCAATGGATTGAGTGACACCTGAAGGATTGCATTGCCAATGCCCAGCATGGAATATGCAAGCATGCATGTCATGCTGTTGTAGGAGATAAGCGGAAGTACCATTCCCACGATTGTGACTGCAAAACTGAAAAGTACCGTGTTCTTGCGCCCGAAACGGTTCATCATGATTCCGGTTGGTATGCCGAGAAAGAGGAACCATACAAATACCATAGAAGGTACAAAACCGGCCATTGTGTCTGACCATCCGAATGCTTGTTTGGCATAGTCTGATGAGATTCCTACGATATCACAGAATCCCATTACGAAGAAGCCGAAAAGAACCGGCATAATCTTCAGTATACTGTTTTTCTTCATAAATATAATTGTTTCATTTGATTTAATTTAATATCAGATAATAATACTATCGTTTCACTTTTATCCAGTCTGCGTCCATCCAACCTCTATCCGAACCGAATGGTGCACAGCTGAAGAATCCGAACTTTGCTCCGATCCACTTTCCTTGACGGGCTTTGAACATATCGCCGGCAGATGTGAACTTGTTGCCGTCAAGACTGTAGAAGAATGTACACATTCCATTGCGACTGACTTTCATACGCAGATAGATATCGCGTTCGTAGTTGGGTTTGGCTCCAGCATCTATTTTGCGTGAACATGGTAGTTCTGCAATGATAGTCTCTTTTTCCGGATTCATCTGTTCGGCATCTTTGCATACGATTTGTTTCAGAATAAAGACATCTCCTTGTTTTTCCACAGCGATACGGCAATAGTCCCATCCCATCACGATGAGTCCCGATTGCTGTCCGTCACTTTTTGCTGTTACGGTAAGTTTGGTTGTGGCTGTGAACTCTTCGGCCGGAAATTTTTGTAGCAGCAGGTTGGGGACTTCCCAAAAATTCACGAAGTTTTTGGAAAGGATGTGCCCATAGATACGTACATATCCTAATGAAGATACAAATCCGAAAGTATCCTTGTAATTGGCATGCCATTCCCATTGTCTGCCGAGAACAGGCGAATCAAAATCATCGCTTTCTACCGGAGTTTGTATCGGATAAGTTTTGCCGACATTGGGCTTCTTGTATTTACTTACCGGTTCGCCACACCCGTCACCATCTTTGTCTATACCTATCACAGGCCAGTCATTGACCCATTTCATAGGATTGAGATGGACAACACGTCCATACATTTCCTTGTCCTGAAAGTTGATGAACCATGATTCTCCGGTATTGGTGTCAACCCATCCTCCTTGATGAGGTCCGTTTATGTTTGTTTTGCCTTGTGCCATGACTGTTCTGCATTCATACGGACCGTAGATGTTTTTGGAGCGTAAGGCTACTTGCCAACCTTTCTCCACACCTCCGGCAGGGGCGAATATGTAGTAATATCCGTTTCGTTTGTAAAATTTCGGACCTTCAATTGTATGGTTGCCCTCTGTTTGTCCATCATATACCATGACGGGCGAACCTATGACTTGCGTTCCGTCTGCATTTAGTTCGCGCACTGTAATTATAGAATTGAATCCGGCACGGCTGCCTGCCCAGGCATTTACAAGATAAACTCTTCCGTCGTCGTCCCAAAGTGGTGTTGTGTCGATGATACCCTTACCGGAAACGACAAGAACAGGTTTTTCCCATTTGCCGATCGGATTCTTTGTTTTCACCATAAACACACCCCAATCCGGATCGCCCCAATAGATGAAGAACTCACCGTTATGGTACCTTATTGATGGTGCCCATACTCCTTTGCCGTGTTGTGGCTTGTCATAGAAATCAGTGGGCACAATCTCTTCCAGTGCATAGTTTACAATCTGCCAGTTCACCAGATCCTTTGAATGAAGTATTGGCAAGCCGGGGGTACAGTTGAAACTTGATGCTGTCATATAGAAATCGTCTCCAACCGCACATACATCAGGGTCTGAATAGTCGGCATTTATCACAGGATTGACATAAGTACCGTTGCCTTTGTCTGCAACCCATACATCAGACACATAATTGTGTTGGGCGATAGCAGGAACACTGCAACATGCTATAAAAGATGTCAGAAGTGCCGTTTTCAGTTTATATTCTCTTTCCATCATATCATTTGTATTTCTTAATATCTTCTTTGCTTGTGGGAATAATTCTTATGGCTGCTCCTCCTCTGCCTTTCAAGGCAAATTTGAGGGTCTGCTTGTTGTTGACCTGCAAATATGTGCATTTGACATGGGTTGCGGATTTTACCTCTTCACCTCCGTCCGTATTCCGTAAGATCCGCCACAACTTTATGGAATATGGCTTTAGGGTGTTCGGGAAGGAAATAACGGAAGGCGATTCCTTCATTGTATGCACGAATTTCAATGTTCATTCTGTAGATGGAACCGTCCTTTTTTGACATGTAAAGCATACAGCCGTTGTAATGGTCGCGTATTGATGAACGCTCACCGTAGAGTGGATGCCATATCATGTCACGGGAATTGTAGCTTACAGAGTCGACTGTCATGTTGTCCATCCAGCATTTGGGCTGTACAAGATTCCGCACTCCAAGTGCTTTTTCCCATACACGGTTGTCCATGTCCAGTCCGACACGAGAATTGCCCAATACTTCTTTTCCTTTGAATTCTATATTGTAGCACACTTCGTTTGCTCCGTCTTCCTTTTGCTTTTGTGAGAAAACAACGGTGTGGCTTCCATCGGGTGAAGAAAGTTGCAATATCCTCCCTTCTTCGGCCCGAGCTGTAATGAAGGCTGTGAAAGAAAGGACTATGAATGTTTTATGTATAGGCAATTGCATATCTTTGGCGTTTTCGATGTTGTAGGGTAGGAAGGTAAATTGCAGAATACCTTATTCAATTTATTTGAACACTACATTTTCAACGTGCTCTCCTATGAACATGCGGCACATGTCGGAAGTCTTGTAATATCCCGGTTTGCCCGGCATCTTGTCGTGTATGTGTTCTCCGTTAATTGTCAGATTTTCAAAAGTGATGTCTTTTATCTGTCTTTCATGATTATATCCTGTAACAATTGAATATTCTGCATTTTTTCCATTGTAAGATACATTCTTGAAGAGTACGTTTTCTATACCGCGTCCCGGAGCTGCGCAATATTTCTTGTTGAAACATACACGGAGGTTGAAGAGCATGCCTTTGCGCATTTCCTCAACACGTATGTTTTCAAAACGAACATTACGGACAAGATTATTGTCGCCGGCACATATAGCCATGCATCCTTGATAGTCTATTTGGTTCTCGGCTTGGTCAAGAATATCGATGTTTTCGTATACAATGTCTTCCACCACATCACAGTTCACAATGTCGCCGTGCAGACCTATAAATATAGGGTGTGCTACGTCTGCCCAAAGTGTAGAATTGGTCATTTTAATGTTCTTGCATCCTCCGCTGAATCCTTTGCGTGTGGCATATACTGTTGTACAGTCATCAGAAGTACGGGCAAATACACGGTCGAACCATACGTTGTCGGATGCAAAGACATTCAGGCCGTCACCCCACCCATAGTAGCTTATTACTTTCACGTTTTCGATTTTTACGCTGTCAGAACCTCCTGTAGCACATTGTGTGGACATGACTCCTTCTACATTGACATGCTTTGAGTTGGCTATGGTTATTCCGAGTTTGCGGTTCGGGTAAATCATTCCGCGTCCTTGAATTTTTACGTTGCATGCATTTTCTACTCTTACACAGCCTTTTATCACCGCTCCTCCTGCAACATAAAGTGTTTTGCCGGAAGGTACGAATAATGTGTCTTCCCCCAGATCGTAAAATCCGGGAGCATAGTAAATCAAATCCTTGCTGCTTTTTGCCTTTTTAGGCTTGTTCGCATCTATTGGATTGGCAAACAATTGAAGGTTGTGGAATATGTCTCCATTGACTTCCACAGAAAGGTTCACTGCCTCTTTCAACTTGAATACAAGTGATTTGCCGCTTGTTGTGAATGGGATATTGTATGACAACGGACGTACACGTGCAGACTCTATGTCACCCCGGTTGTGAGTGACTTCCACTTCCACTTCTCCTTCAAAATCAAAATAGGCCATTGAAGAAGATTCGGTAGTGTGTCTGCCGCCTACAACTCTGTCTACATACACTTTGTACGAATCCACATTCTTCCATTCGCCTCCGTCCACACGTACTCTGATGCTGAAATCCGAATTTAGTTCAGCGCCTTTGGGAGCCGGATAAACATCAACTTGGTTTTGAGCGAATGTTGCTTGAACAGGTGTAAGTAATGTGGCAAGTCCGACAATAACGGCGGACACGAAATTTAGTCTACTTTTCATATTATTTCTTATTTTATTATTTCTCATTGTTGCGTCTAAGGTAATTAATAAATATTAGATTATATCTATATTTTTCATGCCTTTTTATAGTATATACGTATCAAATGGCATTTTCACTTATCATATTGTGAATTTTTTTATTTTAGGATGCTTTTTAGATGTCACCAGACTCCTTCAGTTTGTACTTTTGTAATTGTGTTGTTGTTCTCACGGAATCCTTTTATGAATCTTATGGCTGCAAGCTGTTGTTTTCACAGACTCTTCCGTCGCTTCGCGCCACGCCCTCCGTCGCAAGCTCCCCAATTGCTCCTATTCCG
>CAZKOB010000080.1:0-15909 GCA_964554265.1 uncultured Bacteroides sp. | reverse complement strand
AACGTCAAAAAATCAGCAGCTGATATAATGCAAACGAATCTTAATTATGTTAATAGAACTCTGTTTGCTATGGGTGGACTTGGTGTCAAAAAGAAAGAAGAAATGTTCCTGAGAAAGACCGCATATTCACAGGAAAAAGCTGTCGGATATGCCTGCGCAAAGATTCAAAAAAATCCTCACTTCGTCATTGCGTCACCTTGCATAATTCCAATGGATATATATATCCTATTTTACACTACTTGCTCTCACTTCGTCATTGCATACTCTGATATATGTGTTTGTTTTCATCTGTAAAGATACAAAAACTTGCAAGATTACCCATTTTTACAGGACTTTCTTAAATCGAACTCGCGCAGTTACTGATATCCCATTCTTTTTTTTCCGGCTCTCGAAACTTTGTGCCTGATTTTTAACAATTCAACGGAGTTTTCGGAAAGCCCCATCTTTTGATTTTTTTACAAAAAATGTGATAAAAAGAGCGGTGCTCTCTGTGCGAGAACACCGCTTTCATTATATTAATTTGATGTTTGTGTATTAAGTTTTAATTCTCTCAAAAAATAAAATCGTTATCTACTCTTATTTTGAATGTCCTCTGCAACTGTATGAAAAGAGCATTTGTTCCTCTCCTTTAGTAGAGCCTCAAGAGGAGGTCTCTACTTTTTGCTTCGACATTTCTTTTGTTTGTGAACTTATTTCAAAATAGAAATGTTGCTCACTACTGCTGCTATTATTACAAACGCAGCGATTAACATTGTCATTGTATCCATAATAAAATCTCCTTACCATTTTAATTAATACTCATTTTCTTTAGGATATTCATCCTGTCTTCTCTCGTCGGCTTTTCAGCCTTCGTCAGAAGGAGAACTATTCTCCATCTTCCTTTATTACAATCCTTTCACCTTTTTGCATTCTTCAAATCAATCGTCATCTGGAATATTCCTTCTTCAGAATGAAATAAATATGCAATTTAACTAATACCTAATCTGTATGTCTTTACCTAATTTTGATAACCTTTTGTTTTAATCCTTTTTATAGGCTTTCCTTGTCAAGCTTCTTTCTTCTTTTTCCTAAAAACATCCTTTCTTACCCTATTTCAGTCATCACGACTGTTTTTTGTCATCCTTGTCCATATCTTCTTACCTCTTAAACCTTAACCTTTAATCTTTTACCTTAAATCCTTATACCTATTTTTTCATTCTATTCTCACGAACCTTATTCTTCGTCAATCTTTCTACCTTTATCTGTTTGACGTTGCAAAGGTAGCTACTGTCATGTTCCTACAAGCATATTTGTATGCTTTTCTTAAAAAAATAGAGCTTTTGTTGATGAATATCAATAATTGTGCGCCTGCACAGCGCTGTTTTTGCTTCTTGTGTAGGCGCACAATGCGTTTTTGGGGAGTTTTTCTTATTTCACTTCGATGGCATGGCTGTTGCTGTGTCCCGTAAACTCTGTAGAGTATGCACATTGCACGGTGGCAATGCCGCTGCCGTATGTTCCTTTTCTGTTGACGAACACCTCTATGTCGACGGTTGAACTGCCTTTGTGGAATGTATCGAAGAAAAGATCGGCAGATGCGTCATGAATGGCTATGTAACATCCGTTTCTGCTGAATCCGATGTCAGACAGTCTTCTGTAGCCGGAAGTTTGGTCAAGCGGTTCCATGCATGCCGCGAGTTGTGAGTGTACTTGAACAAAGTCCATGTCACGATCTGCCGTGATGATGTGTCGGATACGTATTTTGTCACCGACAGCAAGAGGACTGCCCTCATGCAGTTCTGTCCATTGTTTCTTTCCGTCCACGGTCTCTTCTCTGTACATCTTTCTGCTGATGGCGAGAGAACCGTTGCTTCCGGAGATTTTGTCGAACTGCTCAAGGTACTGTCCATATACGGCTCCCCATGAGACACCTTCTGATTTTTTCACTACTGTCAGTTCGCTGTTTTTCTTTCCGATCATCTTTTCCGGAACCGCAATCTTCTCATATCCTATCCATGCAGTAGGAGTCGTTTGCTGTTTGTCATTTGCTTTCTTGTCAGCATCGTCGAGCGATTTTCCGTTGAGGAGGAACTTTGCTTCAGTTTTGTGATGGATTATCACATTGCCATCAGCCTGCAGCAATTCGTTCACAGCATTCACCGTATTGATAGGGTTGTCCCAGCATTGAGTCTGCTTTTGGCGGATAAGCCAAAGCGTCATGTTGTTCAGATAGTCATCTGTATCGTTGAAGTCTGCACCCATTAGTCTCATTGCCTTCATGGCGGCTATATGCGTTGGGATGCGGTAGTCCATCCATGAATAACGGGCTTTGTCTGTGTCGTAGTAGCGTCCCATTCCCGGTTTGTATACGGTATATTCGCGTAGCGACTTCACAAAGTCTTTTGCGACTTCCGTTTTGCCCCAGGCATTGAGCACACATGCTATGTTGGCACGTCCGTATATTGTGAGCGAGTTGATGTCCTTTTCTATTTTTCCTATATAATCCTGCTGCATCTGCCTTACGTTGCTCTCTATGTTGTGTTTCACAAGGGAGGATATATACAAGTATCTCATCGTAGATTCAGAAGGTTTTACCTCCTGCTTGTTCTTCTTCAACAAACGGTAGTTTTCAAGTTCTTTATGGTCGAGATACTTGTAGCCTTTTATGATAAGGTCTTGTATCTTGTTGTCCGTTTGCGTCAATTTGCTTAGCTGCGCAAGATGTTCGACTACGGTGGCTGTCACATGATAGCTTCCCTCCATGCCGTTGAACCAGCTCCATGAACCGTCCGTGTTCTGCAGTCTGGCAAGTCGTTCGGTGCTTGTGGAGATGCGGCTGTCCATGATATTCCGGTCGAACAAGTCGGAGAGTATCATCATCTGTTCCGTTTCGTTTGTGGCTTCGGTCATCCACGGCGACTCTTGCAGGAGAATATCCTTTAGTTCTTCGTTTTTCTCAAGATTGCTCTTTGACGATATTCCGTCCTTCTTCCATGCTTCTGCCATATCTTGCAAAGAAGGGTTGCTGTCTGCAAGAGTCTTTATGGCATAATTGGCATATAGTGCGGCGGATAGAGCAATGGCATTATTGCTATTGACATCGGATATGGATTTGAGGGACTGGATAACGGTCCATCCCGGACTGTCACTGTATTCTATGGTCATCTGTTTCTCTGTTGCGCTGTCGCTTCCTCCGTTGAACATTCCGGACAAATCTATATTCTTTATTCCGGCATTGTCTATAAAGAACGGCACTGTTTCCGTGATGTGTTTCTTGTCTGTGAGCACAGGAAGATAATTGCGTTCACCGTCGCTGAATGTCTTGTTGCCGGCACTGATTCTACATACCAGCAACGGATACTTTTCGCTTACGTTGAAGTTGAAATCCACAGATGCTGTCTCGCCTTTGCCGACAGAGAACTTCTTGGTTGCCTTGTAAACTGTTTTTTCCGTTTCCGGGTCTGTCAGTTCAAAGACTGCTGTTCCTGATATGTCCGTGTCCGACTTGTTGATGATTTGTGTTGCTATTGTGGCATGGTCTCCTGTACGCACGAATCTTGGCATGTTCGGTTGTACCATGAAATCCTTGTGGGCCACAATCTCAGCCGTAATCTTACCGTAGTCTACCTCGTCCGTATGTGCAAGTCCCATGAATTTCCATTCCGTCAGACTTTCCGGAAGTGTGAATGAGATGGATACTTCACCGTTGTTGTCGGTCATGAGGTGAGGGTAGAAGAATGCTGTTTCGGCAAAGTTGGAGCGCAGCGACTGATTGCTGTCTGGCATTTCCTCGGCATTTCCTCTTTCATCTGCTTCCGTTTCTGTTATTGATACACATTCTTCCACAACCGCACCGTGGTTTGTTATGCCTGCTGCTAATTGGATTCCAGAGACTTTCGACATTTTGCGTGTCATGCTTACCTCATCTAAACAGTAGAAAACCTTGTCTTCGTATCGGAACATATTGTCAAACAAAGTGAAACTGCGTTCTTTCGTCTGCATGTTAGTTCTTGGAAAAGTTATATATATGACATTGAAATAATTGTTGTCGGTTTGTGTAGAGCGCACAAAAGGTGTTGCTCTGAACAGATTGAGATTGAGATCCCAATTGTGGCTGTTGAGCTTTTCAAGAGATGCGTCATAGAGGACCGCCAGCAGCTCTGCATGCGATGGCTTGCCGTCTGCTCCGTTTACGGTCAGCGTCCATTCCTCCTTTTGTCCCGGTTGCAGCTTGTCTCTGAATGTCTTCCATTGCAGCGAAAGCTTCTTTTCCGGAACCTTGAGGGTTATATCTTTTTGTTGAGAATAGGTTTTCCCGTTTTTTACATAAAATATCTGCAATGTCAATGCTTCTCCGTATTCTTCCTTGTAGTCGAAGTGGAACTTTACGATGTTGCCTACAGACTCTTTGTGCCCTGTGTCTATGAGTTTGCGGTTTGCAAATACATAATAATATATATAGGTGTCGTTCTGCTTAGGCATGAAATAGATGTCTGTGGAACTTTCCGGTCCGAATTCGGTTGCTGTGGCATAGAGCCAGTCATCGGCAACTTCCATGTGCTCGGCATGTGTGTTAAAAAGTACAAATTCCGATTCTGACTCGATTTTGTTTCCATGACTGTCCGTTGCCGTTGCTTTCATGATGTATGAACCGGGAACGAGCATCTTCAGCTTGTGGGTGTCAATTGGCTTTCCGCACAAAAATTCTCCTTCCGCCACTTTTTCTTGTTCACGTTTGTCGGAATAGAGTGCGTCTGTCGTCCCCTCCGTCCGCGTCTTATGGTTATATATATGATATACTTCCCATTTTCCTTCTGCGTTTACTTCCTCTCCGTGCATGTTGATAGCCTTGACCTTTAATTCCGGTATGTTGTTGCGGTCGATATTTTTCGGTATGTACGGATTGAGTCCGAAGCCTTTTTTCGATACAGGCAAGATGTATTCCGCCGTCTGTGTTTCACCTCCCATATTTGTCACTTCGGTTGTAATGCGATATGCAAATATGCATTCATCGTTTTCAAGATTGTTCTCGTCGAGGAAAACAGGAATTGTGAAATGTCCGCTTGTGTCTGTGGTCAGTTCGCCGTCATATTCCATTGTCCAGTTTCTGTATCTGTACCAGAAATATCTGTTTGCATATTCCACACGATACTTCACGCGCGCGTTCTGGACTTCTGCACCGGAGAAAGTCATGGCACTTCCCTCGATGTCCAGGCTGTCGCCGAATGTATATTCTCTGTGTTCACCGGTCGTTTCGGAGCCGTTCCGGGCTATCGACATTTCCACGGAGAATGTGGGGCGCTTGTATTCTTCCACTTTGAAGTGGCATCTGCTTCCGTTTTCCGCCTTGATGAAATAGTTGCCGTTGAGCCTTCCCTGTGGGATGATGAAGTCTGCACTTGCCGTTCCCATATCGTTGGTTGTTACTTCTTTGCTGCTTATCTCCTTGCTGTTGGCATCGTACAATGTCAGTTTGACGCTCTTTTGTTTCAGCACATAGAAAAGGTCTTTGTCTTTCTCGTGGAGCAGCACCATGGTCTTGACCGTTTGTCCCGGGCGGTATATGGAGCGGTCTGTAAATATGTTGATGGCAGATTCTGCACTTCTGTCGTTGGATTCCGTGTCGCTGAAATATCCGATATATGTTTTGGATGTCATGTCGTTGGCATTACGGATGGCATGGACCGTACGCCATCTTTCTTCATGTCCGAGGTTTACGATCCCAAGACTGTCGGTACGGCCGTTTTTGACCAGCGACTTCCTGTTCTGACTGTCCCAGTATTTGGCCTGAACGCTGCAATTTGGCACAGGACGTCCCGTAATGTTGTCTGCCACAGTGCATTGCAGCGTGTTGTCGGGCAACATGACTGCAAAGAGACGCAGGGTGGTTACGTTAAATTCTGTTTTGTCGCTTTTTCCTTGACTCTCGGCCTTGAGTATGTATTTCCCGGCTTTTGGAATTGTCAGGTATACCGTATCCGTCTTACTTTCTATCGCTTTCTCAAGCTTTATTGTGCGTCGTTCTGCCACTTTTCCGCTCTTTTTCTCTGTAAGTGTCAGTATGCTTTGGGAGAGGTTCCTGTTGGTTACATATATAGGAAAAGGAACACCTGTCACAAACTCTTGGTCTGTGTGTATATGGAGATGAGGACGCTGAACTTCGGCAATGGCCTTTTTGAAGAACGCACAGTGGACGGAGTTCGGGTATAGCTTCAATGCTTTTCGTGCGATGTTGAGTTGCTCACTGTTCGTTCCTTTCCATCCGAACAGCAAGTCGTGGTAGATATCAGCGCCAGTTTCTATATCTTTGTTCTCTTCTACCATTCTCAACAAAGTCTGCTGATATTCCTCTGTACTGATTCTCAGCCTTTTGTCTTTTACATATTTCTTTTTCTGGAGAGCACGCAGTTTCATGAGCAGAGACGCATTTCTGTTGCCTCTTTCTGCATAGAATGTAGACAAGCTTTCATACATGCTGTACAGTTCGTCCGGGTCGTTCTTGCCGTTTTCACCTATGAACATGGCTATGACCGAAAGCATGTCATTGTCATATAGTTTGCTGTCCGTATGCAATTCCACCAAAGGCACATACTTGTCGGCTTTGGTATCGGCAAGCAGCGTCTTGTCTGCCATTGCTTTTGCATAGTGCTCGTCCGATAGTTTGTTGTATTTTTCGTATGTCTCTGCATCAGAATAGCTTCTCTCCTTCATCCTTTTGTAGAATGAACCGAGGAGGGTATGCAACACGGCGGCATCGCATGTGCCTTCCCTTTCGTCCAGCATCTTTTCCAGATGTTGGATATCGACCTTGAAACTGTCGGCCGACATGTCCATATTCAGGTGCATCAGTTTGGTATAGGATTTGACAAGCCATGGGAAGTTTCCTTCAGCCTCGGCTTTCTGATATATTTTCTCTGCGGCAGTCTTTGCTGTCTTGGGTTGTCCTTTCTTCACGGCTGTTTCGGTCTGCTTCCATAGTGTTTCGTATGTTTGTGCATACGTTGGGGTTCCGAAGAGGAGCCATAGTGGCAGAAGCATAGAAGCTAATTTTTTCATGTTTTCTTAATTATATGATATAAAGACATTTCTTCATGGCAACAATGGTTGTCATGGAGTTGTTTGATACTTTGCGTAAAAGTACGCATAATTTTCTTTTTATAATTTGTTTGGTTAATAGTTTTTTCCGTATTAATCAATATTTCAGTTATATTAATTGTTTTTTAAGGGGTTGTCGGGTATCTTGTCAGGCCGGTCAAATGTCGGTATCCACAGAAGTGTTTCCCGAACCTTGTTTGTCGGTTCTCACAGAACCTTTGTTATCAGCATGATTATGCCTTGTTCATCGATTCCGCAAAAGTATTCCGGCTTGGGTATGGACATAAGGGTGAATTTGTATAATCCATACTTTTGTTTTTGGGGCACATCCGTTTTGAGGGATTGGCATAGTGGGTGTCATAGGCTTCTTCTGAAAGTTTCTGTGGTGTACAGAGAAAATATGTTTTTGAGTCCCTGAAAACTTGAAAAGAGTGCGCTGAAAGTTACAATCAGCACTGCTGATTATAAAAACTGCACTGCTGATTTTACAATCTACACTGCTGATTTTACAATCGGCAATGCTGATTTAAGAATTCATTGCAGTGAATTTGGCTTTTCAGTGGGGTGGTTTCATATTCCCGGTGCAGTCACTCCGAAAATGTGGCTTGTTGCATGTAAGCATCTGCAATGGGGCATAAAAATGTTTCTAATAATAAGGAACATTTTGCAGTTGTCTTCACAGAACCATAAAAGGAGTCCATGAATACATCAGTTTAAACCATCAAAGACATAAGATGATTCCGTGAATACACCAACTTAATCCCATCAAGATAGAATTATTCATATCCATAAGAATTAAAACGACTTCCCAAAAAAGAAAAGACCATAAAAATATTGTCTTTTACTTAGAAATATCATATCTTTGCATGTAATTAATCAGACAAGAAAATTTCTAATACACATTAATTTAAATAGAGAAGAATTATGAATATCAATGACTACAAGTTTGCCGGCAAAAAGGCAATCGTGCGCGTAGACTTCAACGTACCACTCGATGAGAACGGAAACATTACAGACGACACTCGTATTCGCGGTGCTCTTCCTACACTCAAGAAGGTCCTTGACGAAGGTGGAAGCCTCATCATCATGTCACACATGGGCAAGCCAAAAGGCAAGGTGAATCTAAAGATGTCTCTCGGCCAGATTGTTGGCGCTGTTTCAGAAAAGCTCGGTGTGGCAGTCAAGTTCGTAAACGACTGCCAGAAGGCACAGGCAGAAGCCGCAGCATTGCAGCCGGGCGAAGTGCTTCTGCTCGAAAACCTCCGTTTCTATCCTGAAGAGGAAGGCAAGCCTGTAGGCATTGACAAGGCAGACCCTGCATACGAAGAGGCGAAGAAGGCTATGAAGGCAAGCCAGAAGGAATTTTCGAAAGTTCTCGCTTCATACGCAGACTGCTACATCAACGATGCATTCGGTACAGCTCACCGCAAGCATGCTTCTACAGCTGTTATCGCTGACTATTTTGATGCTGACAACAAGATGCTCGGTCTTCTCATGGAGAAGGAAGTGAATGCTGTAAACGCTATTCTTAGCGACATCAAGCGTCCGTTCACAGCTATCATGGGTGGTTCTAAGGTGTCCACAAAAATCGGTATCATCGAAAACCTCCTCACAAAGGTGGACAACCTTATCCTCTGTGGCGGTATGACATACACATTCGCTAAGGCTCAGGGCGGAACAGTAGGTAATTCAATCTGTGAGGAAGACAAGCTCGATGTGGCTCTCAGCGTTATCGAACAGGCAAAGAGGAACGGTGTGAACCTCGTACTCGGTACAGATTCTGTCATAGCAGACGCTTTCTCCAACGATGCCCACACACAGGTTTGCGCTTCAAATGCCATACCTGAAGGATGGGAAGGTCTTGATGCTGGTCCTGAAACACGCGAGAAATTCAAGGAGGCTATCAAGGGCGCAAAGACAATCCTCTGGAACGGCCCTGCAGGCGTGTTTGAGTTTGACAACTTCACAGGCGGTTCACGTGCCATAGCAGAAGCAATCTGCGAAGCTACGGCAGAAGGGGCATTCTCTCTTATCGGCGGTGGTGACTCGGTGGCATGTATCAACAAGTTCGGCATGGCTGATAAGGTTTCTTACATCTCAACCGGTGGCGGTGCTCTTCTTGAGGCTATCGAAGGAAAAGTACTTCCAGGTGTTGCTGCCATCAAAGGATAAACCTTATTGTGCCGGACACGGTACGGACAACAATATATAGACAAAGGGACAGCTTGCATTTGAAAAGGTACAAGTTGTCCCTTTCTGTGATAAAAGCAAACGACAGGAACAGACGACAAGTTCCTGAAAACACGGCTTTCCCTGTTCCAAAGAAGAGCAAGGAACGGCACTCATCCACTCAGAACACAAAATCTACATGAACAAAACTTTTCCGTTACTCATCGCCACCATATCCGTATTGTTTGCCTGCTGCCACAACAGAGGCAGCTCCAAAAGGACTGATATGGAACAGGATTCCTCAACACTGCGCCTTGCCGTACTGCCGACAACCGACTGCCTTCCATTTTATGTGGCTGATCGTTGTGGCATATTCGATTCCCTCGGAATTGACGTACAGCTGGTCACATTCGACGCAGCGACAGACTGCGACACTGCACTGGCTGGAGGCAGCGTGGACGGAACAGTAAGCGATGTCGTGAAGGCCATTGTCATGCGCTCGGAAGGAGACTCCGTAAAAGCGGTCATGAGCACAGGACTTCATCTGTATCTGCTTTCCGCAAAGAATGCAAGAATAAAAAGAACCAACGGAATAAAGGAAAAAATCATTGCCATAACGAGAAATTCAGCTCTCGACCTGGCTGCCGACAAGATTCTTGAATCTGTGAAACTCGGTTCTGAGGAATTGAACAAGCCACAAATCAACCATATACAGTTGCGCGCAGGAATGCTCGACCAAAACCAATACGACGGAGCCATTCTGCCGGAGCCATATGCATCGGCAAGTGCCGCAAAAGGAGCTGTCAGACTGGCCGGCACCGACGATTTCGGAATGAACTTGTCGGCTGTCATATTCAGAGAAGATGCCATAGCAGGAAAAAAAGAACAGATAAAGGCTCTTGCAAAGGCCTATGACCATGCTGTGGCGCTGATTGCCGATATTGCAGGCAAAGAAAACACTGCCCACACAGGCAAGGGCAAGAAGAACGGACTGGCAGCGCTGATGGAGTCCATCCCTTCAGAAATGGTACTTGGCGACACGGTCGCAACCTTCATACTGCCGGAAACGGCTTCACTCCCCGACGACTCCATTATCAGCACAGCCATTGCATGGGCAAAGGGACGTTCACTGATTAAGAACGAAATCAAATACGAAGACGTGGTAGACACTACGTTTCTAAGCAGGCCGGCAAAGCAATAAAGAGACGGCAGACAAGGCTCATCGCTCCATCTCCATGTATCTCAAATTCAGACGATGACTATTGTTGCAGACGCTCCCGGATGGAACGACAACGGTATGTGCTGCCAACCACTTGATCACGCAGAAACAGAATAAAATAAACGAACACCAATCATGGATACCAGTATAGAGGAAAAGCTGTACCACAGAAATCTTGTCGATGTATACGAACCGCTCAAAAAAAAGATAGATGCGACAGGCAACTGGGAACTAAAGGAAGAACTGGAACAAATACAAGGAACTCACAAGACGATGCTTCGTTTTGTCGTGATGGGAATAGACGACCCCAATGGAAACAAGCTATACGATTCGCTTATAAGGCAGATATATATCCTATATGACCGCACCGAACGTCTGTTGCGCATGGCGGGGCATCCTTCCGACAGATATACAACAACCCTGAAGACGGTCAGAGATGATTCTCTGCCCGACAATGTGCTGATAGCGCTCGAAACGCTTGGCGAGAAGATGCAGCGTCTGGGCAAGGAGAGGGCCAACGGCAGGGAATCTATATTCAGACACGACATGGACGAGACGCAGGAACAACACGAAGAAGTTCTTATACACATGTTCAATCAAGTATGGACAAGCGACGTATGGCGCAAAAGCGAATACGAGACAGCAATCAGTATACTCAACTCCTCACAAATACGTATTCATGATATTGCCATATTTACAAGCGCCGTGACTCTTTCGCTCACGGAAATGTTCGACTTCAACAAGCTGATGTTCCTGTTAGATGCCTATCTCCATCAAGATACGGAAGTGAACCAACGTGCGCTCACCGGCATAGTGCTTGCCATAAGAAAATATGAAAAGCGTTTCCATGCCTTTCCGGAAATATCGACAAGACTTTCATTCTACAAGGAAGATCCACGCTTCATCAAGGAACTGTATACCATACACCTTCAGTTGCAGTTCTGTCATAAAACAGAGAGCATAAGCGACAAGATGAAGAATGACATCATACCGACCATACTGAAAAGCAAGAACTTCAAGCAGACGGAATATGGAATACAGGAGATTGACACCGAGCTGACAAAGAACGGTGAAAATCCTGATTGGTACAATAAAGGCGATGAGGAGAAAGCGACGAAGAAAATGCGTGAGATGGCTGACCTGCAGTTTGAAGGAGCGGATGTGTATATGAGCACTTTCAGGCACATGAAGTCATATCCGTTCTTCAACCAGACGGCACATTGGTTCTATCCGTTCTATATGGAGCATCCTTCGATAAGGCAGGTGCAGAGACTGCTTGAAAGCGGTTCCGGGACTCTGATGCGTGTAGTTCTGGAAAAATCTCCGTTCAGCAACAGTGACAAATATTCGTTCTGCTTCATGTTGAACTCTATAGGCGCTTTGGGGCAGGACATGATTTCACAGCAATTGTCAGAGCAGATGCCACAGGACGAGGACATCCGGACAATGCTTGAAATCAGCGGAGACCGCAAAGAAAAAGCTTCAGACGTAAGTCGCAGATACATCTATGACCTCTATCGATTCTTCAAGATATACCCTTTCCATCACCAATTCCAAAGCCCTTTTGCGGACAAGGAGCATGCTTTCACTCCTCTCAATTCTGAAGCACTGTCTTTCATGAACGAATATGCAGACGAAAAAATGTCTCTCGCAGAATTTTTCATGCGAAAAGAGTTTTACGGAGAGGCAGAAAGGCTTTTCCGCTCATTCAATCCGCAAAAATCGGAAGAGGATGTGGATATATGGCAGAAAATAGGGTTCTGCCAGCAGAAACACAAGAACTATCAGGAGGCATACAGAAGCTATGCCATAGCCGAGGAACTTTGTCCTGACTCAAAATGGACATTGACTCATCTTGCATACGTGGCTTCTGTATTAAAGGAATACAAAACCGCATCAAGATGTTACGACAAATTGCTGGACAACGATCCTGACAACATGAAACTTCTGATGAAAAAGGCTGAGATGCTTATTTCTACGGAACATTTCAACGAGGCTCTCCCCATCACATACAAGATGTACTATCTTGACGACAAGTCCATCAAATGCAGGAAAACGCATGCAAAGGTTTTGCTCATGACCGGAAACGACATGAAAAAAGCGGAACAACTGCTCAGAAAAATTGTGGAAGAGGAACCGGAAGACGAACTGAGCAAGATGAATCTTGCACACACAGTCTACGCACAAGGCGACACGACGGAAGCCTACAAATTATACAAACAGCTGTATGAGAAGTACAGACAGAACGATGACGAGATGGGGTACAGCAATGCATTCTGGAATACTTTGCCTATGGACAACCAATCCGTGTTCGACATCAGCAAGATGGGAAAGATGTATGATGCCATACGCATGAACGACTTGGGCATACAATAACCCCTTTCAGGTCAAGAGACGCTTGGAATCACCTCCGACAGAAAGTCATCTTTATCAGACGCAACATTTATGCAAAATTCCATATTACCCATACAAAAACAAAAGGAGCTTCTCCGTTTGGAATATGAGTCGCAGAAAGAAGAGTTCAAGCGGCAAACAGAAAAGATGGGCATAAGGCGCAAAGTGAACCGGGGAATATGCTGGTTTCCGATAGAAACAGGAAGAAGCTATCACAACTCTCTGAATCAGCTCGTTGTTGAGGTATTCCAGATTGAACCCAACGATATAGAACACCATTTTGAATATGATCGTCCGGTATCTTTCTTTCATATCACAGACGACAATCAGATTCATTATTTTGAACAGATATGCCGGGTAAGCTATGCCGACGAAGGACGAATGGTTGTCAGCATTCCTGACATACAAATGCTTGCCGGCATACAGGATGTCAGCCGACTTGGTATACAGCTGTCTTTCGATGAGACAAGTTTCCGGATAATGTTCAATACGCTCGATGAAGTGGCAAAGGCAAAAAACAACAGACTTGCAGATTTGCGTGATTTGTTCGCAGGACTGTCACAGCCACGGAAATACACATTCAATCCGATAGGTTTCCCATGGCTCAACCCGACTCAGGAGGCGGCCGTGAATGAGGTGTTGTGGGCAAAGGATGTGGCCATAGTGCATGGCCCTCCCGGAACCGGCAAGACTACCACACTTGTCGAGGCCGTATATGAAATATTGCGCAGAGAAACTCAGGTGATGGTGTGTGCACAGAGCAATACGGCTGTGGACTGGATAAGCGAGAAGCTTGTAGATCACGGCATTCCTGTGCTGCGGATAGGCAATCCGACAAGAGTGAACGACAAAATGCTGTCGTTCACATATGAACGCAAATTCGAAAACCATCCGGACTATCCTGAGTTGTGGAATATACGCAGGGCCATACGAGACATACGCTCCAACCGCAGAAAAGGGGAAAACATACATCAGAAGCTAAGTCGCTTGCACGATCGTGCAGATGAAATAGAAATGAGAATAAAGTCGGCATTGTTTGGCGAAGCCAGGGTTGTGGCATGCACACTCATCGGAGCGGCAAACAAGATTCTTGTCGGACAGAAATTCTCTACGTTGTTCATAGACGAAGCGGCACAAGCTCTTGAAGCCGCATGCTGGGTTGCAATACGCAGGGCAGATAAAGTGGTGTTTGCCGGCGACCATCAACAGCTCCCTCCGACTGTCAAATGCTTTGACGCATTGAGACAGGGATTGGGTAAGACGCTTATGGAGCGTATTGTGCACAACCAGCCTGAGTCCGTAACACTACTCAGAATCCAATACCGCATGAACGAAACCATCATGCGCTTCTCTTCCGATTGGTTCTATGGCGGAATGGTGGAATCCTCTCCTGACGTAAAACACCGCAGCATACTTGACTTGGATACACCGATGATGTGGATTGACACATCTGACGAAGAGGTGCAAGGACGCTATAGCGAGCTTCCGGAAGGACATCCGCAGGCAGCTCCGGACAGCGATGCTGAAGATTCCGGACAAACGAATATCAACGACGAAACCTTTCAGGAACAGTTCATCGGAGAGAATCACGGAAGAATAAACAAGTCTGAGGCGAAGTTGACTGTTGCAGTATTGGAGGAATACGTTAAAAAGATAGGACGTCAGCACTTCATAGACGAACGGCTCGACATAGGAATCATCAGCCCTTATAAAATACAGACGCAATACTTGCGCCATCTTGTGAAAAGCAATGATTTTCTCAGGCCCCTGTATGAGAGCATATCAATCAATACGGTGGACGGATTTCAAGGACAGGAAAGAGATATCGTATTGATAAGTCTTGTACGCTCCAACGAAGAAGGGCAGATTGGTTTCTTGAACGATTTGCGCCGGATGAATGTGGCCATGACACGGGCACGGATGAAACTTATAGTCATCGGCAACTCACAAACATTATGCCATCATCATTTTTACAAGAAATTGAAAGAATATATTGATGCAACAGTTTTGGGATAGGCAACAAAGGGATTGTCTATCCCAAAAAAACGGGCGCTTTTCAAAGCTTACTCCATTCACCGTTACCGAACCTTTATCGACAGTTATATATCCACGACGCACCATCTCACGGTCGGCCTGATATCTGAAGGTGAAGACATGGCTTCCCTTTTCTCCTGACTTCGTCATCGTGTCACCAAAACATTTCTCATCGAAGATTCCCACAGTCCTTTGATGTCTTTTCATGTGCCCTGACGTCCTCATAAATCAGCTTGGTTATCCCACCTTCACACTATCTATTTGTCATAAATTATGGCTTTTCCCTGACAATCTGAAATGTTAAAAATCAAGGCTCGCAGAATTGCATAAAATCGGCCGAACCTTATCGAAGTTTCATTTGCGCGATTCTAAGGCTGTATTCAAGTCTTGAATTCAGAATGTAAAAATAATATAATTTGCATCCCAAAAAAGATACATTTATTTACATTCGCGTGTGCTTTGTCTGAAAAAAGAGTACGCTGAAAATAAATTTCGTTCACCTTGAAAATTTGTTTAAAGTGCCTTGTGAAAAAAATTTCAAGGTGAAGGAAATTTATTTTCAAGGTGAACGAGTTTGAGAATGTCCGTTTTTCGGGCTGAAAATTGATATTGACTAAAATTGATTTCTTAAAAAGAATAAAATCGTATTTTCAATGTCACGAAAAACAAAGATGGATTTTGGTGGCGGAAAACTGGAATCTTGAATAAGAAATTTCGTAACTTGCTGATTATCAGCATGTCCTATTTTTATCACAACTTGTACTTCTTGCACCTAAAACTGCATTGTTTTGCTGAAATAGTATTTTGTTGATTATCAATTACTTATCAATAAAACTTCGGAAATTCGGCAATTAGTCAAATGTGAATGAATATTAATTGTGTTAATTGAAGTCCGTCCGTGATGAGTGGAGTTTGTGTCAAAAAGAAAGAAGAAATGTCAGTTAAAAAATCTGATGCTGTTGCAGTTGTATTCACAGACTCCTCCGTCGCTTCGCGCCACGCCCTCCGTCGCAAGCTCC
>CAZKOB010000079.1:0-15961 GCA_964554265.1 uncultured Bacteroides sp. | reverse complement strand
ACTTTCTTATTTACCGGGCATAAAAAATCGCGTTTTTTATGTACCTTTGCAAAAGCTACACCTCCAAAAAGTTCAAAAGACCTAAGATATATGGAAAGCAAGACCCGAAGAATCAAGATAATATTTACATCCGATATACACGGAAATTATTTTCCTTATGACTTTCGGCATGAGCGCTGGGGGAAAGGAAGTCTGCAAAGAGTCCATGCTTTCGTTGCACAGCAATGTAAACACAGTTCCTGCAGCACCATACTGATAGACGGAGGGGATATTCTTCAAGGAGAACCTACCGCATATTACTTCAACTACGTGTCTCCCGGGAAAAGGCACCGTGTAGCCGACTTCTGCAACTTCATCGGATACGATGTTGGAGTTATAGGCAATCACGACATAGAAACCGGGCATGAAGTTTTCAACAGTTTTATACGAGACTGCAACTACCCTATTCTTGGAGCAAATGCCATATCCGCAACCAACGGCCAGCCATATTTCAAACCCTACACGATACTTTACCGGAGCGGAATCAAAATAGCGGTTGTGGGATTCATCACTCCTGCCATTCCGCACTGGATTCCCATACGCTCATGGGAGGGCTTATTGTTTGAGGACATAAGGCAGAGCGCACAGAAATGGATAAAAATCATAAAGACACAAGAAAGCCCGGATTTCATCATCGGACTTTTCCACTCCGGAATGGATGACGGGATCGTCACACCGGAATACCGCGAAAATGCGACAAGAGAAACTGTCGCTTCGGTCGATGGATTCGACCTCGTACTATATGGACATGACCATACAAGCAACATGGAAGAAGTGGAAAGCCCGTCAGGTAAAAATGTCCTTTGTGTCAATCCGGGAAGCTTCGCATATTCCGTTGCAGAAATAAATCTGAAATTCACAGTCAGCCATGAAGGAAAGATTGTGAACAGCGACACCTCATGCCAGCTTCATTATATTGGCACACTGCACAATCTGCACGCTTCAGAATTCAGGAAACACTTCAGCGAAGATTACAAGGCTGTACAGCATTTTGTATCCAAAAAGATCGGTACATTTCTCAGTGGAGTAGACATCTCAGATGCTTATTTCGGCTCCTCGGCATATATAGACCTTATACAACGGATCCAGCTACACATATCAAAAGCAGACATATCATTTGCCGCGCCTTTGTTCTTCAACGCTTCAATCGAAGCAGGAGAAGTAAAAGTGAACAATCTGTTCAACATGTATCGTTTTGAAGATTGCCTGTATACGTTACGTCTATATGGACGGGAAATTAAAAGCTATCTTGAAATGAGCTATGCCTGCTGGACCAACCAGATGACTTCGGAGAATGACAATCTGCTACTTACAGGGCCAATGAAGAACAATCCGGAGAGGATAGGATTCAAGAACTTCCTTTTCAATTTTGATTCTGCCGCCGGGATAAGATATGAAGTAGACGTAACCAAACCCGAAGGAGAAAAGGTTAGAATATTATGTATGAGTGACGGAAAACCTTTTTACGAAGACAGGAAATACAGTGTAGCTATGACCGCATACAGAGCCAACGGCGGCGGCGAACTTCTGACGAAGGGCGCCGGATTGGAAAAGGAAGCGATAAAAGAGCGCATCATCTCATATACCGAAAAGGACATACGGCATTATCTCATGCAATATATCAAGGAAAAAGAAACCATCAGGCCACAAGCAAGCAACCATTGGCGCTTTGTTCCGGAAGACTGGGTTGCGAAAGCTGCAGAAAGAGAAAGAAAATTATTATTCAGCAAAGAAGAAAAAGAACAAGAAATATGAATGTGCCCCGGAAGCAAGATACAAGCTTTTGGAGAGCATTTCAAACAATTCCTTATAATCAATATGTTTTATTTTAGCGGAAAAAATCCCCATACAATGGATTACAGAGAAAGAATTTCCAGACGTATACAATTTGATGACATCATGGAAGTATTATATGTCATCCAAAACCGTGATGAAGAAAAAGAGAAGCTGTACAAACTGATTTTCGACGAAGACAAGCAAGTGGCCAAAAATGCACTTTGGATATTCACACATTTCACCTTGTCTGAAAACGAATGGCTGAATATCAAGCACTATGAGCTTATCAATGAAACAATGTCTGCCACAGACTCAACCCAAAGACGTCTTTTGCTCACACTGCTCAACAGGCAGACGTTTTCAGCGTCAGGCTTACGCACCGATTTCTTTGACTTCTGCTTGGAACATGCCATGATGACAACAGAGCCGGCGGCAGTCAGATCATTGTGCTTGAAACTTGCCTTCGCCATGTCCGTACACTTTCCGGAACTGCTAACGGAGCTACAGAATGAGCTTGAAATTATGCCTGATGAAACGCTCTCCCCTGCTGTCAAAAGCACAAAAAAAAGACTGATGAAAGAGATTCTTGCCCTGAATCGAAAGAAACAGTCTTGATGAGAAAGGCTGAAAATCCGGCAAGAATACAGAAATTCATCAAAAAAATCTGTTTAAGCAGATTCATGCCTTTATTCTCACAAATATTCCGTTGGGATATTCTTGACTATCCCGATCAGAAGAGAAAGCTTATTGTTTGTGTATCCACAGATACATCCATCACAGAGTTTCATTCTTCCCGGTTTCAGAGGTTTGCGTTTCGGTTTCATCCCAAATGCAGGAAGGTGTACTTCGGTTAGTGCTTACTTTTATTCTACATAGCGGACATATCCTTCTTTTCGAGGTTTAGGCACAGGAAGTTCCTTTGCAGGATATCCAATGATACAATGCCCTATGCCTTCGTATTCTCCTTCTATGCCCCACTCTTTCAACATCAACTTACCTTCTTCACTCTCAAACTCTTCTTTCGCACGATGAATCCAGCACGATCCAAGCCCAAGCGAATGGGCTGCATTCAACAGATTCGCCATGACCAACGAGCCGTCGTATATATAGGTGGGAAAAGATTTGTCTGCAAGAACAACAAGGACAACCGGTGCTCCATAGAACGGATCAGAATCGGTACCTAAAATACTTGCATTCATGGCAGACAACTTATCACGCACCTCCTTGTTTGTTACGGCCACAATAACAGGCGACTGCCTGTTCATGCCTGTAGGCGCATACGTACCAGCCTTAACAATCTCTTCTATCAGTTCACGAGGAACCATCTCCTGCTTGTACGATTTTACACTCCGTCTTGCAAGCAATGAGTTTACAATATCATTCATTACCTTATAAAATTTGTTTTTTGAGGCTGTTCCTTCCCGGGAAGTGCCACTCCGGCCTTTCTGCCAGCTTCAATGTTACGCAACATCCATGCCATATTACGTCCAAGAGTACGCATAGTCTGCAAACCTTCTGCATCTTGAAGCGCCTCATCCGGAGTATTTCCATGAATCTGGTTCCAGTATTGTGAACCGATGACAATCATCTGACTGATAGTAAAATACTTATTAAGCTGATCGAATGCCGCACTTGCGCCTCCTCGCCTGCAACTAACAACAGCTGCAGCCGGTTTCAACATGAACTTTGAGGTGCGTCCATAAAAAACACGGTCCATGAATGAAGTAACAGCTCCTGATGCCGCAGCATAATGGACAGGTGAGCCAAAAACAAAAGCATCCGCCTCTTCAGCCTTGTCTATGAACTCATTGACTTTATCATTTATAAAGCATTTCCCAGTATTGAAGCAACTGCCACAGGCAATACAACCGGAAATAGGCTTATTGCCAATCCAAAAGATTTCAGTATCTATACCTTCTTTATTCAATATAGATGCAACCTCACAAAGTGCAACATAAGTACATCCTTTCACATGAGGACTTCCATTTACCAAAATAACCTTCATTGTATTTGATTTTTACGTATTCACTACCCGATAAATATAGGTATTTATTGCTCTACACGAACAATTCCGCCTGTTGCAGGATTGAAGATCACTTTTGTCGTAGCATCCTTGTTGAAAAGGGTCGAACTCAGCACATCAACAGTACCAAACTGCCCGAACAGCATTTCCTTATCGACAAAAACCTGACCGGAACTGAACAACTTCACCTGCGCGGTTCCCGGCATGTTATAAACCAGCCCTGCAATCTTGCGCTTTTCCGACTCCTTTTCTGAAACAGCAGGAACAGTTCCAAGGTTCTTTATACTTATGTAGTAAGGTTCACCGGAAAGATCATCCGCATCGACAAAACCAAGTTTTGAAGAAAGACGGAAACATACCTGCTTGTCTATATCCTTATCAGGATCAACAAAAAAACTACGCACATAAGTTGTAGTATCCGTATATCCGACAAAAAGCTGCATCAAAGCCTCTTCCTGTCTGTCAAGCCCATCAAGAACAATCTTGAGCGATTCTCCGTCCTTAGGCATGGCATCAGCCTGACCGCGCATAATCGTACTTCTGCTGTCACGAATATCAAAGATTTCGGCAGCAACCAGTTCCGCCATCTTCGCTGTAGAAGTAGCAGCCAAAATATCAGCAGAAAAATATTCCTTTGAATTAAGACGGTGTTTTGTTTTACTTTCCTCACTCAAAGAAGTTTTAGATGCCACATCGGTTTTTGTATTCACAGCCACGATCACTCCATCATCCGTCAGCTGTACCAAAGGAGCGACAGTCTTATCTTTAAGTTTGACAGTATACACCTTAGATGTATCGGGCACACCTTCCTGATTGATTGTCATACTGACAACCTTGCATTTGCTCTCTGCAGCCTTGTTCACATTCCCCAAATTCAGATACCGATCCGCAAAGCGAACAAATTCGCCAGGAGTATATTCTATCTTCAATGCCGTAACATCAATCCTTATACGCGTTCTCGGAAGAGCATAATTGACTCCCTCAGCAACAACACCCGGATTAAAATTTGTAACCTGAGTCTGAGCATTTGTAGTACTCAATGCCGTAAGGCACAATGTAAATATTGTACTAAAAAAATGTTTCACAATCATTAATGATATTTATTTGTGAAGAAAAAAACAATATAAAAAAGAAGACGGAACTTTTTCATAAACGACAAAAACATGCTGTTTTATTTTCATTGAGTCCGCTCACCCACAAATTCTCACTGTCTATGAATTACGCAATTCCATAAAAGCTTTCGGCAGCGCAGCAATTATATCGCTCGCTATCAGACTGTCCTCACCTACCTCCTTTGCGGCAATATCTCCGGCAAGTCCATGGAGGTATACACCAAGACGAACAGCGTTTTCCTGACCATAGTCCTGAGCCAACAAAGAAAGTATGATGCCGGTAAGCACATCGCCGCTACCGGCGGTAGCCATTCCGGGATTACCGGTAGAATTGAAATAGACCTTGCCTTCAGGCGTCACGATGGCGGAATAGGCGCCTTTTATTACGATATACACTTGCTGGCGGACAGACAGTTCCCGGGTACGCTCAAGTTCCTCATAACAATTTCGGGTAGTACTGATAAGCCCGAACAATTCTTTTTTATGGGGAGTCAGGACAGACTTCTTCGGCAATTGCTGAATCCACCCTCTATGCGAACCAAGAATATTAAGTCCGTCCGCATCTATCACAATAGGAGATTTTGTAAGCCTAAGCTGTTCAATGAATGCCTGCACAGTATCGGCATTCACACCGATTCCGGGGCCTATACCAAGAGCGTCATACTCACTTGCATCAAAAGTATAGCAGAAACAGTCGGTATCTCTTTCAATATCAAGAATAGCCTCCGGTACCGTCATCTGCATGATGTCTGCATTGCTCTCCGGAGTATGTACAGTCAGCTTGCCAACTCCACACCGCATACAAGCACGCGATGCCAGTATTGCCGCTCCGGCCATGCCACGCTTCCCCGCAACAAGCACGGCATGTCCGGCAATCCCTTTATGCATGAATGTGGAACGTTTTCTCAAGATTTTATCTACATCTGTCCTCTCCATAAAGAAATAGGGAGTTTCTGTCATTTCTGTCCCAGGATCTTTTATCCCGACATCAAGTACTTCCCATTTCCCGACATACTTTTCATTATCTGCAAAAAAGAACGCAAGCTTTGGATACTGAAATGTGAAAGTATAGTCAGCACGTATAATATGATTCATCACATTATACGTATTGTCTTCACACATCAACCCGGAAGGCACATCTATGGACACAACTGTAGCCGGCGAAGCATTGATGTATTTCACCACAGAAGCAAATCCGCCATTGAGCGGACGAGTCACGCCTGTACCGAAAAGCCCGTCTACGACAACATCACCCACTCCAAGTGAAGGCGGAGTAAATGAGGAGGTCACTTCCGTAAACTTCACATTTCCGATTGCCTCAAGCCGCAGCTTGTTTTTCATGCAGTCGGCAGAAAGCGAACCGTTTGTATTAAAAATATATACACAAACATCATACTCCTGCCCTGCCAGTATCCTTGCGACAGCAAGTGCATCACCACCGTTGTTGCCAGGACCTGCAAACACTGTCACCGGTGTATTATTGTCCCAGCGCTTCATTATTTCGGCTGCGACAGCCTTCGAAGCGCGTTCCATCAAATCTATAGAATCGATTGGCTCATTTTCAATTGTGAAAGCGTCAATCTCTTTGAATTGAGTTGCTGATAGAATCTTCATGCCGCAAAATTAACAAATTGCAGCCATTTACGATACAAATAAACTCAAAATATTCAATACAATACGCAAAAAAATATTTATTGGAAAATTAATGTATAAAATGGAAACAGCCCGAGAAACATGCTATGAATTGAACGAGTATGCAAAAGAAGTTACCGTCAATTTTATCGTTTAAGCAACATATAAAAAGACAAAAATGGTATTCAATCTATAACCTACGCGAGTTCGGTTTAAGAAAGTCCTATGGAAAGCTGGTAATCGTGCAAGTTTTTGTATCCTAACTTTGTCATCATGTCACAAAAAAACAATCCTCATCGCATCCTTTTTGTCATAAATTGCGGACTTTTTCTGACAATCTGAAATGTTAAAATTCAAGTCTCTGAGAATCGCATAAAATCGACCGAACCCGACCAAAGTTCCATTTGTGCGATTCTGAAGCCGTTTTCAGGCCTTGAACTCAGAATGTAAAAATAATACAATTCGCACCCCGAAAAGATACATTTATTCACATTCACACGTGCTTCACTTGAAAGAAGAGTACACAGAAGGCCGATTTTCAAGGTGAACAAAATTTGTTTAAAAGGCACTTTAAAAACATTTTCAAGGTGAAAGAAATTTATTTTCAAGGTGAACGAGTTTGAAAAAGTCCGTTTTTCGGGCTGAAATCCGCTATTGCACAAAATTGATTCTTAAAAAATCAAAAATAGGATTTTTCAATGCCACGAAAAACAAAGACGGATTCCGGCAGCAAAAAACAGGAATCTCAGACAAGTATTTTTATAACTTGCTGATTATCAACATATCCTATTTTTACCCGGAACTATACCTTTTGCACCTAAAACTGCACTTTTATACCAAAATAGTATTTTATTGATTATCAATTGTTTATCAATAGAACTTCAAGAAATCAACAATCTATCAAGTGTAAATGAATCTTAATTATGTTAATAAAACTCCGTCCGATACGAATGGACTTGGTGTCAAAATGAAAGAAGAAATGTCCCCAAAAAGTCATCTGCTTTTGCTGATGTATCTACAGAAAGCTTGCAAGATTACCGACTTTCACAGGACTTTCTCAAACCGAACTCGCGTATAACAATAAAGCCTTAAAGCCTTAAGGCTCCACTATACACTTTTTAGTTTATTATTTTTATCTTATTTTGTATTTCACTATATTTGCATTGTCTTTCCAATGTTCCAGAAAAACATGCAGGGAAAAACAAATCGGTAAAGAGATAACGAATTTTAATCAGTTAATCATTGAACTCAAACAAAATTATAAAGAAAGCATGCAATATTACACTTCCGATATTACTCGGAGGAGGTATTTTGTATTGGATGTATCGCGACTTTGACTTCTCAAGCCTGCGCTATACCTTTTTTTATGAGATGAATTGGTGGTGGATGATGTTTTCGCTTGTATTCGGAGTTACAGCCCAATTGTTCAGAGGACTCAGATGGCGACATACACTTGAACCACTCGAAGAATATCCACGCAAATCCGACTGTATCCATGCCGTATTCCTATCATACGCACTCAGCATCATCATTCCAAGAATAGGCGAAGTGGCAAGATGCGGCATTTTGACAAAGTATGACGGGACGTCCTTTCCCAAAGCGTTTGGAACAGTAGTTACGGAACGCATTATCGATTCAATTCTTGTGATGTCTGTGAGTGTATCGGTATTCCTCATACAAATAAAGATATTCGGAACTTTTTTTGACGAAACGGGGATAAACATTCATGAACAGTTACATGGATTCACAGCCGCCGGCTATATGGTAACGGCCGTCTGCATTATTGCAACCGGTGTCTTTCTATACATCGCCATATACAAGATGGCCATACTGTCAGGAGTAAAAAAAGCTATCGGCAACATAAAGGAAGGAATGATGTCACTTAAAAGAGTAAAGAACAAACAACTGTTCATATTTTATACTCTCGCTATATGGGTGAGCTATTTCTTACATTACTATATTACATTCTATAGTTTTGATTTTACAGAACATCTCGGACTTACAGCGGCATTGGTCTCTTTTATTGTAGGAAGCATATCGGTGATAGTACCGACTCCCAACGGAGCGGGACCGTGGCATTTTGCAGTCAAGACCATCCTTATACTATATGGAATAGCAGAAAATGATGCGGTAACTTTCGTACTTATCGTACACACTGTACAGACAGCACTTGTACCTATATTAGGTATCTATTCGGCCATAATTCTCCAGACAAGAGAGAAAAATATGGTAAACAGACAGGACGACCCAAACATCAATACTGTCATTGCAAATTAATCAGAAAATCATGACGGACAGAAGATGGCATAGCATAATACCAACCGCTGTCCATTCTTGTATCGACCATTATAAACAATAAGACTTAACAATATGGAAATTTACGATTTGGAGCCTAAAAACGTCTGGCGCAATTTTTACACATTGACACAGACACCACGTCCATCAGGACACACAGAAAAAGTGGCGGACCTACTTGTTGACTTCGCAAAGAAAAACGGGGCAGAAGCATTCATTGATGAAGCAGGAAACGTAATCATGCGCAAAGTTGCAACACCGGGATATGAAAATCGCGAGACGGCAATACTACAAGCCCATATGGATATGGTTCCACAAAAGGTCAAAGACAGTGAACATGATTTTGAAACCGATCCTTTACAGGTCTATATAGACGGGGATTGGGTAAAAGCCAAAGGCACAACGCTTGGTGCAGACAACGGAATGGGTGTGGCTGCGGCAATGGCAGTCATCGAAGACAAAACTGTAGAACACGGTCCGATAGAAGTACTCATAACCAAAGATGAAGAGACGGGCATGTATGGTGCTTTCGGACTCAAAGCAGATACATTGACAGGTAAATACCTTCTCAATCTTGATTCTGAAACAGAAGGCGAAATCACCATAGGATGTGCAGGAGGAATGGACGTTATATGTTCGATGAAATATCAGGAACTCAATGTCGAGTCTGCCGGAATGAAAGCATACAGAATCAGCATCAAAGGTCTGCTGGGCGGACATTCCGGCCTTGAAATAAATGAAGGTCGCGCCAATGCCAACAAACTCATGGCAAGGGTACTGTTTGCTTTGATAAACACAAAATGTGCGTGGTTAAATTCATGGCATGGAGGCAATATGAGAAATGCCATTCCACGTGACGGAGAGGCTGTTGTACTCGTATCAGAGGCGAAGGAAGAAGAAATGAAAAGCCTTGTCGACAAATGCCGTAAGACATTCAATGCTGAATTTGCTGATATAGAGAAGGAAGGCATCACACTTGAACTTGAACCTTGTGACATACCATCCAAAGCATTGCCGGAAGATATACAAGAAAACCTGATCAACGCAGTAATGGCTGCACATGACGGTGTATTACGCTATATCCCTACAATTCCGGAAGTGGTAGAAACATCATCCAATCTCGCCATTATAAACGTGGCAAACGGAACTGCGGAAATTTCCATTCTTGCGCGCAGTTCATGTGACAGCATGAAACTATATCTGTGCAATTCACTCCTGACCTGTTTCTCTATGGCGGGAATGAACGTGAAATTTGAAGGTGGGTACGGTGGATGGCAACCAAACACAAAATCCCCTTTGGTTGCCGAGATGTCGGAAGTATATGAAAAAATGTATGGAACAAAACCAACTGTCCAGGTATGCCACGCAGGTCTTGAATGCGGCATTATCGGAGTGACTTATCCGGATATGGACATGGCATCGTTCGGTCCAACCCTCCTCTCTCCACATACTCCTAATGAACGCTGTCTCATCCCTACTGTCGGAAGATTCTACAACTATGTTCTTGAAATATTAAAAAATATTCCAGAAAAGAAAAAGGAATGAAAATGGGCCGGAGAATAAACGGGCAGCTCTTGTTGCTCCCATCTTCTTGTAGTTTCATTACACTTTAAATGAAGCAAATACAGAAGCTCCAATCACCCCCAAAGTGGTAGACTTCTTTATATTTGTAAGACATTTACAGGCATTTTCATCTGCCATCGGGGCAAACATACAAGTTTACCCAAATGGCAGATGAAAATAGGCATATAGTTTGTGATTGTGTAAAGTATACAATCCGCTTATTGATTTGTTTATTCTTCAATTGTTCATATGCCAACTATCTATTAAAATATGGCACTAAATACCAACAAAGATCTAAAACTCTACTTCTCCATAAGTGAGGTGGCACAGATGTTCAATGTCACAGAGACCCTTCTACGATATTGGGAAAGAGAATTTCCAACCATCACACCACGAAAAGTCGGACGTGGTATACGCCAATACACCAAAGAGGACATCGAAGAGATACGTCTTGTATATCATTTAGTAAAAGAAAGAGGTATGACACTGCAAGGCGCACGCGATATGATAAAACGCGATAAAGGAGGCACAAACAGACAGATAGAAGTTATAGAACGTCTGAAAGCTATCAGAGACGAACTGCAATTAATCAATAAGGAACTTAATGAATTAGTATAAAAACATTAAGTTTTCAACTGTATTTACTTTTTCCAGATTTCATCATCGTGTCATCCCAAAAATTCTCATCGAAGAGTTTTGCTATTCCTTGAAGTCTTTTCATGAGCATTGTCCTGCTCATAACCTCCTTGTTTTGCGGAAGCCGTATCTGTATGTCACGATATTGTCACACCGGTTTGTGCAAGAGCCAACACTTTACCACACTCATTTTAATGTCTGCAAATTTCAGTATCCTTTCCGGTCTACTTTCAATGCAACGAAACAGATACAGACGTGAGCCTCCATGCCGTCATACACCATCTTTTTGTCATGAATTAAAGGCTTTTTATGACAATTTGAAATGTTAAAATCAAGGCTTCGCAGAATCGCATAAAATCAGCCGGACCCGACCGAAGTTCCATTTACGCGATTCTAAGTCCGTTTTCAGGCCTTGAATTCCAAATATAAAAATAATACAATTTTCATTCTAAAAAGATACATTTATTCACATTTACGTATGCTTTGCCTGAAAAAAGAGTACACAGAAGGTCTATTTTCAAGGTGAACCAAATTTGTTTAAAAGGCACTTTAAAAACATTTTCAAGGTGAAAGAAATTTATTTTCAAGGTGAACGAATTTGAATACGTCCGTTTTTCGGGCTGAAACTCGCTATTGTCCCAACTGATTTCTTAAAAAATCTAAATCATATTTTCTTAATGTCGTGGAAAACAAAGACGGATTCCGGTGGCGAAAAACAGGAATCTCGGACAAACAATTTTATAACTTGCTGATTATCAACATATCCTATTTTGCCTCTACCTGTACTTTTTGCACCTGAAACTGCGCCGTTTTGTTGAAATAATAATCTTTTGATTATCAATTGCTTATCTATAAAGTATCAAAAATTCAAGAAACGACCAAATGTAAATGAACCTTAATTATGTTAATAAGAGACCGTCCGGTGTGGGTGGACTTAATATCAAAAAGAAAGAAGAAATGGCCGAAGAAAGACCGCATGTTCACCGGCAAAAGCAGCTTATTTTTAAGTGACGAAGTCAGGAGAATAAAAAATATTAGGTTTTCCACAGTTAATACAAAGATATATCATCTTTGAAATGTCACAAGAAGATGAAAAGTTTTAAAACAATCAGCGAGATACTACCAATGTAATATCTCGCCAAATTTTAATAGAAAACAAATTAATCAGTAAACATCTAAGATACATATCTGCAAATCAAATTTGCAGAATCATCTCGCTCTGGAATATACAAATCAATACTTCAATCTTCTTCCACTTCTGAAAATTCATCTTTTCCCACAGCACAAAGAGGACACTCGAAATCATCAGGAAGATCTTCAAAAGCAGTGCCCGGCTCTATGCCTGCCTCAGGCACTCCGACTGCCGGATCATATACCCAGCCACAAACATCGCATACATACTTTTTCATAAATAATTTTTTTATAAGTTAATCAATAGTTTTCTGCTTTAATCTGATAATAAGCACGTGCATGCGAACATACAGGGCACATCTCCGGTGCTTCCTTACCAATCACAATATGTCCGCAATTTCCACACTGCCAAATGCATTCACCGTCCTTAGTAAAGACTTTTTGATCAAGCACATTCTTCAGCAACTTGCGATAGCGCTCTTCATGTTCTTTTTCAATGGCAGCAACACTCTCAAAAAGGTCGGCAATTTCATCAAAACCTTCTTCACGCGCCTCTTGAGCCATTCTCGGATACATGTCTGTCCATTCATACATCTCGCCTTGAGCAGCATCAAGCAAATTGGCCGCAGTTCCCTTCACTTTTCCTCCAACCAATAGCTTGAACCAAATTTTGGCATGCTCCTTCTCATTGTTCGCAGTCTCCTCAAACAAATTGGCAATCTGAACATATCCGTCTTTCTTAGCCTTACTCGCATAGAAGGTATACTTGTTTCTCGCTTTGGATTCACCAATATAAGCTTCTAAAAGATTGGCTTCTGTTTTTGTTCCTTTCAGTTTCATATTCACATTGTTTTATTAAGGTTTATAATTTACTTTTATTACTAAAACACGTAAACGCTGGTTTTGTTCACGCGTTTTTATCTTGGCGATATGCCAATCACATGGGAACATGATATTGAACTTACCAGGATGAGAATCAAAACGTTCAAGCTTAGATGCATCAAATGAATATTCCAATCTATCAGGCTTATATTCTCCCTTAGGTACAGACGACTCGTGATCAAGCCGTGCAAACCCTTCTGTACCGGAAACCACATACATGAAATCAATTTTCTGGAGATGGGATTCAGAACCTTTTCCATTTTTTAGATCCTGTTCAGAACACCAGTTATCCCCATCCTCAACAGATACGGTCAAATTAGTACCTTCAATAGGAATCCTTCCAGCAGGCACAGTCAGAAGATCGTTTTTCTCAAGCCATGCAAAAAGAGCCTTCCACTCTTCCGGATTACGATGATATTGCAGATAAAACTCCACACAATTTACATTGTCTGCCGGCAAAGCTTTTGTAAACCCATTCTTCCATTCACCTTTCTTCACCCATTTTTCAGCAATCTTCTGCATAGCCTTAGGATAACAGTTCGTATATGTCTGCGACTGCATTCTTCCAGAAAACGCAAACACCAGCATCAGTACTGCCATAAAAATATGTCTCATATCAAATGTTCCTCTAATCAATATTGTTCATTTTCATTTGGGAAATCACAGTTTTTCACATCCTCGATGTATTGTCCTATCGCATTCGTCATAATAGCGCTCAAGTCTGCATAGCGTCGAAGAAATTTAGGAGAAAAACCTTTAGTCATTCCAAGCATGTCTGCAATAACCAACACTTGTCCGTCGCATGCCCCACCGGCACCAATACCAATAGTAGGTATTGTCAACTCTTTTGTAACTCTCTCGGCAAGCTTAGCAGGTATTTTCTCCAATACAATGCCAAAACATCCTACATCCTCCAAAGCATGGGCATCACTGATCAACTTTTCAGCTTCAGCCTCTTCCCTTGCACGTACAATGTATGTTCCAAATTTATTAATACTTTGAGGAGTAAGCCCAAGATGGCCCATAATAGGAATACCTGCATCAAGAATTTTTTTTATGGTATCTATTATTTCAATTCCACCTTCTACCTTCAATGCGTCGCAATGACTTTCCTTCATAATACGAATAGCATTTGTTACACCTTCCGTCGGATTTACCTGATAAGTTCCGAAAGGCATATCGCATACGACAAGTGCTCTCTGTGTCGCTCTGACCACAGCCTTAGCATGATATATCATCTGGTCAAGAGTAATCGGCAAAGTCGTGACATTACCAGCCATGACATTCGATGCCGAATCACCAACCAAAATAACATCCATACCTGCTCCATCTACAATTTGCGCCGTCGTATAATCGTAAGAGGTAAGCATTGCTATCTTTTTGCCCTCCTGCTTCATCTGTATCAAACGATGTGTAGTAACCTTCCTTTTGTCTTCCACTAAATATCCAGCCATTTTTACAATTCTATTAAGTTAACAATATCATAATAGCAGTTTTATCATATCATTATACGACAAAGCCGTAAAGTCATCAAATACGACATGACACTTTCCTTCTATCGCCTCACGAGGATTGGTTGTAGCAAGGCCCACAGTAAACATACCGGCTCTCATTCCGGCTTCAATCCCTGTAAAAGCATCTTCAAAAACAATACAATCACCAACTCCAACCCCGAAAACTTCAGCTCCAAGCAGATAACAGTCAGGATTAGGCTTTGAAGCCGCAAACATCTCTGCTGTCAACACACGATCAAACATCTCAGGAAATTCAGGAACAGAAGCCCTGACGCTCTGCATTTTCTTTTCGTTGGAACTTGTGACTACCGCACATTTAACTCCATGTTTCTTTATATCGGCAATAAACTCCTTTACACCTGGAACAAACTCATATTTCATGTGTTTCTCCCATTCGTCGAGTTCACTAGTGATTTTCTGCTGTAATTGCAAGTCCGCAAAATATCGGTCATATATTTGCACAAGAGTTGTACCTTTTATGATCTTATCAAAATTCTCTATTTCAGGATGATACCGTCGCCCGATATTTCCCCAGAAAATAGAATACTGCTTTTCTGTGTCAAAAACAGTCCCATCAAGATCAAATAAAGCAATCTTAAAACTATTCATAACTTCTATGTTTACGCTACAATGCCGCAAAGTAAACGAAAATAATTTTATGAACCAAAGATATGCGAGTTCAGTTTAAGAAAGCCCTGTAAAAAGTGGGTAATCTTGCAAGGTTTTTTGCTGATGTATTCACAGATCCATCTTATAATTCTTATGGTTGTAAGTTTGTGAATACACCGGCAAAAGCAGCTGAATTTTGCCGGTGAACATTCGGGTTTTCTCAAGACCATTTCTTCTTTCTTTTTGACACTAAGTCCATCCGCAGCCGACGGATTTCCATTAACACAATTAAGATTCGTTTATATTTAATCGATACTTGGATTTTTGATACTTTATAGATAATCTACTGATAATCAAAAGAATACTATTTCAACAAAACGGTGCAGTTTCAGGTGCAAAAAGTACAGGTAGAGGCAAAATAGGATATGTTGATAATCAGCAAGTTATAAAATTGTTTGTCCGAGATTCCTGTTTTTCGCCACCGGAATCCGTCTTTGTTTTCCACGACATTAAGAAAATATGATTTAGATTTTTTAAGAAATCAGTTGGGACAATAGCGAGTTTCAGCCCGAAAAACGGACGTATTCAAATTCGTTCACCTTAAAAACAAATTTCGTTCACCTTGAAAATGTTTTTAAAGTGCCTTTTAAACAAATTTTGTTCACCTTGAAAATTGGTCTTCCGTGTACTCTTATTTCGGGTCAGTCCTAAAACCCTGTGGGTATGTTAAATCTATGCTGTTAGTTTGC
>CAZKOB010000078.1:0-15972 GCA_964554265.1 uncultured Bacteroides sp. | reverse complement strand
AAGCGACGGAGGAGTCTGTGAATACACCAGCTTTAAATCATCAAAATCACAAGAGGAATCTGTGGATATACAAGCTTGCAACCATAAGATTTACAAGGTGAGTCTGTGAACCCACCAGCAAAAAACCAACATATTTAACTTTTGAATTGATTTTCGCGTGTCACTTAAGATTGCAAATATTGGAATATTCTACAAATCATTCTTGTGAAGAGATGCCGTTGCTTTATAATATTGGTTCTCTACCTCTATATACTCCTGCAATTTCCGGTATATGCCATCCGCTTCCGTGTAATATTCGGTCAGTGACAGTTCTCCACCTTCTACCGCTTTCCTCAGAATTTCCAGCGTGGAGTACATCAACCGGATGTCGTATGTTTGCAGAGTTGATTCCAATTTCTTCATCTCTTCATATTCTGAACGAATCCGGCTCTCTGTCTGTATACGGATACTTTCCTGTTGCATCTGTGATGCCGCGAACTGCGCTTTGGCTGCTTTCACTTTGTTCCTGCTTGAGAACACCGGTATGGAGGCGCCGACAAGAAATCCGTGGCTTGCCTCCTTCATCTCCGTGTTGCGCCTGTATCCCACTTCAAACTTGGGAATCACTTTCTGTTTGCTCACCTTTATCTCCTGACGTGATACCTCCGTTGTGGCTTGTGCCATGCGGAGTTCCAAGTCGACAGACAGATTTTTCTCTATCACCGATTCATAGCTGTCTTCTGTAATCTCCTTCGGATACTCCTTTTCATTGAATGATAACGGCTCGTTGCCGTTGAGGGCGACGAGAGACTGCATGTACATGCTGCGTGCTGCTTCATTGCGTGCCATTTCGGTGGATATGCCCATGCACTCCAGCTTTATCTTGTTCATTTCAATGGCTGTTGCATCCCCGGCCTCCATTTTCTTTTCGTAAAGCCTGAGAAGTTCATCGGCATTTGAACGTCTCATTTCCAGCAAGGCCTTCTCTTTTTCTGTGAATATCAAGTCGAGGCAGTTTCTCTTCGCTTCAAGCAATATTTCGCGTCGCAATACGAGATACTGCAAGTCGAGCATGTTCTGTTGCAACTTGCCGGATTTTCTGCGTGCTGCATACAACGTAGGGAAGTCGAATCCCTGTTTGACTACAAGTTCCGAACTGGCCATACCGTTTGCCCCTTTCTGGTAGAACGGACTGTATTCCACGGACAAGTCTTCAAGGTTGTTGCCCGTTTTTATTTCCAGTTCCGATGCCTCATGGCTTTTTCTTGTGGCTTGCAGCTCCTTGTTGTGGTTCTCGATACTTTTCAGTACCGAGTCTGTATTTTGTGCCTTTATGCCGATGGCCATGCACAAGGTAAATGTACCAATTATCAGATTTTTCATAATCAAGTTGTTTTCTGTTTTTGCTCTTGTGACGGATTCTTTCTTTCGCCATACATCCATTCATATACGATAGGGATGATGAACGCGTTCAGGAATGTGGAAGTCAGCAGACCGCCGAGAATCACTTTTGCCATAGGGCTTTGGATTTCGTTTCCCGGCAGGTCGCCCCTTAGAGCCAGCGGTATGAGTGCGAGAGCTGAGGTCAATGCTGTCATGAGTATTGGGTTCAGTCGGTCGGAAGAACCAGTTGTGATGCAGTTTCTTATGCTCATTCCTTCTTTGTGTCTCAGGTTGTTGTAGGTGGTAATCAGCAGCATGCCGTTTCGTGTGGCGATGCCAAACAGCGAGATGAAGCCGATGATGGCCGGTATACTCATTTCTCCGCCGGTGGCGACCAGTGCAAAAACTCCGCCGATGAGAGCCAGAGGCAGGTTGAGCAGGATAACTCCGCTTTCTGTCGCATTTCCGAACTGCATGTATAGCAGCATGAAGATGACAGCGATGCTGGCCAACGAGGTGAACAGCAAGGTGCGGCCCGCCTTTTGTGCGTTTTCAAATTGCCCTCCGTATTCGATATGGTAGCCTTCGGGAAGTTGTATGTCGCTTTCTATTATGCTTTGTATGTCTTTCACCACACTGCCTAAATCTCTGCCTGATGTGTTTGCCGAGATGACGATTTTGCGTTTCACATTCTCGCGGTTTATTGTGTTCGGACCTGTGGTCGAAATGATTTCCGCTATGTCAGATAAAGGTACTTTTCCGCCCTCAGAACTGTCGGCCATCAGGTTGTGCAAATGCTCCAGCGTGTTCCTTTGGTTTTTGTCTGCACGGACGACAAGGTCGAAACTCTTGCCGTCTTCATATACCTGTGAGACTGTCTCTCCGGCTATACATACCGATATGATTTCGTTAAACTGCGACAGGGTGATGCCGTGTCTGGCCAGCATCTCCCGTTTGGGGACGATGCGTATTTCCGGACGCTCAATCTGTTGCTCTACGTTCAGGTCGGCAATGCCCTCTATGTGTTGTATGGACTCCTTTATCCGGTTGCCGGCTACGAATAGCTTGTTGAGGTCGTCGCCGAACAGTTTGATGGCGATATTGGCCTGAGTGCCACTCAGCATAGCATCAATGCGGTGGCTTATCGGTTGCCCTATCTCAATGTTTGCCCCGGAAATGACCGACAGTTTTTTTCTCACTTCGTCGAGCACATCACGGTGCGGACGCTTGTCGAGTACGAATGGGGCTTCTATTTCCGATACGTTGACCCCAAGGGCATGTTCGTCAAGTTCGGCGCGTCCCGTCTTGCGGGCTACGGTCTTTATTTCGGGAACGGAAAGCAGCAGTTCTTCTGCCTGTCTGCCTATTTGGTCCGATTCTTCAAGCGATATGCCCGGCAGCGAACTGATATTGATGGTGAATGAACCTTCGTTGAATGAAGGCAGGAAGCTGTGTCCTATCGTAAAGAAGAAGCATACTGCTGTCACAAACAGTCCTCCCGTACATCCTGCCACGATTTTCTTGTGTTCCAATGCCCATATCAGTGATTTGCTGTAATATTTCTTGAGCCATACGGCAATGAAAGCTTCTTTGGGCATCTCTTTGTCTTTGCTCTTGCCACCAAGCAGCATGCTGCACAATACCGGTGTCAGGGTGAGGGCTACAACGGTGGAAGCGAACAAGGCTACAATGAATGCTATGCCGAGCGGAACGAGCATGCGTCCTTCCATTCCGCTGAGGAAAAACAAGGGGACGAAACTGACTACGATGATGAGTGTCGAATTGAGTATCGGCATGCGTACTTCGCGTGAAGCATGGAAAACCACGTCCACCATACGCTTTCTTCTGCCGGCCGGCAACAGACGGTTTTCACGCAGATGTTTCCATACGTTTTCCACATCTACAATGGCATCGTCGACAAGCGAACCGATGGCTATGGCCATACCTCCGAGGCTCATCGTGTTGATGCTCAATCCCATATAGTGCAGTGTCAGCAACGATACAATCAGCGAAAGGGGGAGTGTGACGAGCGAGATGACCGTTGTGCGTATGTTTGCAAGAAACAGGAACAAAACGATAACCACGAATATTGCTCCTTCGTAGAGAGAATCCTGTACGTTTCTTATGGAGTTCTCTATGAATGCTGATTGTCTGAATATATCGGTCGATACATGTATGTCCGCCGGCATGTTTTTCTTCAGGTCATTGAGTGCTTCTTCAAGCCGCGAAGTGAGTTCGATGGTCCCTGTATTGGGTTGCTTGGTGACGGTGAGGAGCACCGCCGGATGCCCTTTCTCCGATGCTAGTCCGAGGCGCGGTTCCTGCGCTCCGGCCCTGATGTCGGCAATGTCTGCTATTTTTATCATATCGCTTCCGTTGTTCCTTACTACGGTCTGCGACAGTTCCCTGATGTCGTTCGTGGAAATGTCGCCACGTATGATGTATTCGTTGCCATATTCGTACAGCACACCACCGCCTGCACTGTTGTTCATGCCGCGTACAGCTTCCATCGTTTCGGATATGCTCACACCATAGTGCTTCATCTTTTCGGGGTGAAGAAGTATCTGGTATTCCTTGACATCGCCTCCGATGACCGACACCTGTGCCACTCCGCCTGTCGACAGCAGTCGCGGACGTATCGTCCAGTCGGCAAGTGTGCGCAGATCGGTTGTGGAGGTCGTGTCTGAGGTCAGACCGACAATGAGCACTTCGCCGAGGATCGACGATTGGGGGCCGAGTGTCGGTTGCCCGACATTGTCCGGAAGTTCATCGCTTATAGAGGCCAATTTCTCCGATACGATTTGTCGGGCGATATAGATGTCTGTATCCCAGTCGAACTCTACCCATACGACTGAGAATCCGGCTGTGGAGGACGAACGGACACGGCGTACATTGGCCGCTCCGTTTACGGCTGTCTCCACGGGGAATGTGACGAGTTGTTCCACTTCTTCTGCTGCCATTCCTTTGGCTTCTGTCATGACCACCACGGTCGGGGCATTGAGGTCGGGGAACACATCCACTTCCGTGTGGTTCGCCGTATATATGCCCCATATTGTGAGCAGGACTGCCAGAACGATGACTAACAGACGGTTGTTCAGTGAGAAACGGATTATTTTGTTCAGCATGATTGTTGAAATGATTTGAGGGTAAGTTGAGGCAAGAATTTTAAGAAGAGGGGTGTTGGGGCATGGGAAGACTCGGCCGGTGGCCGTGGGGCTGCAGTTCCATGAATTTCCCTGCCTCCATCTTCATCCTTTGTTCCGTGATCTCTAATGGTTGTGCGTATGTGCCGGTATTGCACCGCTCGCAGCGGCTATCTTGATGCGGACGGCTCCTTTGGTTACCACTTTGTCGCCTATGTTTAGGCCGGAAAGAATTTCTGTTCGTTCTCCGTTGCTCATACCCAACCTTACTTCCTGTTTCCTGTAACAGTCTTCATCCTCCTGCACATATACGAACTTCACTCCCTGTTCCTCTGTAATTGCAGAAAGCGGCAGGCTTATTGCGGGGGTCGTATCGTTTGTCTGTAAATATATTTCGGCAAAAGAGCCGGCGACGAGCGATCCCGGATTTTCAATTTCAAAGGTCACCGGAATGTAAGCCGAACTTTCAGCAGTAGTCTTTCCGATGGCGAGCAGTCGTCCGTTCATCTTTCGGGTGTCATAGATGCTGTCGCTGTATGCAGTCTTGAATTTTGCACACCTTATATTATTAAGGGCCGGATAATGGCGCTCTGCGATGTCGGCCCTCAGATACAGCTTGTTGTTGCGTACGATGCTCATCATGGGTTGCCCGGCCGTTACGTATTCCCCTTCGCTGACCATACAGCTTTTCACATAGCCGTCGGTGGGCGATTTTACAGCCGTTCCGCCTGCGTATCTGTTGCGTGCTGTAGCTTCGTATGCAATGCGCGCCTCTTCGTAAGTGCCTTTTATTGCATTAAATTCTTTTTCCGATATGATTTTGTCTTTCACAAGTTTTTCTGCCCGCTCATATTCCTTTCTGGCTGTTTCGTATGCGGCAGAGGCGCGTTCTGCCGGGTCACCGTCCTGAATATGATTTGCCGATAAGACGAATAAGACATTTCCTTTTTTCACTTTGCTGCCCTCTGTGATATTTTCTTTGAAGTGCACTTCTCCCGAGATTCCGGCAACGAGAGTCGTTTCGTCATCCGAAGCAGCCCTAATTTTGCCGCTCGTAGCGAGGATGCCGCAAAAGTCTGTCCGTTCCACGGTTTCGGTCTCGATGCCCGAGGCTGAAGCCTTCTCTTTGCTGTAGATGATTTCGTCTGAATGGTTTTCTGTCTGCTCTGTATCATCGGGTGCTCCGGTATGCTCTTTTTCATTGCCGGATCTGTTCTGATGGCAGGATGCCGAAAGCACAATGCCCAATATGCCTGTGATAAATAATCGTTTATTCATTGTGTATTGTCCGTTTATTGTTTGCTTTTTGTTGCATGCTCTTGAGACAGGCATGATTTTTTTCAGGTTACAAAAATAATGTATGGCTTTTGCAACCGGATTGCAAAGTGGCATGTCGCACTCTTTTCTTTGTTTGGGGCAATATTTGTGTGCATTATTTTTCCGACGGATTCCCTCTTTTTCATGATGTTGTTGTTAATACAGGAAACTGTTTCCGCCCTTGCTGTAGATGCTTCCGGATAAAATGCTACATTCTTAGAATGCCTGCACAGAAAATATGAAATCACCCTTCTAAGAAGTCAAATTCACCGTACTGGTTTTTATAATCGGCACTGCTGATTATAAAAACTGCACTGCTGATTTTACAATCTACACTGCTGATTTTATAATCAGCAGTGCTGATTTAAGAATACAGTGCAGTGAAAACGACTTTCCAATGGGGCAGAATTAACTTTCTACAGGCTGTAATACAATGAATTTCAATGCTCTATAGAAAAGATGTGGCTTAGGAGAAAATTCAAATACTGCTTAAATCAAAAAAAATAATTTTAAGCTGTTGTTTTCACAAACTCCTCCGTCGCTTGCAACGAAGGGTGTAGCGCGAAGCGACGGGGGGTCTGTGAAAACAACAGCTTGCAACCATAAGAATCACAAGAGGAGTCTGTGAAAGCACCCACAAAAGCACAAACAAGAGGAGTCAGCGAATCCACCGGCAAAACAACTTGCAAGATTACCGGCTTTTTACAGGATTTTCTTAAACCGAACTCGCGTATGTATCCCTTTTTTATGATGTCGTGGTATGATGGAAATCAGAAAATAGAGGATGAATTATCTTTGTGCTTGGGCTGTTAAGATGTTTTTTCTAAAAAAATGTCGAAATAGAAAAAAAAGGTGCCAATCTTTTTCCTTCTAATTCTTTTTATATTATTTTGCAGCGCAATTCAAATGTTTAATAATCAATTATGCTTATGAGAAAAGTTTACTTTTTCAGGTTTTTTCTCGCAATGTGTGTATTGGCATTGTGGGGAACAGTAAAGGCTGATGTAATCAGTTCTAACTTTACAGATAAAAATTTGTCTGTGCAAGAGGGTGAATTGGTGTGGACAAGTAGTGCTACATCGAATAATTTTGATAAACCTGCTGCAAATGCTACTTATGAAGCAAGAGGTGTACAGTTTGGATCATCAAGCGCCCCTATTGGCGAGTTTACTTTGACTTCCGCCTCTGCTCTTTCAAAAGTGACAGAAGTGAAGATTGTTGCCTCTGCAACAGGTGCAGGGAATACACTTGCTGTAAAAGTGGGCGATGTTGATTTTGCCGGTGATGGTGCTGTTCAAAGTGGAACTGCAAATGCCAACCTTGTATATACCTTTACAGGTGAGGCTACTGACGGTGTAATCACCATTTTGGCGAATGATATATTGAAAGCTATGTATATCAAGTCTGTAGAAGTCACATATGCGGGTGAAGGAGGGGAAACTCCGGAAGAGCCTCAGCCGGATCCGGTTGTGATTGCGGCACCTGTTCTTTCTCCGACAGAAGGCTATGTAGCCAATACTGTGGATGTGACAATCACAGCGGAAGAGGGACTTACTGTTCATTACACAACAGACGGTACGGAGCCTACAACGGAATCGGCTGTATATTCTGAGCCTGTCAACATTACGGCTGTAGATGAAAAGGTTGTGGTAACCGTCAAGGCGATAGCAGTGGATGGCGAAGGCAACAAGAGTGATGTGGTTTCGTTTACATACAATGTATTGGTGGTTAAGCCGATGGAAGTACCGGAAGGATGTGTCGGTTTCGACTTCGTCATGAACCCGTGGGAGCTTCCTTTGGGCAGCAGCGGAAATGACAATGCCGGCAACATATCTGCACCTATCGTTCAGGACGGTGTCACTCTCACCGTATCGGGTGGAAGCACAAACCCGAGAATGTGGAGCTATAACGCCGGCGGACAACTCCGTCTTTACAAAGGTGCAACAATGTCGATAGCTGCTCCGTCGGGCAAACTTGTCACATCAGTAGTGCTCAATGCCGGAGCCGGAACATTTGTGGCCGGCAATGGTGCATGGGATGCCGGTACAAAGACATGGACAGGGGCTGAAAGCGAGGCTGTCATCAATGTGGATGCAAGTAGCAAGACTTGTCAGATTAATACGATTCTTGTTACTCTCTCTGACGGAGAGGTTGTATACGTGGAGGCTCCGGTTATAACTCCTGCTACAGGAACATATACAGAACCGCAGACTGTCACTATCACAGCTGAAGAGGGATTGACCGTGTATTATACAGTCGGCGATGCAGAGGACGTGAAGACATATTCCGAGCCGTTTACTGTATCGGAAACAACGACAGTAGCCGCTTGGGCTGTGGATGCCGAAGACAATAAGAGTCAGGTTGTGACTTCTGTGATTACCATCGAGTCGCTGCCTGAGTATGCAACTATTGCTGCAATGAAGGATGCTGCTACAACAGACAAGGTGAAGTCGTTGTTCAAGTTTGAAAACCTGCTTGTGACAGGTGTTGCCAAGACAAGCCTTTATGTCAGCGACGGTACAGACGGCTTCTTGTTCTATGGAGTGACACCGACTGTAAAGAAGGGCGACAAGATTAGCGGAACGATTACAGGTGAACTGTACCTCTACAGCGACCTTACGGAAATGGCAGGTGTGGACTACTCCAATGTCATAGTCGTTTCAGAAGGCAATGAGGTGGCTCCGGCTGTGGTTACCATAGCTGATATTGTCAACGGTACAGGACTCAAAGACTATGAAAACGAGTATGTTCAGCTTCAGAATGTGAACTTTGCCGCTGAAGGACTTGCCAGCAAGAATGTGACATTGGTGGACGAGTCTGACAATGAGATTCTTCTCCGTGACAACTTTGGTGTATTGACCGATATGGTGTTCGATACAGAGAAGTCTTACAATGTCAATGTGTTTGTGGCTAACTACAAGGGTACAGCTCAGCTCTATCCGCTGACAGCCGCAGAAGTTCAGATTATTACAGAACTTGCCGTGCCTGAATCTGCATGGGAAAATGGCTCTATCGTGTTGATGGCTGGCGATGCGCGCGAAATTCAGAATAAGTTTACTACCAATTCCGATGGTGCTGTGACATATACTTCAACAGATGAGTCTGTAGTTGTGGTTGATGAAAACGGAAATCTTACATGGAAGGCAGACGGTGTGGCAACAGTATATGCTGAAACTGCCGAGACAGAGAACTATCTTGCAAGTAAGGTGGGTTTTGTCTTCGCTGCAATCAACGGTTCAGGTACTCTTGATGCACCTTACACTGTTGCTGACGCGCAGTTCTTGAATGGAACCCGATATCTTACAGGTGAGAAGGTTTGGGTCAAGGCTTATGTTGTTGGCTATGTTAACGGACAGAACATCAATAGCGGTGCGATTTTTGAGGCTCCGGCTGCAGAAGATGGAATTAAGACGAATGTGCTTCTTGCCGAGAATGTGGACGAAACTGAAGTTGCTGAATGTCTTCCTGTACAACTTCCTGCCGGTTATGTAAGAGAAGGTGTACAGCCTTCAACTGCTTACAAGTCTGTTGTATGGCTCTATGGAAATATTGAGAAGTATTTCGGTGTAGCCGGTCTTAAGAGTGTAACTGACTATAGCTTTGACGGTGAAAATGTGGCTACAGGCATCAATGCTGTTGAAACAGAAGGTATGAACGCTCCTAAGTCTGTATATACACTTGCCGGACAGAGAGTAGATGTAATCACTAAGGGCGGTGTCTACATCATCGACGGAAAGAAAGTTTTTGTAAAGTAAGTTCTAAAATAGCTTGAAATAATAATATGGAGAGAGCCGGGCGCAGTTTTTTGTGGCTCGGTTCTCTCTTTTTATGCCGGCAGATTCTGTTTTATGTAACGGAAAGGTACGGCGGAAAATGACAATCCATGAATACGAAACGAAATATAGCGATGGTGCTTGTAGCACTCTTGGCCGTTTCTGTCTGTGCGCAGATACCGGAAGGATACTATGGAAGCGCCGATGGCAAAACGGAGGCGGCACTGAAAACTGCCTTATACAATATTATAGGGACGCATACTGTAATACCATACAAAGATCTATGGGAGGTGTATGAGACAACAGATGTGGTCCCGGGAACTGAAGACCAGATATTTGATCTTTTCTCGACAAAGGCGAACTATTATTCGTCATCCGTGCATGGCACGGATTTCAACCGCGAGCATGTGGTGCCACAGAGTTGGTGGGGAGGCGGAGACGGAATATATGCTTATTCTGACGTGTTCAATGTGCTCCCGTCCGAGTCGGCAGCCAATTCGGCAAAGAGCAATTTCCCGTTGGGAAAGATTACAGGTGCGGTGAAGTATGACAACGGTCGGATGAGGACTGGGAAATCATCGAACTCCGGCGGTTCGGAATACGTGTTTGAACCTTATGATGAGTTTAAGGGCGACTTTGCACGTATATATATGTATGTGGCGACCTGCTATCAGCAAGCCTCGTGGTCGCAGACGGTGAACTATGCCTTCCAGCCGGGAGTGAATGAGTACCCGACATTGCAGTCGTGGATACTGCCTCTGCTGCTTGAATGGAACCGTATGGACCCGGTGAGCGAATGGGAGATTGCACGTCAGGAAGCTGTGTATGGAGTACAAGGTAATCGAAACCCTTTCATCGACTATCCTATTCTTGCGGAATATATATGGGGAGACAGTACAGCCGTTGACTTTGACTTGGCCAATGCTGTGTCGCATGTCGGACTTCCGTATGTGGAAGAAGGGGGCGACGATGATGCCCCTGTGATTGATGTTGCCGGACTCAACAAGTTGCTGTTCAGCGAGGATTTTGATGATGTCGTTGAAGGGAACGACTATGCCACGGATGGTTCGTCTGCGGTATGGAACGGCAATGAGCAGATCGAGTCCGTCTCTTCCGCATATTGTGCGGGAAATGCGGTGAAACTGGGCGCGTCGAAGAAGGCAGGTTCTATGACCACTGTGCCGATTGCCTGCGAAGGCGGCAGACTGCGCGTAGAGGTGGATGTGAAAGGATGGACAACTGTTGAAGGCGACCTTTCGGTTGCGGTCAGCGGATGTGGAGAGCAGACCGCTCCTTACGCTGCGAAAATCAACGATGCCTACGAGACGGTGTCCCTTGTGTTCACCGGTGTGGCGGAGAATCCGTCTGTCACTGTTGCCACAACGGCGAAGCGCTGTTTCGTTGCCGGCATACGTGCTTATGGAGAGAGCGAAACCGATGCCATTGCCGGAGCGAAAGACAACAGGGATACAGACGATACATATTACACTCTGTCCGGACAGCGGCTTGTCGGCAGGCCGGAAAAGAGTGGCATTTACATTCATTGCGGCAAAAAGATAATCGTAAGGTAAAGCAGGCATAGGCTTGGCTGTTTTTTTCTGTTGTATCCACAAGACTCCTCCAGCTTATACATTTGTAATTTTGCTGGTGTATTCACAGACTCGTCTTGTAATTCTTATGGTTGCAAGCAGGTGTATTCACAGACTCCTCCGTCGCTACCGCGCCACCTCCCCTAACTTAGGGGAGGAGCCTGGTTACTCTGCTGATGTAATTTCTATCATATTAGAAACCAGTATGTTGGCTTTCCAACGAGCAAGGTAACTAAGCTCCTCCCCTAAGTTAGGGGAGGTGGCGCGGCAGCGACGGAGGAGTCTGTGAATACACCAGCAAAATTACAAATGCATAAGCTGGAGGAGTCTGTGAATACACAAGCAAAATCAACTGTCTTTCTCAGAAACATTTCTTCTTTCTTTTTGATACTAATTTCATCCATAGCGAACAGAATATTATTAACATATTTAAGATTCATTTACATCTTGCCAATCGTTGAATTTCTGAAGATTTATTGATAAATAATTGATAATCAATAAGATACTATTTTAAATAGAACTGTGCGGTTTTAGGCGCAACAAGTATAAGCAACAATAAAAATAGGAAGCGCTGATAATCAGTAAGTTATAAAATTTCTTGTCCAAGACTCCTGTTTTCCGCCACCAAAACCCATCTTTGTTTTCCGTGGCATTGAAAAATTCGATTTAGACTTTTTAAGAAATAAATCAGGGACAACGCCATATTTTACCCCGAAAAACGGACTTTTTCAAACTCGTTCACCTTGAAAATAAATTCCGTTCACCTTGAAAATATTTCTACAAGGCATTTTAAAACAATTTTCAAGGTGAACGAAATTTATTTCCGGCGTACTCTTTTTTCAGACAAAGCACATACGAGTGTGAATAAATGTATCTTTTGGAAATACAATTTATACTATTTTTACATTAGCGGATTGAGTCCTGAAAACGGCCCTACAATCGCGCAAATGGAACTTCGGCAAGGTTCGGCCGATTTTATGCAATTCTGCGAGCCTTGAATTTTAACATTTCAGATTGTCAGAAAAATCCCGTATTTTATGACAAATAGATGGTGTGAAGGTGATGCAACCAAGTATCAAGACAAAATGACACTAAAACAGACAAATTTGCAGCCTGAACCATGCAGGCATATTGTTTGTTTTTTATCAGAGCGTAATGAAAAAGAAATTCAAAACAACAAGAATAAATAAAGAAAGGAGAAACGTATGAACTTCAACAACTTTACAATCAAGGCACAGGAAGCCGTTCAAGAGGCTGTCAATCTCGTGCAGCAGCATGGGCAGCAGGCGATAGAACCGGCACATCTTATGGCCGGTATACTTAAAGTTGGTGAAAACGTAACCAACTTCATATTCCAGAAACTTGGTGTCAACGCGCAGACCTTCAACCACGTGGTAATGAGTGAGGTGGCGTCGAAAACCAAAGTAAGCGGCGGCGAACCGTATTTGAGCCGGGAGACCAACGAGGTGCTCCAGCGTGCAGTGGCATTGTCTAAAGACATGGGCGATGAATACGTATCGCTTGAACCGATAGTGCTTGCCTTGCTGCTTGTCGACAGCAGCGTGTCGAAAATGATGAAGGACATGGGCTTCACTGAAAAGGAATTGCGCAAGGCTATCACAGAACTTAGAAACGGTGAGAGTGTAAAGAGCCAGTCGGTGGAGGATTCCTATCAGTCGCTTTCAAAGTATGCGACTAATCTTATAGAACAGGCGCGGAGTGGGAAGCTTGACCCTGTGATAGGGAGGGATGAGGAAATCAGAAGGGTGCTGCAGATTCTGAGCAGACGTACCAAGAACAACCCGATACTTATAGGTGAGCCGGGTACGGGAAAGACCGCTATCGTGGAGGGGCTTGCGCACCGGATATTGCGAGGCGACGTGCCGGACAATCTGAAGGACAAGCAGCTTTATTCTCTCGATATGGGCGCGCTTGTGGCGGGAGCCAAATACAAGGGCGAATTCGAGGAAAGACTGAAATCTGTCATCAATGAAGTGACCAAGAGCGAAGGGAACATCATCCTGTTCATTGACGAGATTCATACTCTTGTCGGGGCCGGCAAAGGAGAAGGGGCGATGGATGCCGCCAACATCCTGAAGCCTGCCCTTGCGCGAGGCGAGCTGAGAAGCATCGGTGCAACTACGCTGGATGAGTATCAGAAGTATTTTGAGAAGGACAAGGCGCTTGAAAGACGCTTCCAGACGGTGATGGTCAATGAACCGGATGTGCTCAGTACCATTTCTATATTGCGTGGCTTGAAAGAACGCTATGAGAATCATCACAAGGTACGTATCAAGGACGAGGCTATCATTGCGGCGGTGGAACTTTCAAACCGCTACATCACGGAGCGTTTTCTGCCGGACAAGGCTATCGACCTTATGGACGAGGCTGCCGCGAAGCTGCGTATGGAGCGTGACTCGGTGCCGGAAGAGCTGGACGAGATTTCGCGCCGCCTGAAACAGCTTGAGATAGAGCGCGAGGCTATCAAGAGGGAAGGTGACCGGCAGAAGCTGGAAACGCTCAACAAGCAGATTGCGGACCTCAAGGATGAGGAAAATTCTTATAATGCAAAATGGAAGGCAGAGCGTGAACTTGTGAACAAGATTCAGCAGAACAAACTCCAGATAGAGCAATTGAAGTTCGAGGCAGAACGTGCGGAGCGTGAAGGAAACTACGGACGTGTGGCGGAAATCAGGTACGGCAAACTTCAGGCCCTTGAAGAGGAGATAAGGAAGGTACAGACGGAACTGGCGCAGACGCAGGGTGGCAATGCGATGATAAAAGAGGAGGTCACAAGCGACGACATTGCCGATGTGGTGAGTCGATGGACGGGGATACCTGTCAGCAAGATGATGCAAAGCGAACGCGAAAAGCTGCTGCATCTTGAAGACGAACTGCATAATCGTGTGGTAGGGCAGGACGAAGCCATACAGGCCGTGAGTGATGCCGTGCGGCGCAGTCGTGCCGGACTGCAAGATCCGCGCCGTCCGATAGGCTCCTTCATTTTCCTGGGAACCACAGGGGTGGGAAAGACGGAGCTGGCAAAGGCTTTGGCGGACTATTTGTTTGACGATGAGACGCTGATGACCCGGATAGATATGAGCGAATATCAAGAGAAGCACAGTGTGAGCCGCCTTATCGGTGCTCCTCCGGGATATGTGGGCTATGACGAGGGCGGACAGCTGACGGAAGCTGTCAGGCGCAAACCTTATTCTGTCGTGCTTTTCGACGAGATAGAGAAGGCGCATCCTGATGTGTTCAATATTCTTCTGCAGGTGCTCGATGACGGCCGTCTGACTGACAACAAGGGACGGACGGTGAATTTCAAGAACACCATTATCATCATGACTTCCAATCTCGGCAGCCACTTGATACAGGAGAAGTTCGACAAGCTTGCGGCACTTGAAAAATCGGGAGCCTTGTCGGCCTCGCAGCTCGGAATGAAACGTGATGAAATTTCGGAGGAGGCGAAAAGAGAGGTGCTCGCCATGCTTAAGCAGACGATACGTCCTGAGTTTCTCAACCGTATAGACGAGACGATCATGTTCTCTCCGCTCAACGAGATGGAGATACGCAAGATTGTTGAATTGCAGATCGATGGAGTGAAGAAAATGCTTTCCGGCAATGGAATTGTGCTTTCTGTGACAGATGCCGCAATCAGTTGTCTTGCCGAAGCCGGATTCGATCCGGAATTTGGTGCGCGTCCTGTGAAACGGGCTATACAGCGCTATTTGCTTAATGACTTGTCGAAAAAGCTTCTTGCGGGAAATGTTGACAAGGAAAAAGAGATAGTGGTGGATGCTGTGAACGGAGCGTTGGTCTTCAAAAATTAAAATCAGCAGAGTGGACAGCATCCATATGCTGGATATTGTGCCTCCGGTCTGTCTTTTTATGGACGGTACCGGAGGCTTTCTGTAATGATACGCTTAACGTGGGTCCGGTTTAAGAATGTCCTGTGAAAATCGCTTCAAAAACACAACTGCCACCCCTTACGGGAGACTTTCCAATATTCATTTTGTCATGAATTGCGGACTTTTTCTGACAATCTGATATGTTAAATTTCAAGGCTCGCAGAATCGCGTAAAATCGAACGACCCTTACCAAAGTTTCATTTATGCGATTCTAAGGCCGTTTTCGGGCCTCAATCCGCTAATGTAAAAATAATACAATTTATATTTCAAAAAGATACATTTATTTACATTCGCGTGTGTTTCGCTTGAAAAAAGAGTACGCTGGAAATAAATTTCATTCACCTTGAAAATGGTTTTAAAGTGCCTTGTAGAAAAATTTTCAAGGTGAACGGAATTTATTTTCAAGGTGAACGAGTTTGAGGAAGTCCGTTTTTAGGGCTGAAATTGGGTATTGACTAAAATTGATTTCTTAAAAAATCTAAATCAGATTTTTCAATGCCACGGAAAACAAAGATGGGTTTTGGCGGCGAAAAACAAGAGTCTTGGACAAGAAATTTTATAACTTGCTGATTGTCAGGATATCCTATTTTAATCCCAACTTGTACTTCTTGTACCTAAAACTGCATTATCTTGCTAAAATAGTATTTTGTTGATTATCAATTATTTATCAATAAAACTTCAAAAAATCAGTAGTTGAGTGAATGTAAATGAATCTTAATTGTGTTAATAAGGTTCCGTTCGCAATGGGTGGACTTAGTATCAAAAAGAAAGAAGAAATGTTTTTGAGAAAATTAGCTGTTTTTGCAGTTGTATTCACAGACTCCTCCGTCGCAAGCTCCCCAATTGCTCCTATTCCGCAATTGCCCCTAACTTAGGG
>CAZKOB010000077.1:0-16037 GCA_964554265.1 uncultured Bacteroides sp. | reverse complement strand
GCGCGAAGCGACGGAGGAGTCTGTGAAGACAACAGCAAAACACAGTGAATACACCAGCTTACAACCATAAGATTTATGAAAAAAATCTGCGAATCCACCAGCAAAAGAAACAACAAATTTTACTTTTAAAGCGATTTTCGCGTGTCACCTGAAACCGCAAACATTAGAATTATCCCCTGTTGACGTTTAAGCACTTGTGCTTGCTAACGTATTTTTCGACGAAATCAGGAGATATCATAGTCAGGCTATGAGGAGATTGCCGGTATATTCAAGACACCTTCGTTGTTACCGCGCCACCTCCCCTAATGAAGTTCACCCCAAAGTCAGACAGGTAAAAAAACACCTCTATAGAAAAATATCTCCTAACTTATGCTATTTTGCAGAAAAAGAATTACATTTGTAGTGAAAACTTGTTGATTGCAAAATCATAATACTAAAATAAAGTTTAACCTATGAACATCAAACATTTTTTGACTTGCAGCCTGCTGGCCGCATCACTTGCAGCCAACGCACAGACTCCTATGTGGCTGGACCCAAGGAAAAATGCAGACAACAGGCTTGAGAATGTGGCAAACTATTTCGCATACGAAACAGAACAAGCAGCCACAAAAGGCAATAAAACTGATTCCAAGCGTTTCTTGTCTATTGACGGAGATTGGAAATTCCATTGGGTAGAGAATGCCAACGAACGTCCTGAGGGCTTCTATGCCATAGGCTACGACGACTCCAAATGGGGGAAGATGCCCGTACCGGGAATGTGGGAACTCAACGGATACGGAGATGCCATCTATGTAAACAACATGTATGCATGGAGACATGATTGGGAAACCAATCCTCCTATCGTACAAGACAAGAACAACCATGTGGGTTCTTACAGGAAGTCTTTCCGCCTGCCTGCCGACTGGAAAAGTGAAAAGGTATATATGCACATCGGTTCTGCCACAAGCAACCTCACGGTATATGTCAACGGCAAATACGTAGGATACAGCGAAGACAGCAAGGTTGCAGCAGAATTTGATATTACCAACTATGTCAAACCGGGAGAAGACAACCTTATCGCCTTGCAGATTATGCGTTGGTGTGACGGAAGTTATCTTGAAGACCAGGACTTCTGGCGCCTCTGTGGTATAGCACGCGAATCATATCTGTATGCACGTCCTCAGAGCCATATCCGCGACCTCTTCATCACTCCAGATCTCATCAACGGATATAAGGACGGTAAGCTCAATGTCAAAATCGACGCTGATGCCGCTGACGGAAAAACTGTAGTAATGACCTTGAAGGACAAGAGCGGAAAGGTGGTTGCAGAACAGAGCGCCACAGTTTCGGGAGGCAAGACTTCAGCTGAATTCAATGTCAAGAATCCGTTGAAATGGAGTGCAGAAGAACCTAATCTCTACAAACTCTACACCACATTGAAAGACGGTAGCTCTGTCATCGAAGTGATACCGCAGAACGTTGGTTTCCGCAAAGTGGAAATAAAGGACCAGCAGCTTCTTGTAAACGGCAAACCGGTACTTATCAAGGGTGTCGACCGCCACGAGCTCGACCCTGACGGCGGTTATGTAGTAAGCGTCGAGCGTATGATTCAGGACATCAAAATCATGAAGCAACTCAACGTAAATGCCGACCGTACATGTCACTACCCTAATGATCCACGTTGGTATGACCTTTGCGATGAATACGGAATCTATATCACAGCAGAAGCCAACATTGAGAGCCACGGAATGGGCTACGGCGAAAAGACTCTGGCAAAGAACGAGGCTTATCATGATGCACACATCGAGCGCAACAAGAATAATGTACTTGTATTGAAGAACCACCCGTCAATCATTGTATGGAGCTTGGGAAATGAGGCAGGATACGGCAAGAACTTTGAGGACGCATATGACTGGGTCAAATCGTATGATGCAACTCGTCCCGTACAATATGAGCAGGCTGGCCAGAACGGAAAAACAGACATTTTCTGTCCGATGTACTACGGTTACGAAGGCTGTGAAAAATACAGCCAAAATGACAATCCTCGTCCGCTCATACAATGTGAGTACGCTCATGCAATGGGTAACTCAATGGGAGGTTTCAAGGAATACTGGGATATGATACGCAAGTATCCAAAGTATCAGGGCGGATATATATGGGATTATATAGATCAGGGACTCCGTTCCAAGAGCAAGGTAACAGGAAAAGAGATATACGCTTACGGAGGCGACTTCGGACGTTTCCCAGCTTCGGACAACAACTTCAACTGCAACGGCGTCATCAGTCCTGACCGCAAGCTGAACCCACACGCTTACGAAGTAGAATACTACTATCAGAATATCTGGACAACACTCAAGGATGCAAAATCCGGAACAATAGAGATATTCAACGAAAACTTCTTCGTTCCTGTAAGGAATATCACTCTGCATTACACGATAGAGGCAGAAGGAGAAAAGATAGATGAAGGAACAGTGGCTGTAAGCAAACTCAACATCGCTCCGCAATCACGCAAGCAGACTAAAATAGCCACCATCGCCAAAGCATTGAAAAACAAGAAATTGCAAGGCAAGGAAATCGTATGCAACATACAATATCTTGTGGATGAGAAAGAACCGCTTCTCGACAAGGGAGAAAGCGTGGCACATGAACAGTTCGTACTTACGAAATACGCTTATCCTGTCATTGAAGACATTGTAAAGGCAGAGGGCGCCAAAGTAGAAAAAGATGCCCGTATCGCATACACTGTGCTCAGTGCAAACGGTGTGAAGGTGACGTTCAACAACGATAACGGATTCATCTCATATATTGATGTAGACGGTAAACAAATGATGCAGGACGGCTATCAGCTTGTCCCTGAATTCTGGCGTCCGGCCACAGACAATGACCACGGTGCACAGATGCAGAAGAAACTCAGCGCATGGCAACATCCTCGTCTGCACAAGACTTCATTCAATGTGGAAGAACAGGGAAACAATCAGGTTGCTACAGCTGAATATGAAATCAAGGCCACAAGTTCAAAGCTGCGCATCACTTACACAATGACACCGGAAGGCAAGCTGGTTGTTGAACAGGCTTTGACGGTAGACCCTTCTGCAGAACACAAGCCACAGCTTCTGCGCTATGGTATGGAAATGGAAATGCCGCAGGAGTACAACGAAATCGAATTTTACGGAAAAGGGCCTCACGAGAACTACATAGACCGTGCGAACTCACAGACAATAGGTGTATACAAGCAGAGTGTATCAGACCAGTACTATCCGTACATCCGTCCGCAGGAATCAGGAAACAAGACACAGGTACGCTACTGGAAAGTGCTCAACGCAGCAGGCAAAGGTCTTATGTTTGAAAGCAACGAGCCAATGGAATGCAAATCGCTCAACTACCTCAACGACGACCTTGCTGTCGGTCAGGACAAGGCACAGCACCATTCAGGCGACCTCACTCCGCGCCAATTCACAGCCGTACATATCGGCCAGCGTGAAATGGGTATCGGCTGCGTCAACAGCTGGGGTGCATGGCCTCGCAGTGAATACCAAATGCCTTATAAGGACTATAAGTTCACGTTTATCATCAGTCCTGTAAAATAAGAACAGGTTTGAAACCTGTTTATGATTCCACCATAACAACAAAAGACCCGGAAATTTCAATGAGAGATTTCCGGGTCTTTTGTATCAGAGAAAGCGACAAATCTCATGAATCTGTGTTTTTTGTTTTGCCGGTGTATCCACAGACTCCTCCGTCGCTACCGCGCCACGCTCTCCGTCGCAAGCTCCCCCTATTGCTCCTATTCCGCAAATGCCCCTGACTTAACTCATCTTTACACCCTTCTTTTTTGGACATTATATCTATTTGATTTTTCAGCAATATACTAACATTATAATTAGCATTGTCACATTTATTGTGAGAAATTCACATAAACAAGAATTCCAATATTGCCCCAGAAGTATGTCCTTAATTATTGCTTGTATTTTTTGTATATGCTTGATTTTCATCCATAAAGGCACAAAAAACCTGCAAGATTGCCAACTTTTTACTGGACTTTCTTAAACCAGACTCGCGTAGATAATTATATTCTTGTTAGTTTTTAAGTGACGAAGTCAGGTGCAGATATATACCTTATTTATCAGTCCGATTGTCATGCTGCAACAAGGCTGACATTCTCATATATCAGTTTGTTATCTCCCACCTTCACACCATCTGATTGTCATGAATTACAGGCTTTTTCTGACAATCTGAAATGTTAAAATTCAGGCTCTACAGAATCGCGTAAAATCGGCCGAACCTTACCGAAGTTCCATTTGCGCGATTCTCAGGCTGTTTTCAGGCCTTGAATCCAAAATGTAAAAATAATATAATTTGCATCCCCAAAAGATACATTTATTTACATTCGCATGTGTATCGTCTGAAAAAAGAGTACGCTGAAAATAAATTTTCAAGGTGAACCAAATTTGTTTAAAAGGCACTTTAAAAACATTTTCAAGGTGAAAGAAATTTATTTTCAAGGTTAACGAGTTTGAGAAAGTCCGTTTTTCGGGCTGAAATCCGGTATTGTCCAAATTAATTTCTTAAAAAATTTGAAATCAGATTTTTCAATGCCACGAAAAACAAAGACGGATTCCGGCAGCGAAAAACAGGTATCTTAGACAAATAATTTTATAACTCACTGATTATCATCATATTCTATTTTTATCACAACCTGTACTTCTTGCGCCTAAAACCGCATAGTTTTGCTAAAATAGTATTCTATTGATTATCAATTGTTTATCCGTAAAACCTCAAAAATCAACAATCAACCAAATATAAAACGAATCTTAATTATGTTAATAAAGCTCCGTCCGATATAGGTGATCTTAGTGTCAAAAAGAAAGAAGAAATGTCCATGAAAATGACCACATGTTCACCAACAAAAGACACCAGCTTAAAATCACGAGAATAGTCTGTGAATACAACATCAAGATTGCAACAACAGAACATAATCTGCAAGTACAGAGCTACAGAATAGTGGATTTCAGTCCCTCTTTTTGTGATAAAATGTAAAAATATGTATTCCATATTGGGGTAAACGAAGTAAAAATTATAACTTTGCGAATTAGTAAACACTACAGAAAAACTTTAAATGAAGAACAATGGCTAATAGTAGAGAAAAACTCTTCGAGGAGTTCCAGTCACCTACAACACAGGAGTGGCTTGACAAGATTCAAGTAGACCTGAAAGGTGCAGACTTTGAGAAGAAGCTGGTGTGGAGAACCGGCGAAGGCTTTAATGTACAGCCTTTTTACCGCAGAGAGGATTTGGAAGGTCTGAAGGCAGTTGATTCCATGCCCGGAGAATATCCTTTCATTCGTGGAAACAAAAAAGACAACAATCTTTGGTACGTACGCCAAAACATCAGTGTGGACGATGCCAAGACTGCCAATCAAAAAGCACTTGACATCCTGAACAAAGGTGTCAACTCACTTGGATTCTCGATACCTTCAGACATGGTCAGCATGGAGACAGTGGAGACTCTCCTTGAAGGCATCTGCCCGGAATGTATTGAACTGAATTTCAAGACTTGCCAGTGTCACAGCGTAGAACTGGCCAACCTGCTCGCAAGTTATTTCAAGAACAAGAATGTAAAGCTTGAAGAACTTGAAGGCAGCATTAATTTCGACCCGATAGAAAAGATTCTCGTCAAAGGGAAAAACACTTCCAGCATCATCGCAAAAGGCAAAGAGTTAATAGAGGCCCTTGCCGAACTGCCCAAATACCGTTGCATCAATGTGAACAGTATTTCACTCAACAACTCAGGAGCATATATCTGTCAGGAACTCGGTTATGCTTTAGCATGGGGAAATGAATATATGCAGCAGTTGACCGATGCCGGAATGGATGCTACAGATGCGGCAAGGAGAATCAAGTTCAACATGGGAGTAAGCGAGAATTATTTCCTTGAAATAGCTAAATTCCGTGCGGCACGTATGCTTTGGGCACAGATTGTAAAACAATACGAACCGAAATGCGACTGCGCATGCCGTATGCATGTATGTGCCATCACAACAGAATACAATCAGACAATGTATGACAGCTATGTAAATCTGCTTCGTTCACAGACAGAGGCTATGTCGGCAGCAATAGCAAATGTAGATTCCATCATTGTCACTCCTTTTGACAAACCATATAAGACTCCGGATGAGTTTTCAGAACGTCTTGCACGCAACCAGCAGCTCCTGTTGAAAGAGGAAGCTCACTTCGACAAGATTGTAGATGTGGCTGGAGGCTCTTATTATATAGAATATCTTACTGATGCCATCGCAAAACAAGCTTGGAAGCTTTTCCTTGAAGTGGAAAACGGAGGCGGATTTCTTGCACTGGCTCTTGAAGGAAAGATCCAGGAAGCTGTAAATGCATCAAACAAGACACGTCATGCCAACGCAGCAAAGCGCAAAGAGTTTATGCTCGGAACCAACCAATTCCCTAATTTCACTGAGAAATCAGACGGAAAGACTCCTGTATGCGGATGCAAATGCGGATGCGGCCATCACGAAGAAGCTGGCATTCCGGCTCTTGACAAGAGCCGCATGGCAAGCGAATTTGAAGCACTTCGCCTTGCAACAGAAAACTCAGGCAAACAACCTGTCGCATTTATGCTTACCATCGGTAATCTTGCCATGCGTCAAGCCCGCGCCCAGTTCTCATGCAACTTCCTTGCATGTGCGGGTTACAAAGTCATCGACAACCTTGGTTTCCCTACTGTAGAAGAAGGTATAGAAGCAGCCGTAAAAGCCAATGCAGACATTGTTGTCATCTGTTCAAGTGATGACGAATATGCAGAATATGCCATTCCTGCATTCAAGGCACTCAACGGCCGTGCCATGTTCGTTGTTGCTGGTGCTCCTGCATGCAGCGAAGAGCTAAAGGCTGCCGGCATAGAGAATTTTATCCATGTACGTGTAAACCAGCTTGAAACACTGAAAGCTTATAACGATAAATTGGGTATAAATTAATTTGTTTTTTAGAACACAGAGTTCTGATTCACCACAAAGGGAATGAAGAACAAAAACATTTGTGTTCAAAATAGAAAAAGACAATGAGAAAAAATTTTAATGATATAGATATATATGCCGGCATACAGACCAAGAATGGTCAGGAATGGCAAAAAGAAAACGGCATATCTGCCAATTGGAGAACTCCTGAGCAGATAGACATACAACCTGTCTACACAAAAGAAGACCTTGAAGGAATGGAACACCTCGACTACACAGCAGGTATCCCACCTTATCTGCGTGGTCCGTACTCGATGATGTACCCGTTCCGCCCATGGACAATCCGTCAGTATGCAGGATTCTCTACAGCAGAAGAGTCGAACGCATTCTATCGCCGTAATCTGGCAAGCGGTCAGAAAGGTTTGTCCGTCGCATTCGACTTGCCTACGCATAGAGGATATGACCCAGATAACGAACGAGTTGTAGGTGACGTGGGAAAAGCCGGAGTATCAATATGTTCCCTTGAAAACATGAAAGTATTGTTTGCAGGTATTCCTCTCAACAAGATGTCCGTGTCAATGACCATGAACGGCGCCGTACTTCCGGTGCTTGCTTTCTACATCAATGCCGGACTTGAACAGGGCGCAAAGCTTGAGGAAATGGCAGGAACCATACAGAATGACATTCTGAAGGAATTTATGGTGCGCAATACCTACATCTACCCACCTGCATTCTCTATGAAAATCATTGCAGATATCTTTGAGTATACATCACAAAAGATGCCTAAGTTCAACTCTATATCTATTTCAGGCTATCACATGCAGGAAGCAGGTGCTACAGCAGACATCGAACTTGCATATACTCTTGCCGACGGTATGGACTACCTTCGTGCCGGTGTGAATGCCGGAATCGACATCGATGCGTTCGCCCCTCGCCTCTCTTTCTTCTGGGCTATCGGAATGAACCATTTCATGGAAATAGCCAAAATGCGTGCAGGCCGTCTGCTTTGGGCAAAGATTGTAAAGAGCTTCGGGGCCAAAAATCCGAAATCAATGGCACTCCGCACTCACTCACAGACTTCAGGATGGTCGCTCACAGAACAAGATCCGTTCAATAATGTGGGTCGTACATGTATAGAAGCTATGGCAGCCGTACTCGGACACACCCAATCACTCCATACAAATGCTCTTGACGAGGCTATCGCATTGCCAACGGACTTCTCTGCACGTATCGCACGTAACACTCAGATATACATACAGAACGAGACCAAGGTGTGCAAGCAGATCGACCCTTGGGCCGGTTCATATTATGTAGAGACTCTTACCAACGAGATCGTGCACAAAGCATGGGAGCACATTCAGGAAATCGAAAAATTAGGAGGTATGGCGAAGGCTATCGAGACAGGTCTGCCAAAGATGCGTATCGAAGAAGCCGCTGCACGTACTCAGGCTCGTATAGACTCCGGTGCACAGACCATCGTGGGCATCAACAAGTATCGTCTTGATCATGAGGACCCTATCGACATTCTTGAGGTAGACAATACGGCTGTACGCAAACAGCAGGAAGCTTCATTGGTTGAACTCCGTGCAAACCGCGATGAGGAGGCATGCAAAGCAGCTCTTGCTGAAATCACGAAATGCGTACAGGATTTCAAGGATGGCAAGAAATCGGAGAACAACCTCCTTGACCTTGCCGTCAAAGCAGCAGGTCTGCGTTGTTCACTCGGAGAAATTTCAGACGCTTGCGAAGCTGTCGTAGGACGTTACAAAGCAATAATCAGAACTATCAGCAACGTGTATTCATCAGAAAACAAGAGTGACAAGGACTTTGAAGTCGCTTGCCAGCTTACAGAAGAATTTGCACAGAAAAACGGTCGTCGCCCACGCATCATGATAGCCAAGATGGGACAGGACGGTCACGACCGTGGTGCAAAAGTGTGTGCCACAGGATATGCAGACTGCGGATTCGACGTAGATATGGGACCTTTGTTCCAGACTCCGGCAGAATCAGCTCGTCAGGCAGTAGAGAACGACGTCAATGTACTTGGTGTAAGTTCGCTTGCAGCAGGCCACAAGACTCTTGTACCACAAGTGATTGGAGAATTGAAGAAACTCGGACGTGAGGATATTCTTGTCATTGCCGGCGGTGTGATTCCTGCACAGGACTACGACTTCCTCTATCAGGCAGGAGTTGCCGCAATCTTCGGTCCTGGAACATCTGTGGCAAAAGCCGCTTGTGAAATCATGAAAATTCTGAATGAAGATTAACAGCATAGAATCTTACAAATAAAAAGTGCCGGGATGAACATGCTTCATCCCGGCACTTTTTTATCCCCAAACAAAGAGAATATACAGATTTACAAGTAGTTATTTTTTTATTAATCGGCATACAAATATCGAAACAAAGAAAATATCCCCATAAAAGTCACAAAACAAATCACAACATTCCATGATATATCACTCCTTTTTCCTGACTTCGTCATCGGTCACCCAAACATTCTCACCGAAGATTCCCACTGTTCTTTGATGTCTTTTCATGGTCCTGACGTCCTCATAAACCGGCTTGGTTATCCCCATTCATACCATCTCCTTGTCATAAATTACGGGCTTTTTCTGACAATCTGAAATGTTAAAATTCAAGCTCTGCAGAATCGCATAAAATCGACCGAACCTTACCGGAGTGCCGTTTGTGCGATTCTGAGGCCGTTTTCAGGCCCTGAATCCAAAATATAAAAATTATATAATTTACATTTCAAAAAGATACATTTATTCACATTTGTATGTGCCTTGCCTGAAAAAAGAGTACGCTGGAAATAAATTTCGTTCACCTTGAAAATGGTTTTAAAGTGCCTTGCAAAAAAATTTTCAAGGTGAACGAAATTTATTTTCAGGGTGAATGGGGTTGAGGAGGTCCGTCTTTCGGGCTGAAATCCGGTGTTGCACAATTTTATTTCTTAAAAAATCTAAATCATATTTTCTCAATGCCATGAAAAACAAAGATGAATTCCGGTGGCGAAAAACAGGAATCTTGGACAAAAAATTTTATAACTTACTGATTATCAGTATATCCTATTTTTATTCCTACCTATACTCCTTATACCTAAAACTGCATTGTTTTGCCTAAATAGTATCATTTTGATTATCAAACTTTTATCAGTAAAACTTCAAAAATCAACAATTATTCATATGTAAACGAACCTTAATTATGTTAATAAAGTTCCGTTTTGCTATGGATGGGCTTAGTGTCAAAAAGAAAGAAGAACTGTCTCTGAGAACGACTGCTGCTCTTGCAGTTGTATTCACAGACTCTTCCGTCGCTGCGCGCCACCTCCCCTAATTTAGGGACAATTGCGGAATAGGAGCAATTGGGGAGCTTGCGACGGAAGAGTCTGTGGATACACGGCAAAACAACTTGCAAGATTACCCACTTTTTACAAGACTTTTTTAAACTGAACTCGCGTAAAGAGTGTTTTCACAGTTGTCGATATTCACTCCAACTGTTTCGCCCCATTTTGTGCGATATTCAATTCTGAACGTCTGTTTCATTATATGTGTTCTTGATATTATTAAAATGAATTTGTGGTTTTCGTTTTCAATCGCCATTAGTGCAAAGTTTGTCTTTGTAACTGTCGATTGCTTTTTTGGCAATCTCTATAGCTTCATCCATAGAGCATGACAACCTTCCGCCTGCTGCATTAAGGTGGCCTCCTCCATTGAAAAATTCTTCAGCCATGCGATTACAAGGAAAATCATCCACACTACGCAAAGAGACCCAGATGACAGCCTTTTCTGTGTCTTCACGCAAAGAGACGGAAAGTTTCTGTCCTTTTATACATAACGGCATATTGACAATTCCTTCGGCATCCCCCTTGAGATAGTGGAAACGCTTGAGATCTTCTTTTGTAACATAAAAAAGCGAAGAATGGGTTTCAGAAAACACTTCCAACCTTTCATACAGGATAAAGCCCATAAGCCGATAACGGTCAATTGTATAATTATTGTATATCTTACGATAAATCAAGTCTTTATCGATTCCCTTACGCATCAATTCGCTTATTATCACAAAAATATCAGGATCATTTGAGTTGTATGTGAATCCTCCCGTATCGGTACACATTCCGGCATACAAATCCTCAGCACAATGAAGATTAATATGCTGAGTAGCGCCTATTGCATCAAAAACGCGAAACAGCAACTCACATGTACTGCTCACTTCCGGACATGAAATAGTCACATCACAAAATTTCTCCGGCGAAAGATGATGATCAATCATTATTTTTTTAGCTCTTGCATGACCAACAGCAGTCCCAAGATCGTCAATCCTATTCAATGAATTAAAATCAAGACAACAAATTAAATCGGCCATACCGATAAAACTATTTGCAAGTCCGCGTTGTCTGTCATAAAGCATGATATTTTCCGCACCATTCATCCATTTCAGAAAGTCAGGAAAATAGTTAGGAACCACCACTGTAGCATTCTTACCTTTCCTCTTGAGAAACTCTGCAAGAGCAAGTGACGAACCGATAGCATCCCCATCCGGTGATGTATGCGTACATATCACAACATTCCTGCAATCTTTGAGTACATCTTTTACCTGAACCGTTTCTGCCGGTGTAATCTTTTGTTTCAACATAAAAACATTTTTTTCTAATGGCAAATATAGAAATAATTAACGATAGAATAATGATAATCCGACTATTTTGCGTAAGTTTGCAGACAACAAATCGCACCAATCAAGCACAATATATATGGAAGAAAAAAATATGCCACAAAAAGAAGAAAGACAAGACATCCTCAAAAAAAACAAGATTACCACCAAAGACAAATCGTTGATTAGTGGTATAACAGCAGGCATCATTATTTCACTGCTTATCGCCGGAGGCGGACTCCTTGCTTATATATTGATAGAAGAAAAATCCGAGAATGAGGTTTTACATGAACTTGCTGAACTCAACAAGCAAGAAATGGAAGATCAATACAAGCAATTTGACGTACAATACGGTGAACTTCAAAAGCAATTGAAAAACGACTCTCTCATAGCTCAGATAGAGGAAGAGCGCCGGCACACTCAACAGCTACTTGAGGAACTGCAAAACACAAAGGCCACCAATGCGGCAGAAATAAGGCGATTGAAAAAAGAGATAGCATCCCTGCGCGAAGTCTTGCAGCACTATATCATGCAAGTAGATTCCCTCAATCGTCTCAACCAAGCTCTCCAGAATGAAAACACAGAAATAAAGGCACAATACAATAAGGCGACAAGCCAGATAAGCAATTTGTCAAATGAGCGCAACTTACTGAAAGACAAGGTCGATTTGGCTTCTCAATTAGATGCCACAAATTTTTGGATTACCCCTAAAAACAAAAAAGGCAGAAATGCGAAGAAAGTAAAGGATGTCAAAAAGATAGCCTTTGGTTTTACCATCAACAAGAATGTTACTGCCAAAAACGGACAAAGAATAATCTATGCGCGCATCCTCAAGCCAGACAATTCTATTCTTAAAAATTCAGAAGACACATTTGAATACGAGAATACCCAACTTGAATATTCTGTCAAAAAGTATATAGAATACAATGGTGAAGAACAAAGCGTGACACTCTACTGGGATGTTGAAGAATATCTTCAGGCCGGAACTTACAAGTTGTTTATCTTTGCAGACAAGCAAATGATCGGTCAGACCACCTTCACTCTCAAATGAGAAGCTATCGGCAACATGTCAAATCTTAAAATCAATCATATACTATGCAAATTGTCAGTCCATCGCTGCTTGCAGCTTATTTCGGGAACCTTGAAAAAGAGATTGCAATGATAAATCAAAGTGAGGCAGAATGGCTTCACCTTGACATCATGGACGGTGTGTTTGTTCCGAACATAAGTTTCGGCTTCCCTGTTCTTGAAGCAGTCTCAAAGTTATGCACCAAAAAGCTCGATGTACACCTGATGATTGTCGATCCCGGCAAATTCATAAACGAAGTAAAGGCTTCAGGCGCTATGATGATGAATGTGCACTATGAGTCCTGCACTCATCTTCACCGCACAATACAACAGATTCACGAAGCCGGAATGAAGGCCGGTGTCACCCTCAACCCTTCTACTCCTGTATGCATGCTCGAGGAGGTGATACGCGATGTGGATATGGTACTCCTTATGACTGTCAATCCCGGATTCGGAGGACAGAAGTTCATAGAGCACTCTATTGACAAAGTAAAAGCATTGAAAGAAATGATAAAACGTACAGGTTCCGAAGCGCTGATAGAAGTAGACGGAGGAGTAAATGCAGAAACAGGCAAAAGGCTTGCCGAAGCCGGGACAGATGTCCTCGTAGCGGGGAGTTATGTGTTCAAGGCTCCCGACCCTAAAGCCAGAATCTCTTTGCTGCGCAGTCTTTGACACTACGGCAGACAGGGGATACAACAACAATTCAGTTTGACACTATAACAGTTCATGGACTGGCAGTCATATCCGATAGTTCGCCTGACCATCCCATTTATAAGCGGAATGGTCATGGCGAATTTTTGTATAGATACCATTCCTTTGAATCTATCTGTCTTATTCACAATACTATGCGCACTCACCGCTATTCTCGTCATCACATATTCTGAAGAGCAAAGCATATATCACAGAAAGAAATTCGGCATCACAGCCATGCTGTTTTCTTTCGTTTTAGGCACCACTCTGTTTGTACGATGTTATAATTCTGTTTCGTATGATGCAAGCAATACGACGACTGTACCTGTCATCCACGGAACAGTTGTCAGTCATCCCCAAAGAAAAGCAAAGACTTGGAGCGTAAGAATATGTTTTGACAAAGGCATGCACCTTTTGGCACACATCGCCACAGACGAGACAGAATCAGCCGGCAATCTGCTTCCCGGAGACAGCATCTGCTTTGCCGCAAGACATCTGCAAAGTACTTCCCCTTCGTACCTGTGTCGTGTCGACAACACACCATACAAAGAAAACATCTTGGACCAATATCGCAAATACTTGTTTTACGAAGGAATATCAGCAACATGTTATGTGCCACCACACCATTGGTCAGCTACACCAACAAGCACTGCCCACCATTCTATTCTGACGCACCTGTATTCTTTGCAGAAAGACATCGGAATTGCATACAACAACTCCGGATTAGAAGGAGAAGCGGAGGCTGTGGTAGAAGCCATGACATCCGGAAACAAGTCGAAGCTGCCCCAATATTTGAAAGACGACTATTCACGGTCCGGTGTCAGCCATGTGCTTGCACTATCCGGTTTCCATCTTACCATCATATACACCCTTCTCGAAATCCTCCTATTAGGAAGGATTGCTGTCGGCAAATACAAAAACATCATCCAATTCATCATCATGATATGCCTATGGAGTTTCGCAGTCATAGCCGGAGCGCCTCCTTCTCTTGTCCGCGCTGCACTGATGTGCTCTCTGATGATTCTTTCATCCATATTCAACAGACAAGCCCTTTCCATCAACTCCTGTGCCTTTGCTGCATTTGTAATGCTTGCATACAATCCGTTAATGCTCATGAATTTAGGATTTCAGCTTTCATTTGTATCTATGACAGGCATCTGCATTACAGGAAAACACCTTTGCACATTATGCCACTCACGGAATTTCATGATACGATATGTATGGGACACAATGGCAATAAGCCTCACATGCACGGCCTTTACAGCCCCACTGATCGGCTTCCACTTCCATTACATTTCTGTATTCTCACTTATCACCAACCTCATTGTCAGTATTATCGCTTCATTTATCCTGTATACAGCATGCTTCTGGTGGGTCATCTATCACATCGAGTCTATACGAAACATCCTGACATCCATCCTCCAATGGCTGGCCTCAACAATGAACAATATTGTGCACTGGATATCTTCATCCGATTATGCCATAATAGAATGGCACCCCTCCGGACTTGAAGCGGTACTATCCTACTCCATATTATTGTTCACCGTCATTTTCATACAGAAAAAGAGCAGCAAAAGCCTTATAGGCATCCTATCCTCCTTTATATTACTCTGCATAGCCATGATACTAAGAAAAGTCGGTTGTTCTCCTTTTGCATGACCGCGAGAACAACAAAAAAACATCGGCAGCCCTTATCAAAAGAGACTGCCGATGACTTTTTCTTTTTCAAAAAAGTGCAGGAAACAAATCCTGCAAAATAAAAAAAAGTACCTTACTCAGCTTTCTTTGAAGACACCATCTTTTCCTTGATACGTGCCTTCTTACCTGTAAGCTTACGCAGATAATAAAGCTTAGCACGGCGAACCTTACCAATCTTGTTGACTGTAATGCTGTCGATATTAGGTGATTCAAGAGGGAAAATACGCTCTACGCCAACAGAGCCTGACATCTTGCGCACTGTAAAGCGCTTCTTGACTCCATGACCTGAGATTTTGATAACAACACCACGATACATCTGGATACGCTCCTTTGTACCCTCGACAATCTTATAAGCGACTGTGACTGTATCACCAGCCTTGAATTTTGGGAACTCTTTGCCTGTAGCAAAGGCTTCTTCTGCAACCTTAATTAAATCCATTTTACTGTTTTATAAATTGTTACTTGGTTCCAACGAAGCATGCGCGGTTACACGTTCCGTCACAGCGGCTCCGTCAAAGCGAGTGCAAAGTAACGGCTTTTTTACGACATTTGAAAAATTTTTGAAATACTTTTTGGAACACGCTACATTTTTTTCGTTTTTGTATCTCCACATTCCCCTCAATCAGCCTCTACATTCGCAAGTCCGGTTTAAGAAAGTCCTGCAAGAAGTGGGTAGTCCTGTGAGTTGTTTTGCTGGTGTATTCACTGGTTTCTCTTACAATTCTTATGGCTGCAAGTGGTTGTATTCACAGACTCCTATTGTGACTTTGATGATTTAAAGCAGATGTATTCACAGACTCCTATTATAATTCTTATGGTTGCAAGTGGTTGTATTCACAGACTCCTCCGTCGCTGCGCGCCACCTCCCCTAACTTAGGGGAGGAGCCTAGTTACTCAGTAGACGTAAATGCTATTATATTGACAAACAGCATGTTGACTCACTATTGGCTTTCCAACGAGCAAGGTAACTAAGCTCCTCCCCTA
>CAZKOB010000076.1:0-16095 GCA_964554265.1 uncultured Bacteroides sp. | reverse complement strand
CAATTGCCCCTAACTTAGGGGAGGAGCCTGGTTACTCAGCAGATGTAAATACTATCATATTATCAACCAGAATGTTAACTTGCTGTTGGCTTTCCAACGAGCAAGGTAACTAAGCTCCTCCCCTAAGTTAGGGGCAATTGCGGAATAGGAGCAATTGGGGAGCTTGCGACGGAGGGCGTGGCGCGAAGCGACGGAGGAGTCTGTGAATACACCAGCAAAAGCAGCTGTCTTTCCCAGTGACATTTCTGCTTTCTTTTTGACACAAATACCCCCATAGCAAACGGAACCTTATTAACATAATTAAGATTCATTCACGTCTTACCAATCGTTGAATTTCTGAAAATTTATTGATAAACAATTGATAATCAACAAAATACTATTTTAGCAAAACCATGCAGTTTTAGATACAAGAAGTACGAGCAGAGACCGAAATAGGAAATACTGATAATCAGCAAGTTATAAAAATACTTGCCCGAGATTCCTGTTTTTCGCTGCCGAAACCCATCTTTGTTTTTCACGGCATTGAAAAATCTGATTTAGATTTTTTAAGAAATAAATTTGTGCAACACCAAATTTCAGCCCGAAGAACGGACGTTCTCAAACTCGTGCACCTTGAAAATAAATTTCGTACACCTTGAAAGTTTTTTTACAAGGCACTTTAAAATCATTTTCAAGGTGAACGAAATTTATTTTCAGCGTACTCTTTTTTCAGGCGAAGCACGCACAAATGTAAATAAATGTATCTTTTCGGAATGCAAATTATATTATTTTTACATTTGAACTTCAAGGCCTGAAAACGGCCTTAGAATCGCGCAAATGGAACTTCGGTAAGCTCCGGCCGATTTTATGCGATTCTGCGAGCCTTGAATTTTAACATTTCAAATTGTCAAAAAAAAGCCCATAAATTATGACAAATAGATGGTATGAAGGTGGAGTAACCAAGCTGATTCAAGATGACATCAAGGCCCATGAAAAGGCATCAGAGAACAGCGAGAATCTTCGCTGAGGATTTTTTTGGTGACACGATGACGAAGTCAGGAAAAAAGAGAGGAGTTTGCTGAAAATGAGACGTTCAAATGCTGAAGAACTTCTCAGGTTTTACGAAAAGAAGATGTGAGGAATAGGAGCAATCGGGGAGCGTGCAACGGAGGAATCCGTGGATACACCGGCAAAAAGTATCGGAACTACCTTAAACCTACCACACGGCAAAGGTCCACGCAGCAAAGGCAAAAAGAAACATGTAAAAACATAAAAAAAGCAATGCCATTTTCTGTTATGGCGAAAAAGCTATATCTTTGCAAAAAAATTTCACAAACAAGATTATGGACGAGAACAAAATATTAGTAAAAAGCATTATTGAAGGTATACAAGAAAAAAAAGGAAAAAACATCCGTATAGCAGACTTGACCAACATAGAGGACACCATCTGCAAAAACATCATTATATGTGAAGGCAACTCCCCAAGTCAGGTTTCTGCTATATATAATTCTGTAAGACAGACCGTGATTGACAACATGAAAGTCAAGCCCATAGCAGTGGACGGCCTACAGAATTATTTCTGGGTGGCAATGGACTATGCAGACATCATAGTGCATATATTCCTTCCCGACATGCGTGAGTTTTACGACATCGACCATTTATGGGAAGATGCGGAGATGACGGATGTCCCCAATATCGACTAATGTTTTTAGACAGTTTTTATGAACGAAAACGCAGAAAATCAGAAGAACAAACAACCAAGATTTAATTTCAACTGGTTGTACATCATGCTTATCATTGGCCTTGCTTTCATGATATTGACACGTCATGACAGCAAAGCAACGAAAACAATAGATTATTCCACATTCAAGGAATATGTGAGCAAGGGATATGCCAAGGATGTCCTCATAAACAAGGACGACTTCACTCTTGAAATGTCCATAAACAGCCAGTATGACCGTATTGTTTTCGGGAATGGAAACAAAAAAGGCGGCGACAGAGCTGTAAAAGTAGAATTCGGTTCAATAGAAAAGGTTGAAGACTTCCTTGAAGAACAAAAGTCCAACGGCAAATTCACAGGTAAGGTGGAATATGAAACGGAGGACGATTTGTTCATCAACATAATATGGCAGGTTGTCCCGCTTATATTCATTGTTTTCATCTGGATTCTTATCATGCGCCGCATGGGCGGAGGCATGCTGAACGGAGGAATATTCAATGTAGGAAAATCCAAGGCACAGCTTTTTGACAAAGACTCCCAAAACACGAAAGGCAGAATAACATTCAAGGATGTAGCCGGACAACAGGGCGCCAAGCAAGAAGTAGAAGAGATTGTGGACTTTTTGAAAAAACCGGACAAATACACGAATCTTGGAGGTAAGATTCCCAAAGGTGCACTTCTTGTCGGTCCTCCGGGAACAGGCAAGACCTTGCTGGCAAAGGCCGTCGCAGGTGAAGCGGATGTTCCATTCTTCTCATTGTCGGGTTCGGATTTCGTAGAGATGTTTGTCGGAGTCGGTGCCTCACGTGTCCGTGACTTGTTCACACAGGCCAAAGCCAAGGCGCCATGCATAATCTTCATCGACGAAATAGATGCTATCGGGCGTGCAAGAAGCAAATCCGTAAACATGGGAGGCAACGATGAACGCGAGAACACTCTCAATCAGTTGCTTACGGAAATGGACGGTTTCGGAACAAACAGTGGTGTGATAATACTTGCAGCCACCAACCGTGCAGACATACTTGACAAAGCTCTGTTACGTGCCGGACGTTTCGACAGACAGATACATGTAGATCTTCCCGACCTTAACGAGCGTAAGGAAATATTCAATGTGCATCTACGTCCGGTAAAGATAGACGAAAGTGTGGATGTAGATATGCTGGCAAGACAAACCCCCGGATTTTCAGGTGCTGACATTGCCAATGTATGTAACGAAGCGGCTCTTATCGCCGCCCGACACGACAGCGAATGGGTGACGAAACAATATTTCCTCGATGCGGTAGACCGTATTATCGGCGGTTTGGAAAAAAAGACCAAGCTGCTGACTGCAAGCGAGAAACGCGCTATAGCCATACACGAGGCCGGACATGCTACCATATCGTGGTTCTTGGAATATGCCAACCCATTGGTGAAGGTCACGATTGTACCTCGCGGACGCGCATTGGGTGCAGCATGGTATATGCCGGAAGAGCGCCAAATAAACACGAAAGAGGAACTGCTTGATGAAATTTGCGCCACACTTGGAGGTCGTGCAGCAGAAGAAATCTGTATCGGCCGCATATCCACAGGAGCAATGAATGACCTTGAGACAGTCACCAAACGTGCGTATGGAATGATAGCATATGCAGGAATGGGAGAATCTCTGCCAAACTTGTGTTATTACAACAACGACGAATATTCATTCGGAAAACCTTACAGCGAACATACGGCACAATTAATTGATGAAGAAGTAAAGAAGTTGATTGCCGTGGAATATGAGCGTGCAAAGAAAATTCTTTCGGAGCACAAAGAAGGGCATGCTCAACTCGCCCAAATACTGATAGACCGCGAAGTGATTTTTGCAGAAGACGTGGAAGCCATTTTCGGAAAACGTCCTTGGGTTTCACGTACAGAAGAAATTCTGGCAAGCACATCAGAAGGGAATACATCCAAAGAAGACAACTCTTCTCCAAGCTATACAGACGAAAACGCTGACATAATCCGTATGAAAGCAGTCGAAGCAGTCATAGAAAAAGCCAGAAAAAATATAGCCGACAAAGATAAAGGCGATAAGACGGCAGAAACCGATGTCAAAGAGTCGGACGAGCAAGTTCACAATTAAAGAAACAGGGCATAAGTAAGGATAGCAACGCTTTACTTATGTCCGCCATTTTTATTAAAAGCTATCAACAACGTGTTCTTTACAAACATTATATGAGAGTTTATATGGTGATGCCTGTAGAACTGTTGTCTTGTAGTTGTAAATACATGTCAAAAATCGAGCAATGAGAAAGAATCTGATACTGCGCAGCATTACCGGTATCCTTTTTGTACTGGTTGTTGCAGGATGCATACTTTACGGAGCACCGGCTTATTCTATCCTGTTTGCCATAGTCACAGCCATGACTACATGGGAATTTTGTTCTATAGTCAACAAAAATCTGCAACTCCAAACAAACAGGTTTATAACAACGGCATCATGTATATACCTATACTTTGCCATCATGGGATTCAATCTCAACATAGCAGGTTCAGAGATATTCATCCCATATCTGATTTCTATCATTTACCTGCTTATATCGGAACTTTATTTTGACCGGGAAAAATCAATCTATAATTGGGCATTTGAAATGATGGCACAATTGTATATAGCATTGCCTTTATCAATGCTCCATGCCATCTCTTTTTTTGCAGTCCGGATACCTGCAGGACAGCCTCAAGTTGTATACAGTCCGATATTTGTCTTGTCTGTATTCATCTTTTTGTGGGCAAGCGATTCTGGAGCTTATTGCTTTGGCAGTATGTTGGGCAAACACAAATTGTTCCCCCGAATATCCCCCAAAAAATCATGGGAAGGTTCTATCGGAGGAGCAGTGACAGCAATTGCAGTCTCACAGATTATAGCATCATATAGCATGGACATGGACAGCACAAGCGAAACAATGAACAGGCTTGCATGGGGCGGACTGTCTGTCGTGGTTATAGTCTTCGGAACATGGGGTGACCTCGTAGAATCCTTGCTTAAACGCAAACTATCAATAAAAGACTCCGGGAACATTCTTCCAGGACATGGCGGCATGCTTGACCGATTTGACAGTTCGCTGCTTGCCATCCCAGCATCAGTGGTGTATATCTACACCATAAACAATGGTGTATTTCAAAACATGTATGACAAAATACTGCAATTAGTAGGCAAATAAGAACGGAGAGCCAGCATGCAAAAAGGAATAAAAGAAGATTTTTATGTCATGGAGGTACAAATTTTCATGAAAAAATAAAAAAAATCAATTTTAATTCCTAAGTTTGTGGCACGAACATTTCAGAAGCTCACAAAACAGCTATGATGTTTGACAAGATTGGACAATCAAAAGATTTACAAAATTCAAAAAATAATATAGTGATGACGGACATTCAGAATGCCAATGAAGAGGTTCAGAACGAACCGTTGGCAGAAGACTTAAATGGTGCTGAACCTACTGTTGAAACTGCTGCAGAATATGTAATTTCCGAAGAAAAAGATGCAGAAACACAAACACAGGAAGAGGAGGTTACAGCTGATACGGAAGAGAGTAAAAAAACTTATCCACCTTTGCAGACAAAGGAAGAAATTATCGAGCGTTTGAAACAGCTCGCTGAAAGCGAAGAGGATGTGTCAAGACAAGAGCTTGATTCTCTCAAAAGTAATTTCTACCGCCTGCTTAAGCAAGCAAGTGAACAAGAATACAAATCATATATAGAAAACGGAGGAGAAGCGGACAACTACATGCCTGATCCGAATACAGATGAACTCATATTCAAGGAGCAGATGGGGATTATCCGCGAAAAACGAGCAGCACTCGCACAAGAGCAGGAGCGCCAGAAAGAGGAGAACTACCAGAAAAAACTTGAAATAATTGAAAAAATAAAAGCTCTTCTGGCAAACCCGGATGAGGTGAATCGTGCATACAATGATTTCAAGGTTCTGCAACAGGAATGGAACGAGATAAAGAATGTACCTGCAGACAAAGCTACAGATCTGTGGAAAACATATCAGCTGAATGTAGAGCAGTTCTATGATACACTAAAGTTGAACAATGAATTGCGCGCATATGATTTCAAAAAGAATCTGGAATTAAAAACAGCACTTTGTGAGAAAGCAGAAAAACTGGCTGAAGAGGCTGACGTAATCTCTGCGTTCCGCCAACTCCAGCAACTGCATCAGGAATTTAGAGAAATAGGACCTGTTTCAAACGAATTGCGCGAAGAAATATGGACACGTTTCAAAGCTGCTTCTACAGTGGTAAATAAACGGCATCAGGAATATTTTGAAAAACGTAAAGAACAAGAGCAGGAGAATCTTGATCAAAAAACAGCCATTTGTGAGATTATAGAAGGAATGGACTTTACAAATCTAAAGACATTCGCAGAATGGAATGCTGTTTCAGACCAGATCACAGCTCTTCAGGCCAAATGGAAGACAATCGGATTTGCACCACAAAAGATGAATGTCAAGATATTTGAGCGTTTCCGTGGAGCATGTGACAACTTCTTTCAAAAGAAATCTGAATTTTTCAAATCCGTAAGAGACAGTTTGAACAACAATCTTCGTCTTAAGCGTGAACTTTGTGAAAAAGCAGAGGCTTTGATGAACAGTACAGAATGGAAGGAAACGACAGACACTCTTATAGCACTGCAAAAACAATGGAAGGAAATCGGTACTGTTCCTAAAAAGTATAGTGATACTATATGGCAGCGGTTTAATCTTGCTTGTGACACTTTCTTTGCAGCAAAGAAGGAAGCTAATTCCTCACAGTATAATGAACAAATGGAAAACATGGCCAAGAAGAAAGCTATCATAACACGACTTGCAGCCATTAATCCGGAAGAGGAAGAAGACTACAGAAACAAATTACGTGAAGCACAAGAAGAATGGAATGCCGTGGGACATGTTCCGTTCAAAGAAAAAGATAAGTTGTATAAACTTTTCCGTGAACAGATGGATCGCCTTTACGGTGCACTGAACGAGAATGCTTCACGCAAACGAATAAACCGATTCAAGAATGAGGTTAATGACGGTGACGGCCGAGTACGTGACCGCCTCATCAGACAGCTTGAAATCCTAAAAAATGAAATCAAGACATACGAAAATAATCTTGGTTTTCTCACTCTCTCTTCAAAATCAAGATCCGGCAATAGCCTTGTAGAGGAGTTGAACAGAAAAATGGACAAGCTAAAAGCAGACCTAAATGAAGTGAAAGAAAAGTTAGCAGCTCTTGACGAAAAAAAGAAAGAAACTTCAGAATAATTATTTCACAGGTTTTCAAAAAGAATAAAATAGCGTAAACAGAAATGAACCCTAAGAGTCTTTACAGAACTTTTAGGGTTCACTTATATTCATCGGGCAATTAAAATATCACACGGACACAACACCTTTAATATGAGGCCAAGGATTATAATCTTCAAGAACAAAGTCCTCATACTTGAAACTAAAAATATCCTTTACATCTTGGTTAAGCCTCATCTTCGGAAGCGCGCGCGGCTCTCTTGTAAGCTGTAACTTCACCTGTTCTATATGGTTAGTATATATATGAGTATCCGCAGTTGTATACACAAAATCTCCTGACCGTAATCCTGTTACCTGAGCAACCATCATCAGCAGAAGAGAATAAGAAGCAATATTAAAAGGCACTCCCAGAAAAGTATCGGCACTCCGCTGATAAAGCTGCAAGCTTAAACGTCCGTCAGCCACATAAAATTGAAACAGAATATGACATGGAGGAAGATTCATATTATCAAGATCCGCAACATTCCATGCACTGACTATCATACGTCGAGAATCAGGGTTTGTCTTTATATCATTGATAATACGCTGTATCTGATCAATGTGCCCACCATTGTAATCAGGCCATGAACGCCATTGATAGCCATATATGTGACCAAGACTACCATCCTCGTCTGCCCATTCATTCCAAATTCTAACCCCATTCTCCTGTAGATACTTCACATTGGTATCACCTTTCAAGAACCAAAGAAGCTCATAAATAATAGACTTCAAATGTAACTTCTTTGTGGTCAGCAAAGGAAAACCTTCTTCAAGATTAAAACGCATCTGATGTCCAAACACACTTATAGTGCCAGTTCCCGTACGGTCGCTTTTTCTCACGCCATCAGTCAGTATATGGTTCAGCAAATCTAAATATTGTTTCATACAACAAATTATATATTTCTTTGAACTGCAAAAGTACTACAAAAAAGTGAACTGCAGAAAGATAGGGGCAAGTAAAAAGGTCACTTTGTGAGAAACTCATCAATCTGCAGTTCCTGTATGGCTTGCAGGCAGACATTTTCCGTTCAGCGAGTAAAATGCGGAATATGAACCGCAGATTATCAGTCCCGGCTTTCGTATTCATAATGCTCAAAGGTGGGAGGTGTCGGGGTCAGATCATAATAGTCCAATCTGGTGATAGGCAAACGAAAATAAACTAAATCAGTATATTGCTTGTACAGACGGAGTAAAACCGGATTATCCGCATAAATTTCACGAGCCAATCCATCAGGGACATCAAACATGGCACACCCTGTCACCCGTACAGATATGTTCCCATCCATGGCAAGCAACTCTATATTGGGATTTTCTTGCAGTTGCCAATACACTTCCTTGTGCGGCGAAGTAGCAAAGTACAGGGTATGCCCTTCCTGTTTCATGATTTGGAACACTCGGATTTTGGGTTTGTTCTTTTCTACAGTGGCAAATGCCACATCCTTATGCTTGCTTAAAAAGTCAAATGCTTTTTCCATGAAAACTATTCTCCTTATGTTTATTGAAGAGGTTTCGGACGGCATTGCTACCAAAATACCGTCCGAAGAACCACATTCACAGTTATACCTTATTTGTATAATGCCTTGCCCAACTCTTCCAGTCCGGCTTCTCCGGGCAAACCGGGATAAGCTTTTTTCATTGTACCCACAAAAGCCAGAGCAGATCTATTCGCTACTAACATATCTTTCATTTTCTTCAGATAAGCGATCTTGAACTCCACTGCATCGCGCTTTGCCGCACCTCCGTGTCCGCCGATGAACAGTTCCGCACCCGAAGCAAGAGATTTCTCAGCTTCTGCTATTTCAGCATCGACAGCTGCCGAAGAAGAAATCTGTAAATGGCTGACATGTGCTTTTGCCGGAGTCCAGTGCGTATAATAAGCTTTGCCGCCAATCAGGATACTTGCACCCGGAAAGTCCGATATCGCTCCGTGGCGGAACTCAAAAGAAACCCCTGCCCATGTCTGTGTTGTGCCAAAAGCAACTTCCGTAGCCTTGCCCGAGGGCATGTCTGTGAGGGCATCACCGAAAGCCTGTGCAAAACCTTTCATCATACCACCGTAGATTTCGCCTTTGGTAAATTCAGGCATACCTTGAGCCATTATCACATCATGCTTGCCGGTTCCTCCCACATGATAATCCGTGATGCGCTTTTCTACCGGCTTCTTTAACTCGGAAAGATAGGTATCAAATTCAGTCACATTATCCTTGAAAAGCGGCTGTTCCATGGTTACAAGAGCATCTTTTCCCTCGATGATGTAACTTGCATCGCCCAACGCATCGTTGGTGTAATAAACATGCAGTTTGTAATTGCCGAGGTCATGCACCTCGAAGCGTCCCTTAGTCTGTGCCATAACTGTAATTATTAAGAGATTGAACAAAAAAAATAATACCTTTTTCATCGTTACTGTCTTTAATTTGGTTATACAAAATTTGTTTAACATCCAATAGTGAGATGTTCATAATGGTATTTCGGGGTTTCCAATTCATCGACCATCGCAACGGCGTAATCTCCACAGAAATATGGCTGATACCGTTCCCATCTACGATAAGATCACCTTTCCCCAGACGGAATCTTCCGGTACGCTTGCCTGGCCCCAATGTTCCGGCAGGTGAGAAGAAAATCCAATCAATGTCCTTTTCATTCATCAATGTGTTCAAATAGAACTCGCCGAGAGACTTGACACTGCCCATGATGGCATCCGGAATAGCGTCGGAATCGACCACACGAAGCCCCGGGTATCTTTATTTCTTCCACACTGCAAAGTTAGAAAGAGTTTTTCATCCCCACAAGTAGGCACTTGAACATCAGATACTTACGTAAAAGTAACCATTGCTTATTATCAGGCGCTTACAAACAAAAATATTTTCAAAAAAAGTTTCTTGCTGCTTGAAAGAAATTTGCTTACCTTTGTAGAGTGAATTGAAATACATCATTTTATGGATAGAACAACAATAGAAGATGCGGTATTTCCGAATTGCCCGATACGGAATATCTTGGCAAAACTCTGTGACAAATGGTCACTTTTGGTTATATATACACTGAATAAGGCCGGTATGGAAACGGTTCGGTTCAAAGAATTGCAGCGTGAGATTCCAGACATATCTCAAAAAATGCTGACTGTGACTTTGAGAACATTGGAAGTTGACGGATATGTTACTCGTACAGTATATCCCGAAGTCCCTCCAAGGGTTGAATATGCATTGACCGAAAGGACACGTTCTTTACTTCCACATATTAATGCACTGATTGGATGGGCATTGGAAAATAAGGATGCGATTATAAAAGACAGGAAAAAATCCATATTGCAATAACATAGAAAGTATTGCATCGGCAAATACATCATTAAGAGTCCTGCAAATACGCAGTACATGCAAGGTAATGGCGGTTACTGTTTTTTGAGATTCAACATTTTCAACATTTGAAAGCCTCGTCCTATCCTGACTTCGTCATCGTGTCACCCCAAAATTCTCGTCGAAGAGTTTCGCTATCCTTTGATTTCTTTTCATGAGCATTGTCCCGCTTATGCCCCTTGTTTTGCGGAAACTGTATCTGTATTGTCACGACGGCTTGGACAAGAGACAATACTTTATCTACGCTCATTTTAATGTCTGTAATTTTCAGTATCCTCTCCGGTTCCTTGTATGCCCTCAATGCAACGGAACGGATACAGACGTAAGCCCCCAAACCGTCATACTATCTATTTGTCATAAATTACGGGCTTTTTCTGACAATCTGAAATGTTAAAAATCAAGACTCGCAGAATCGCATAAAATCGATCGAACCTTGCTGAAGTTCCATTTGTGCGATTCTGAGGCCGTTTTCAGGCCTTGAATCACAAATATAAAAATAATACAATTTGTATTCCAAAAAGATACATTTATTCACACTCGCGCGCGCCCCACCTGAAAGAAGAGTACGCTGGAAATAAATTTTCAAGGTGAACAAAATTTGTTTAAAAGGCACTTTAAAAACATTTTCAAGGTGAAAGAAATTTATTTTCAAGGTGAACGAGTTTGAGGATATCCGTTTTTCGGGCTGAAATCCGACATTGACTAAAAGCGATTTCTTAAAAAATCAAAATCAAAATTTTCAATGCCATGAAAAACAAAGATGGATTCCGGCGACGAAAATCAGGAATCTCGGACAAAAAAATTTTATAACTTGCTGATTATCAGTATATCCTACTTTTGTCACAACCTGTGCCTTTTGCATCGAAAACTGCATAGTTTCGCTAAAATAGTATTTTGTTGATTATCAATTATTTGTCTGTAAAACTTCAAAAAATCAGCAATTGTTTAAATGTAAACGAATCTTAATTATGTTAATAAAAGTCCGTTTGCTATGGGTGGATTTAGTGTCAAAAAGAAAGAAAAAATGCCATTTAAATGGTCTGCAGTCTTTGCAGTTGTTTTCACAGACTCCTCCGTCGCTTCGCGCCACGCCCTCCGTCGCAAGCTCCCCAATTGCTCCTATTCCGCAATTGCCCCTAACTTAGGGAAGGAGCTTAGTTACCTTGCTCGTTGGAAAGTCAATAGTAAGCTAACATACTGGCTGCTATTATGATAGCATTTACACCTGCTGAGTAACCAGGCTCCTCCCCTAAGTTAGGGGCAATTGCGGAATAGGAGCAATTGGGGAGCTTGCGACGGAGGAGTCTGTGAAGACAACTACTTACAGCCATAAGGATTATAATAGGAGTCTGTGAAGACAACTGCTTAAAATCACAAGAGGAGTCTGTGAAAGCACCGGCTTACAACCTTATTTCTTTTCGCATGCTTCATCCTTGATACTCTGCGAGATGCGCATCGCGCAGAAATTAGGTCCGCACATTGTGCAATATTTTCCGCCGACATGATTTGCCGTCTTATAGTATTCGAGGGCGCGTTCAGGGTCAAGCGAAAGATTGAACTGGTCTTTCCAGCGAAATTCGTAGCGCGCTTTCGACAAAGCGTTGTCGCGTATCGCCGCTCCCGGATGCCCCTTGGCGAGGTCTGCGGCATGCGCCGCAATCTTGTATGTGACAACACCCACACGTACATCCTCCTTGTCAGGAAGGGCAAGATGCTCTTTTGGCGTGACATAGCAAAGCATTGCCGTGCCGTACCATCCAATCTGCGCCGCCCCTATGGCACTTGTTATATGGTCATATCCGGGAGCGATATCTGTGACAAGCGGACCAAGTGTATAGAATGGTGCATTATGACACTTCTCAATCTGGCGCTCCATGTTCTCATGAATTTTGTGCATCGGTACATGGCCAGGGCCTTCGATGAATGCCTGTACATTCTTTGCCCATGCCCGTTCCACAAGCTCTCCCATGGTGTCAAGTTCGGCAAACTGTGCGCGGTCGTTGGCATCATAGGTCGAGCCGGGACGGAGTCCGTCACCAAGCGAAAGAGCCACATCATATTTCGCCACAATATCACAGATGTCGTCAAAATGTTCGTAAAGAAAACTTTCCTTCCGGTGTATCTGACACCATTTTGAGATGATGCTTCCTCCGCGACTCACCATTCCTGTAAGACGTTCCTGTGCATAGTGGATGTTCTTCAGGCGTATTCCGCAGTGGATCGTGAAATAGTCGACACCCTGTTCACATTGCTCTATGAGAGTGTCGCGGAACAATTCCCATGTAAGATCTTCTGCTTTCCCATGCACTTTCTCCATTGCCTGATACATCGGGACGGTTCCTACCGGTACCGGACAGTTGCGGATAATCCATTCCCGGGTTTCGTGTATGTTGTCACCCGTCGAAAGGTCCATGAGCGTGTCGCCTCCCCATTTGCAGCTCCACACCGCCTTCTCCACCTCTTCTTCAATGCTTGAAGTTGTTGCAGAGTTGCCGATGTTCGTGTTTATCTTGACGAGAAAATTGCGTCCGATAATCATAGGCTCAGATTCCGGGTGGTTGATGTTGGCAGGAAGGACGGCACGCCCTGCAGCGATTTCCTCACGTACAAATTCCGGTGTGATGTGCGTGTCGATACCAAGAGCGGCGCAGTTCATGTTTTCTCTTATGGCCACATATTCCATTTCAGGAGTAACTATCCCCTTTTTGGCATAATACATCTGTCCGACCCCGCATCCGTCTTTGGCGCGCAAAGGCATGCATATGTGTTCAAAGCGCAGATGGTCGAGCGACTTGTCTGCAAGTCGCATCCGTCCGTACTCGCTGCTTATTTCTTCAAGTCTCTCCACACCGCCCCTGTTCAGAATCCATTGTTCGCGTGTGCGGGGCAGACCTTTCTTGAGATCTATTTCTGCATCAGGGTCGCTGTAGGCACCGCTGGTGTCATACACATATACAGGAGCATTCTCGCGTACTGTTTTCTCACCGTTCTCAAAAGTCACGGTAGGAGTGAGATTGACCTTGCGCATACCCACGCGCAGTTCAGGGTATATTTTGCCGGACATATACACTTTCTCCGAGTCCGGATAACTGATCTTGATGTTATTTTCCATTATATCTGATGATTTTATTTGTTTCTTCTATCGGGTTTGCCGCGTTGATGATAGCTCCGCTTAATGCTATCCCGTCTATTCCGGCGGACATGAGCGACGGAATGTCCTGATAAGTTATTCCGCCGATGGCATAGACCGGTATGTCGATGTGGGAATCTCTCATTTGTGTGATGATATTGCGGTATCCTTCCAGACCGAGAACCGGCGACAGCCCCTTCTTGGTTGTGGTGAATCGGAACGGTCCGCATCCGACGTATTCCGCTCCGTCGGTATAGTGCGCCTTCACATCCTCGAAAGTGTTTGCCGTACCTCCGATGATGGAAGAACGACCGAGAATCTTGCGCGCTTCACTTATCGGCATATCCTTTTTGCCAAGATGGACACCGTCGGCATGTATCTTCTTTGCAAGTTCCACATGATCGTCAATAATGAACACGGCATCATATTTCTTGCAGAGCGACTGTATGTGCAGTGCCGCGTCTTCACGCTCCTCGTCAGACGCGTCTTTCATTCTCAGCTGAATCCACCGGCAACCGCCTTTCAGTGCCAGCAACGCACTGTCGCAGTATGTGTATTTTTCGTTGTAATGGGTGATGAATTGCAAGTGCATAGTAATAGTTGTGTTGTTTTAAGAAAAACTTATGCCCGGCTTTCCTTTTCTTTGATTCCTGTCAGCGGTGAGGCTTGTCCGCCTCGGTCTTCAGAAAAAATGTCTCAAGGGTCCGGTTCCGTGTCCGAGTTCCCACTCTTTTCCTGCCTTCAGTGCATTGCTGACATATTGCTTGGCCTTGTGCACAGCCTCACTGAGCAATTCTCCCTGTGCCATGTAGGAGGCGATGGCCGAAGAAAGCGTACATCCTGTGCCGTGGGTATTCGGTGTGTCGACTCCAAGCATGGAGAACCATTTTGTCTGTCCTTCGCCGGTGACGAGCAGGTCGCTTTTCACACGTGAATCCGAATGTCCGCCTTTCACCAGAACGGCCGAAGCCCCCAATTGCAGAATGCGCTGTGCCGCCTCCGTCCGTTCGTCGTTGCCGGTTATCTTTATTCCTGACAGGATTTCTGCCTCCGGTATGTTGGGAGTGACGAGAGTGCATTGGGGGATAAGCCTGTCTGTGACAAAAGACAATGCATCGTCCGTGATGAGACGTCTGCCACCCGATGAAACCATTATCGGGTCGAGTATAACCGTCGGTTGCATATCGGCATACTGTTCAAGCGTTCCGGCAATAGCTTCTGCGGTGTCCCGGTTGTTTACCATGCCGATTTTGATGACTTTCGGAGCGATGTCGCTCATCACGGCCTCTATTTGCTTCCGGATACATGCCTTGTCTACCGGATACACTTCCGATACTCCTGTGGTGTTCTGTATGGTCAGCGCGGTGACGACCGAACAGGCATATACACCCAATGCCGACATTGTTTTGATGTCGGCCTGTATGCCGGCTCCTCCGCTTGGGTCGGAACCAGCAATTGTCATTGCTGTTGTATATTTCATATCTTTCTCCCTACGACGGCATTATCCGTATCAGGTTCTACTGGTATTTTCTCAGCCGTTACAGATGAAGCAGAGTGTAGAGCTGTGGGAAGACAAGAATGTCGGTCGGCTCTTTGCGGTCTGTACCAGCACCCATCATCAGACGGTTGTCTGACGTTTTGATGCGCAAAGATACGTGAAATCTCCGGAATAAACGAATAAAACAAAAGAAATGGTGCAGAATGTGCCGTTTGGAATTTTTGTGATATGATTTGCCAAAAGTGGGACTTCTGGCTTCGTCATTGTGTCACCAAAACATTCTCATCGAAGATTTCCGCGCTTTCCTTGATGTCTTATCACGTGCCCTGACATCCTCATCAACCGGCATGGTCATTTCCACGTCATGCTATCTATTTGTCATAAATTACGGGCTTTTCTTGACAATCTGAAATGTTAAAATTCAAGGCTCCGAGAATCGCGTAAAATCGACCCAACCTTACCGAAGTTCCGTTTGTGCGATTCTAAGGCTGTTTTCAGGCCTTAATCTTCTAATGTAAAAATAACATAATTCGTGCTCCGAAAAGATACATTTGTTCACATTTGCGTGTGCTTCGTCTGAAAAAAGAGTACGCTGAAAATAAATTTCGTTCACCTTGAAAATTGTTTTAAAGTGCCTTGTAAAAAATTTTTCAAGGTGAACGAAATTTATTTTCAAGGTGAACGAATTTGAAAAAGTCCGTTTTTCGGACTGAAATCAGGTGTTGAGTAAATCGGATTTCTTAAAAAGTTTAAATCGGATTTTTCTGTGCCACGAAAAACAAAGATGGGTTTTGGCAGCGGGAAACAGGAATCTTGGATAAATAATTTTATAACTTACTGATTATCAGCACATCCTATTTTGGTCACAACCTGTGCTCGTTGCGCCTAAAACTGCAGCGTCTTACTAAAATAGTATTTTACTGATTATCAATTACTTGTCAATAAAACCTCAAAATTTCGACAATGGGTAGAGTGTAAACAAATATTAATTATGTTAATAAAACTCCGTCAGCAATAGGTGAAGTTAGTGTCAAAAAGAAAGAAGAAATTCCATAAGAAAGTCTGCATCTATTGCTATTGTCTTCACAGACTCCTCCGTCGCTTCGCGCCACCTCCCCTAACTTAGGGGAGGAGTTT
>CAZKOB010000075.1:0-16155 GCA_964554265.1 uncultured Bacteroides sp. | reverse complement strand
TTGGGGAGCTTGCGACGGAGGGCGTGGCGCGAAGCGACGGAGGAGTCTGTGAATACATCCCATACATCCATAAGAATTACAAGAGGAGTCTGTGAAAACACCCTCTAACATCCATAAGAAATACAAGATTAGCCTGTGAAGAAACAGCCAAAAAACGACAGCATATCATCCTCCACTGCATCAGGAACGATAAAAGCCATTGGACACTATATACTCATACACTTTAGGAGACAACATGTCGGCAGAAGGACGAATCCCCTTTCTGATCATCTCACGGATTCGGGTACTGCTTATATCATAAAGAGCTGTATCAGCGACAATGACATTGGGGGACGACGGCAACACGTCGTACCCCGGACGCTTATAGACAATGATGGAGTATCGGCTGATAATCTCATCCGACTTATACCAACGGTCGAAATGCGCCCAGTTGTCTGCACCCACCACAAGCGAGAAGTCATGTTCGGGATAGGCCGCGGAAAGTCTCTGCAATGTAGTGTAAGTGTACGAAGGGACAGGCAGACGCGATTCGAAATCGGACACACGCAAACAGGGTTCATCCTCTGTGGCAATCCCGGCAAGCGCAAGCCGCTCTTCATAAGCAAGAATGTCAGCCCTACTGTCTTGCTTCAACGGATTGAGAGGAGACACGAGAAGCCATATTTCATCTACAAGCCCTTGTGTACACAATGACTTGGCCAAGGAGGTATGCCCGACATGTATCGGATTGAACGAACCTCCGTAAACACCTACTTTCATAACAGATTGTTCTCGTTTGGACTTAAAAAAAAGAGGCCATGAGCTTTTAAGGCACAACGGAAAGCGGACCAAACATTTATCCGCACCGTCAACAAGCCCTTAAAAGACCGTGGCCCCATCCTCTTGAAAGTCCGCTAATCAAAAAAAGTCTTCACAATATCCAATGTGGCAGCTTTCGCCTCATCGAGATTGTCGTTTACAACCACCTTGTCGAATCGAGGAGCAAACGACAATTCGTACTCAGCCCTACCGATACGCTGCTCGATAACCTCGGGAGCATCAATGGCGCGCCCGACAAGACGACGACGCAGTTCACCGATGCTCGGGGGCTGTATGAACAACAGCAGAGCACGGTCGGCATAATGTTTCTTAATGTTCATTGCACCATGCACATCGACATCGATAACCACATTCCGGCCATTGTCCAGAAGTCTGTCGACCTCCGACTTCAGGGTGCCATAGTAACGGTCCTTGTAAACCTCCTCATATTCAAGAAAATCTCCGGCCTCGATATGGCGCCGGAACTCATCGGGAGTAAAAAAGAAATATTCCACCCCATGCCGCTCTTCCCCACGCGGTGAACGACTCGTGGCAGAAACAGAAAAATACAAATTCAGCTCTTCATGCTGCATCAACCAGTTTATTATGGTTGACTTTCCGCTGCCCGACGGAGCGGAGAAAACTATGATTTTCGACATATCGCAATTGAAAAAATAAGAAAAGAAGAAAAGAACGAAGAAGAAAAGAACGAAGAAGAAGGCAAGCGGAGCCGGTCATCACATGACATTAAGAACCTGCTCCTTGATCTGTTCAAGTTCATCCTTCATCTTCACCACAATGTTCTGCATCTCGGCCTGATTGCTCTTGCTTCCGGTAGTGTTGATTTCACGTCCCATTTCCTGCGCAATGAAGCCAAGCTTCTTGCCCTGTCCGTGACCATCCGCCATCGTCTCGCGGAAATACTTTATATGATTGGTCAGACGCTGCTTCTCCTCGCTGATATCCAGTTTCTCGATATAGTATATCATCTCCTGTTCAAGGCGGTTCTTGTCGTAATCGACACCTATATTCTTCTCCAATGCCTCGACAATACGCTGCCGGATTTTCTCGGTACGCTCCTGTTCAAAAGGTTCAATGCTCAAAAGGAGAGCAGAAATGTTGTCGAGTTTCTCGGAGAACTTCCTTTCAAGCGCAGCACCTTCCTGCTTGCGGAAATCTACAAGATTATCAGCCGCCTCGACCACGGCAGCACGCACAACAGCCCACTCCTCATCAGAAAGTTCCTCGGCTTCGGCAACAGCCATCACGTCCGGCATCCGCAGAAGAACCGGCACCCAGTCAGCCGGTTCAGGAATGCCCTGCTCGGCACAGGCACGCTTAATCTGACGATAGTATTCGGCCATTACACTTTGATTGACAGAAGCAGATGTCTGTTCACCGCTCTTCTCAACCCACATCACAAAATCCACTTTGCCACGTTCAAGCCTTGCGGCCAGCAACTGACGGATCTCCATTTCCTTCTCCCGATACAGAGAAGCAACACGAGCAGTAAGGTCGAGAGCCTTGCTGTTCAGCGATTTCAGCTCTACATGAATTTTTTTCCCATTGAATACGACTACGCTCTTCCCATAGCCTGTCATCGACTGTATCATAAAAAGCTTTGAGTTTTGATTGATTTCAACATTATTAGCACCCTAAATGCTAAAAATTTCACAAAAGTAGTGTTTTTTCCGCTTATTGTCGTAATTTTGCAAAGATTAGATGTAAAATAAAGTCCAATATCGGGATGCAGGCACATCAACGGAAATCTGCAGGGACGAGATGTACACTTGTCACGTGTGCCCCCGATTCACACAATATGCAAATACGTTTTTTGAAAAAGATAAACAACAGATATGTCGTGCATTCTGCATATAGAGACTTCGACAGACGCCTGTTCGGTAGCTGTCAGTCAGGACGGAACGAATATTTTTCACATTGAAGATTTCAACGGTCCGTCTCATGCCCAGAAACTCGGAACCTTTATAGACGAAGCACTGTCGTTCACCGACAATCATGCCATACCCTTCGATGCCGTAGCTGTCAGCAGCGGACCGGGCTCGTATACGGGATTGCGCATCGGTGTGTCTATGGCGAAAGGCATCTGCTATGCCAGAGACCTGAAACTGATAGCCATCCCCACACTTGAGGTGCTCAGCGTGCCTGTGCTTCTCAACAACGACGACATGCCGGACGATGCGCTGATATGTCCGATGCTCGACGCACGCAGGATGGAAGTATATACAGCTGTCTATACCCGGGCATTGAAACCGGTAGTAGAAACTCATTCCGAGATTATCACAGACACTTCCTTCAGGGAACTGCTCGACAAGCATCCCATATACTTCTTCGGGAACGGAGCAGAGAAATGCAAAGATGTCATACTTCATCCTAATGCGCACTTCATAGACGGGATACGTCCGATAGCCAAGTATATGTGTCCGCTTGGAGAAAAGGCCAATGTCATGGGCAACTTTCAGGATGTGGCTTATTTTGAACCGTTCTATCTGAAAGAGTTCGTAGCCACAAAATCAAAAAAACTTTTATAGTATACACATAGACAGAGAAATGAAATATAACACACAGAGAAGCAAGCTCTTTCTTCCGGAATACGGACGCTGCATACAGCAAATGGTGGATCACGCAAAGACAATCGCCAACCGCGACGAGCGTCTGAGATGCGCCTGCACAATAGTGTCGCTTATGGCCAACATGCAGGAACAGCACGGCGACCCGGAAGATTTCAAACAGAAGATGTGGAACCATCTTGCCGCAATGTCGAACTATGAACTTGACATCGACTATCCGGTTGAAATAGAACGGCATGACGAAACCTGCAAGCCACACGAGCACATCCCTTATCCTCAGAAGAACATAAGGAAACGGCACTATGGCGCCATCGTGGAATCGCTGACCAGAAAACTGTGCGAAATAGAAGACAAGGAGGAAAGAAACGCACTTGCGGCCTTTGTTGCCAACCAAATGAAGAGGAGTCTGGCGAACTGGAACCGCGACGCAATGGACGAGGAGAAGGTTCTCGACGATCTAGCACGCTATACGGACGGAAAGGTACAGCTCGACCCATATACATTCAAGTTTATAAGTGACTCGGAACTGCTGAACAATGCGCAGCAGAACATAAAGAAGAAAAAGAGGAAATAAGATTCCGTATCAGCGGAAACAACCGTAACGCATCTATTCAGTCACAAGTAAAATGCACTGTTGAATAATGGCATCATTCATCATAGAAGGCGGACATAAACTGCATGGAGAAATCATCCCACAAGGAGCCAAGAACGAAGCACTTGAGATTATCAGTGCGACGCTGTTGACGGCAGAGCCTGTAATCGTAAACAACATCCCGAACATTCTTGATGTCAACAATCTCATCAACCTGATGAGCAAGATGGGAGTGAGAGTGAAGAAACTGCATGACAACACTTGGAGATTTCAGGCAGAATCGCTCGACATGGATTACATCGGCAGTGATGAGTTTATACAGCGGTGTGCCGCACTGAGAGGTTCCATCCTGTTGCTCGGACCGCTTCTCGGACGTTATCATCATGCCTATATGGCCAAGCCGGGAGGTGACCAGATAGGCCGGCGCCGACTGGACACCCACTTTATAGGCATACATGAGCTTGGTGCAAAATTCTATCATGACAATCAGCGAGGGGTATATGAGATTGATGCCAACGAACTGAAGGGCAAGTATATGCTGCTCGACGAAGCATCCGTCACGGGTACAGCGAACATCATCATGGCGGCAGTGATGGCTGAAGGAACCACCACCATATACAATGCCGCATGCGAGCCATACATACAGCAGCTCTGCAAAATGCTCAACTCTATGGGTGCGGACATCTCAGGAATAGCGTCCAACCTTCTGACGATTAACGGAGTGAAGGAATTGCACGGCACTGAACATACCATTCTCCCGGACATGATAGAGGTGGGAAGCTTCATCGGTATGGCAGCCATGACAGGCAGCGACATAACGATTCGGAATGTGTCGTATGAAAATCTCGGTCTCATTCCCAACATGTTCCGCCGCCTCGGCATCCGGATAGAACGCATAGGCGACGACATACACATACCGGAACAGGATCATTACGAGGTTTCATCGTTCATGGACGGTAGCATCATGTCGTTTGCAGACGCTCCGTGGCCCGGGCTGACCCCGGATCTTCTGAGTGTGTTGCTGGTTGTGGCCACCCAGGCTCACGGCAGCGTGCTCATCCATCAGAAGATGTTTGAAAGTCGTCTGTTCTTTGTAGACAAACTGATAGACATGGGAGCACAGATTATTCTTTGCGACCCTCACCGTGCTGTAGTGGTAGGGCATGACAACAAGATGAAGCTGAAAGGCTCAAAGATGTCTTCGCCCGACATACGTGCAGGAATAGCCCTGCTGATAGCAGCACTGAGCGCAAACGGCACGAGTATGATCAGCAACATTGAACAGATAGACCGCGGATATGAGAACATCGAGGCAAGACTGACTGCTCTCGGTGCAAACATCAAGAGACTGCCGTAGTGGCCCTCAAAGGCAAGAATCTTGCCCGAGAAAAAAGAAGAAGAGAAAACAAATATTCCTTTTAATCCCAAATTCCATCCATGATTAAGCAGGAGGACGTTTACCCTATCGGAAAAATAACCAAAAAGCATGCACTGAAAGGCGAGGTTGTGTTCTGCTTTACAGACGACATCTTTGACCGCACCGATTGCGATTATTTGATATGCGAAATAGAGGGAATACTCGTTCCCTTTTTTATCGAAAATTACAGATTCCGCTCTGAGGATTCTGCACTCGTGAAATTTGAAGATATAGACACGGAAGAAAGTGCTCAACAACTTATAGGGGCAAACGTGTATTTTGAAAAGAAATTTGCCCTGGAAGACGAAGACAATGAAATGCCTCTATCCTATTTTACGGGATTCGACATTAAAGATACTGACGGTACCACTGCCGGAAAGATTGTCGACATAGACGACTCTACGGAAAACCGGTTATTCGTGCTGACAGGAACAGACGGAAGGCAGGTGCTGGTTCCGGCCAACAAAGATCTGATTACAGATATAGATTTTGACAACAAGATTATAACGATGAATCTGCCTTTAGGCATAACGGAACTTTAGGAACTATAACTACAAGAATAATTATGAATTACATTTTGCCACAGAGCAGAGTATATACTTGTAATCATAACTTTTGACCAACTATCATGAAACGAAAAATAGCCATATTAGGTTCAACCGGTTCGATAGGCACACAGGCTCTCGATGTCATATCCGAACACCGTGATCTTTACGAAGCATACGTACTTACAGCCGGCAACAGTGCCGACAAGCTGATAGAACAGGCGAGACGTTTTGAGCCGGAAGCCGTTGTAATAGCAAATGAAAAACATTACACCACTGTAAAGGATGCACTTGCAGACCTTCCCATAAAGGTCTATGCCGGTGCGGAAGCCCTGTGTGAAGTGGTACAGGATGACAATGTGGACATAGTACTGGCTTCAATGGTTGGTTTCGCAGGGCTTCGCCCAACAATCAGTGCGATAAAGGCAAAGAAAGTTATTGCACTTGCAAACAAGGAGACGCTGGTAGTAGCCGGCGAACTTATCAAAAGGCTGTCCTATCAATATGAAGTGCCGATACTTCCTGTGGATTCCGAACATTCAGCCATATTCCAATGTCTGGAGCCGGGCAACAGAATAGAAAAAATTCTTCTGACCGCATCCGGCGGTCCGTTCCGTACATACTCGAAAGAAGAGCTGAAGACTGTGACAAAAGCTCAGGCTCTATCCCACCCCACATGGAACATGGGGGCTAAAATCACCATTGATTCGGCCACACTCATGAACAAGGGGTTTGAAGTCATTGAAGCCAAATGGCTATTCGATGTCAAGCCGGAACAGATTCAAGTTGTAGTACATCCGCAAGCAATGATACATTCGATGATTCAGTTTGAAGACGGAGCAGTAAAAGCACAGCTCGGAATGCCGGATATGCGCTTGCCTATACAGTACGCTTTCAGCTATCCCAAACGATTACACTCTTCGTTTGAACGCATAGATTTCTTCAAGCTGAAGGACATGACATTTGAAAAGCCGGACACAGAACGCTTCAGATGTCTTGACATTGCATACAAGGCGCTGGAAATGGGTGGCAATATGCCTTGCATAGTCAATGCGGCCAATGAAATTGCCAACCGCGCATTCATAACGGACAAGATTTCGTTTGAACGCATAAGTGAAATCATAGAGGAATCCATGTACCATATAGCTTTCAATGCGGATTCTTCTCTTGAAACCTATATGGAAACAGACAGGGAGACACGCGAATTTGTATCAAGTATGATATAACAAAAGATTGATTACCACCAGTCAAGCATAAGGAAAAGATTAAACAAAACAAAGACCATCAATAGATTATGGAAACAGTCATCATAAAGACATTACAGGTGCTCCTGTCGTTATCACTGCTTATTGTCCTTCACGAAGGAGGACACTTCTTGTTTGCAAAACTGTTCAAGGTTAGGGTTGAGAAATTTTACCTTTTCTTCGACGCATGGAACTTCAGCCTGTTCAAATGGCCTCACAAAAAGAAAAATGAAAATCAGACACAATACGGTATAGGTTGGCTTCCTTTAGGCGGTTATGTAAAAATATCCGGTATGATAGACGAGTCGATGGATACGGAACAAATGAAACAACCGGCACAACCTTGGGAATTCAGAAGTAAACCGGCATGGCAGCGTCTGCTCATCATGTTGGGAGGTGTCATAGTCAACTTCATTGTAGCCTTCTTCATCTATTCGATGGTATTGTTTGTCTGGGGAGAAAGTTATATCCTGTCCAAAGACATGACTTACGGACTCAAATTCAACGAATCGGCAAAAGCAGACGGTTTCCGTGACGGTGACATTATCATACGCATCGACGACGAAGAGGTAGGTTCTTGGAATACGTCCGAACTGCGCAACATATCTAATTCCCAAACCGTCACTGTTTTAAGAAGCGGTAAGGAAGTTGTACTCAATATGCCGGGCGAGATGAACCTGATAGAGATGCTGCAACAGGAACCAATGTATGCAGAACCCCTTCTGCCTATGAGCATAGACAGTATAATCCCTAACAGTCCGGCTGAAAAAATTGGTTTGAAGACAACAGACAGAATCACCGCTGTCAACGGCAAACAAATAAATGACTTCAACGACTTCAAATTTCAACTGTTGTGTTTACAAGATGTACTGAATGAAGAATCTACATCTTCCGACAGCCTTAAAGCCCGTACCCTGTCACTGGTAGTAAACCAAAGCGACACACTCACAGCTGTGCTTACTCCTGAATTTACTTTGGGATTCACTGTGAAATTTCCAGACTATAAGATTACAGAAAAGAAATACGGATTATTTGAATCCATACCAGCAGGCATAAAATTCGGATGCGAGACCTTAGTCGGCTACGTCAGCGACTTGAAGTATGTATTCACTAAACAAGGAGCACGCAATGTAGGAGGATTCATCTCCATAGGCAACATATTCCCAGATGTATGGGACTGGCACCGCTTTTGGATGCTTACCGCGTTCCTCTCGATAATGCTCGGCTTCATGAATGTACTGCCAATACCTGCACTCGACGGTGGACATGCATTCTTTACATTGTATGAAATCATCACCGGACGTAAACCAAGTGACAAATTTCTGGAGAGAGCACAATACGTGGGAATGTTCATACTTCTGGGCTTATTAATCCTTGCAAACGGCAATGACATAATGAGATTGTTCGGTATATAACCTTGCAAAATCAGACTCTTTCATTTTCCAAAGGTAGATTTACAATCTTTACAGACTGTAAATCTGCCGTTTCACTTAATAAAAAGACTTAAAATGAAGATACTGGCAGTAGGCATGAACTATGCCGCACACAATAAAGAGTTAGACAACACGTTTTTATATCAGGACCCAGTTGTGTTCTCAAAACCGGAATCAGCACTGTTGCGTGAAGGAAAACCGTTCTTTGTGCCGGATTTTGCTGAAAGGTTCGATTATGAAACAGAAATCGTTGTCAGAATCAATCGCCTCGGTAAGAATATCGCAGAACGATTTGCCTATAGATATTACGATGAAATCACAGTAGGTATCGATGTCACAGCGCGTGACCTGCAACAACAACTGCGCACAAGAGGACTTCCGTGGGATATATGCAAAGGATTCGATAGCTCTGCTATAGTCGGAGACTTCGTCAACAAATCAGAGTTCGGTAATGTGAACGACCTGAAATTCAGTTTGCAAATAGACAAACAGACGGTACAGGAAGGATGGACAGGAGATATGATTTTCTCCATCGACAGAATCATTTCATACGTCAGCCGTTTCTTTACCCTCAAGACAGGGGACCTGATTTTCACCGGCACACCAGCCGGAATAGGGCAAATAAAAGAAGGACAGTTTTTAGAAGGGTATATAGAAGACCGAAAACTACTGGAAACAAAAATCAAATAGAAGAGAACAATGAAAACATCAACATATAGTCTCTTCCATCACTCCATTATGTCTTCCTATCACCCCATAAAACCAATACAAAGAAGCATGTTTATGAACAAAAGACTATATGTATTTATCTCATTATTAATATCTGTACTTGTCTCTCGCGCACAATTCGTCGATATAGACTGGTCACAGACTGATACCATCGTACCACGCTATTCTGGGATGTTCGACTTAGGAAGAGATTTCAGACTGTTTGATTATGCCTTCACGATGGAATATCAAGAAACATCTCCTGCCACCAAAGAAGAAATCAAACGCTATAATATAGATCGGAGCAAACTCAGTAAAGACTTTGCCACTTCGTCTCGCATCGGAATAGATCGCAAGAAAGGAGTGCTGAATGTTGAGGTATTTCCTTTCGCCCTAAGAGAAGGAAAGGTCATTAAACTGACATCTTTCAAACCTACACTGAACAAAACATCCAAACTCAGTGTGCGCAAGACACAGGCAACCATCACAACACAAACCTTGTCTGAAACCACTCAAGACGACAATTCAAGATATACCGCACATTCATTGCTCGCATCAGGACATTGGGTGAAAATCAGAGTAAACGATGCAGGAGTATACGAACTCACCAAGTCCAAATTGTCGAGCATGGGATTCTCTGTAGCATCGAAAGTCCGTCTCTACGGCTATAACCTTCCGGTACTTCCCGAATCAAATATAGAAGATATTGCAGATGACCTGACAGAGATTCCTTTGTGGCGCAAAGACAACGGCTCTGTACTTTTCTATTCTTGTGGTCCAACAAAATGGACGAGACCTCTGCGTGCATCGGAATTTACTCATTTCAACAATCCCTACTCTCATTATATATATTATTTTATCACAGAAAGTCAAGACAATACCGCAACGGAATTTCCGGTTGAAGAGTCCGCTTCCGCTTCTACCGATGTGGAAACATTCTATGACTATGCTGTCATAGAATCCGACGAATACAGCTTTCTTAATTCCGGACGCATGTTCTTTGAAGAATACGACTATGCCAACGGGAACAAAAAGAGCTACAAACTGGAGTTGCCCGGAATAGCATCTGAAAATGCCGTTCTTGACGTACAGTTCGCAGCGGCAGGTACTACAACATCCCGACTCAGCGTCAGTCAGGGTGAGACCGTTTTAGGAACACTCGCTTTCAAAAAACTTGCAGATTACTATTACGGAAACCTGAACTCAAAAAAAATGGACTGGAACAGCGCATCGGAAAGCAACACACTGATATTGACGCACACACGCAATTCCGGAACAAGCGGACATCTCGACTACATACGTGCCAGCTACCTCCGCAAGTTGGAAATGGCCGATAGAAACTACCTTGCTTTCCGCCCGTCCTCTTCCGGTACATTCAACTACAAAATCAGCGGTGCCACTGCTTCCACTCGTGTCTGGAGAGTATCCTCACCGGAAACGACTTGCGAAATAGCAGGTTCATTCGCCAATGGAATCTATTCAGCGACTGCCACTTCAAGCCTATGGAACAAAGATGAGTTCGTGGCTGTCAATACCGATAAAACTTATCCATCCCCTGAAATTGTAGGTCAAATATCCAATCAGGATCTGCATTCTCTGTCAGGCATTGACTTTGTGATAATAACACCGGCAAACGGTGCTTTTGTCGCACAGGCGCAGCGTCTTGCCGATGCCCACACCGCAAAGGAAGGAATGAGATGCTATGTAACCACCGCAGATAAAGTTTATAATGAATTTTCATCCGGAACACCTGATGCCACAGCATACCGCCGATTCATGAAAATGCTGTATGACAAGGCGGAAACGGATGAAGATGCACCCAAAAATCTTCTTTTGTTCGGCAACGGAGTGTGGGATAACCGCTTCGTGACATCCGGCATGAGCCACCGCTCACAAGATGACCACCTGCTATGTTACGAGTCTGACAGTTCTTTGTCTACACTTAACAGCTACGTATGTGAAGAATATTTTGCCCTTCTCGATGACGGAGAAGGCAAATCTGTCATTAACGAGAAATCAGACATAGGAGTCGGCAGAATACCCGTCACCACTGTCAGTGAAGCCAAACAAGTTGTCGACAAACTTATACGTTATATCAACAATGAAGAAACCGGAGCATGGAAGAACACGATCTGCATCCTTGCTGATGACGGAAACGGCAACACACACATGAAAGATGCAGATGACATGCGTTCATCCACTGTTTCCCTGTATCCCGAATACAACTACCGCCGCATTTACTGGGATGCCTATACGCGTGTCAGCACTGCTACCGGACATTCCTATCCCGATGCCTATGCAGACATAAACAAGCAAATGCAGGATGGTGCCCTGATTATGAACTATACCGGACATGGAGCCGCCTACTGTCTGTCGCACGAGCAAGTACTCAAACGCTCAGATTTCGCAGAATGGACTTCTCCCAAGCTTCCGTTATGGATAACAGCGGCTTGTGATGTTTCGCCTTTCGACATGAACGAAGAAAACATCGGTGTCACAGCATTACTGAACAACAAGGGTGCAGCAATGGGTATGGTTACAACCACACGTACCACATACTCATCTTCCAACAGAAATTTCAATCAGAAGTTTATGCAGTATGTGCTTGGCAAAAAGGCTGATGGCAAACGGTATACCATCGGAGAAGCTGTACAGATGGCAAAAAACACAGCCGTCTCAACCGCTATAAACAAGACGCTGTTCGTGCTTCTCGGTGATCCGGCTATAACTCTCGCCACTCCAAGTTACAAAGTCAAAATAGACAAATTCAACGAGAAAAACGCTGATACCGACACCCCAGAAAGCATCAATGCCGGAGGGATTGTGAGCATTGAAGGATATATCACCGATGAAGACGGCAATATTGCAGAAAACTTCAACGGTATTGTCTCACCTACTGTTTACGACAACATTGAAAAAGTTCAATGTAAATACAATGCACAAAACGATCAGGAAGAGGAGAGCTACAATGCCAGTCCTTATTCCTATTTTGAGCACATACGTACTCTATACGTAGGGAGCGACTCCGTCAGAAATGGCAGATTCAAGCTTTTGTTCCCTGTTCCGCTTGACATCAATTACAGCAATGAAGCCGGCATGATAAGCCTTTATGCCGCAAACAACAGTAAGGACATTGAAGCACAGGGCCAATTCGACAACTTTATTGTAGGAGGTACTTCTTCAGACATATCCAACAATACAGACGGACCGGAGATAACCCTCTTCCTCAATACCGAAAACTTCCAGTCGGGTGACAAGGTCAACGAATCTCCATTGCTTATTGCCTATCTCAGCGACAGTGACGGTATTAACACTACAGGAAACGGTATCGGGCACGATATAACTGCAATAATAGACAACAGTGAATCTCTGACATACTCTCTGAACAGTTATTTTACCCCATACATCGGCGATTACACTCAAGGCTCCATAAGTTTCAGCCTGCCGGCACTTTCTGCCGGCAAGCACAAGCTGCAACTTCGTGCTTTCGACATATTGAACAACCCATCAAGCCAGGAAATAGAGTTTGAAGTTGTCAAAGGCATTGCCCCGACCATCTTTGAGCTTTTATGTATAAGCCCTGTATACAACTATGCCGTGTTCACAATAGTCAACGACCATCCACAGTCTGAATTAGGCATAAACATCAGTATATACGACATTTCAGGTCGTAAAATATGGGAAACAAATGAAACAGAAACCAGTCAGACCAACCAATACACCTATACATGGGACCTTACCACTTCTGACAACAATCTGCAACCGGGTATATACATCTGCAAAGCCACCATATCAACTACAGACGGAGGAGAAGCAAGCAAAGCCGTAAAGTTTCTCGTTTTAGGGAAATAGGACATCCACTGCCGAATAATCTCTTCCATACACAATAATATCGCCGTAAAACAAGTTTATTATAATAAAGAATACATACAATGAAACGATTATCAATAGCCATGCTTTTAATACTGTCGTGTATTACAACGACAAAAGCACAAGACATCAAGAACCAGCTCAATCCAATCTACTACGGTGTTACATCACTTGCCATCGCTCCAGATGCAAGAAGCGGAGGTTTGGGCGACGTGGGTGCAGCCACAGATCCTGACGTGAACTCACAATACTGGAATCCCGCGAAATACCCATTCTGCATCAGCCGTGCAGGACTGTCATTGAACTACACTCCGTGGTTGCGCCAGCTTGTCAACGACATCGACCTTGCCAACCTTACCGGCTATTACCGTATAGGCGATTACGACGCTCTCAGCGCATCGCTCCGATATTTTTCTCTCGGTGAGGTAATTGCAGGTGGCGACATGACCATCAAACCATATGAAATGTCTTTCGACATAGCCTACTCACGAATGCTGAGCGAGAACTTCTCGGCAGCCGTTGCCTTGCGCTATATTTATTCCGATTTGGCATACAAACAAGACGATGAGACCACTCCCGGCTCTGCTTTTGCCGCCGACATCGCATTATACCACAATGGCTATCTCATGCTCGGCAACCGTGAATGCCAACTCGGATGGGGACTCAATATCAGCAATATCGGCAGCAAAATTTCATACGATGAAGGCAATACCAGTGAATTTATTCCTACAAACCTTCGTCTCGGTGCATCGCTCATGATTCCCCTCGATGAGTACAACACACTGAGCATCTCCGCCGATGTCAACAAGTTCCTTATCCCTACACGTCCGACATACGAACAGTATAAGGAAGCAAATCCCGGTGTTGGAGATGAAGACTATGACGGCTACCGTAATTGGCTGGAAGGCGAAGGATATTACAACATATCCCCTATTTCAGGAATTTTCAAGTCGTTCAATGATGCTCCCGGAGGATTCAAGGAAGAGCTGCAGGAAATCCAATGGAGCGCCGGATTGGAATATTCCTACAACAACCAATTCTTCATACGAGGCGGATACCATTATGAACATCCGAACAAGGGTAACCGCAAATACTTCACTCTTGGAGCCGGATTCAAGATGAACGTGTTCTCCATTGATGCAGGTTATGTCATTTCTACAGCGCAAACCAATCCGCTCGACCAGACGTTGCGCTTCTCTCTAACGTTCGACATGGACGGTATTCAGGACCTTCTCGGCAAACGCAGAAGATAAATTCATTGCTAAAATATGAGGTTATAAGGACCATTCATTTTGCACCGGGTCTCTTGTCATGCTCCCGGACAATACTTTCCTTATAACCTCATATATATACAAATCCAAACATACATGTAATCTCTTGTTTTAAATCTCACTTATAAGAACTTTCAACCATGAAAATAAAAGTAGGATTAGGATATGATGTGCACCGCCTCGTCGAAGGCAGAGAACTGTGGCTTGGCGGTACAAAAATCAATCATGTGAAAGGCTTGCTCGGCCATAGTGATGCAGATGTACTGATACATGCCATCTGCGATGCCCTTCTCGGAGCTGCCAACATGCGTGACATCGGCTACCATTTTCCGGATACGGCAGACGAGTACGAAAATATCGACAGCAAGATTCTGCTAAAGAAAACCGTCGCTCTCCTGTCCGGCAAAGGGTATGGCATCGGCAACATCGATGCAACCCTCTGTGCCGAACGTCCGAAAATAACCCCCTTTGTGGATGAGATGAAATTTGTACTTGCTGAGATTATGGGCATCGACACAGATGATATATCCATCAAGGCAACAACTACGGAAAAGTTAGGATTCACAGGCAGAGAAGAAGGAATCAGTGCTTATGCTGTTGCACTGATTGAGAAGAATGCCATATAACTCCGCTTCTGCCGACATATCCCTGTTGCAGTATCTGTTGATCATCAACAAATACTGCAACAGATATAATACCGCCATACCGCGATCAGACATACTACAATGTTCAGGATGTAACATAACGTGAGGTCGACAAAATCACGTTATTATGCTTTCCATTGCCTCTTATCATTATTTTTTCCAGACTTCATCATCGTGTCACAAAAGATTCTCATCGAAGAGTTCCGCGCTTTCTCTGATATCTTTTCATAGGCCCTGACGTCCTCATAAGTCAACTTGGATACCCCCACCGTCACACTATCTATTTGTCATAAATTACGGTTTTTTCCTGACAATTTGAAATGTTAAAATTCAAGGCTCGCAGAATCGCGTAAAATCGGCCAAACCTTGCCGAAGTTCCATCTGTGCGATTCTAAGGCCATTTTCAAGCCTTGAGCCCCAGATGTAAAAATAATATAATTCTCACCCCGAAAAGATACATTTATTCACATTCATACGTATTTCATCCGAAAAAAGAGTACGCTGGAAATAAAATTCGTTCACCTTGAAAATGGTTTTAAAGTGCCTTGTGAAAAAATTTTCAAGGTGAACAAAATTTATTTTCAAGGTGAACAAAATCGAGAAGGACCGTTTTCGGGCTGAAATTTGATGCTGCACAAAATTGATTTCTTAAAAAATCAAAATCAGATTTTTCAATGTCACGAAAAACAAAGATGAGTTTTGGCGACGAAAAAACAGGAATATTGGTAAGTAATTTTATAATTCACTGATTATCAACACATTCTATTTTTGTCACAACCTATGTTTCTTGTACCAAAAAGTTGCACTGTTTTGCAGAAATAGTATTTTGTTGACTATCAATCACTTATCAATAAAACCTCAAAATTTCGACAATCCAGAAGGTGCAAACGAATCTTAATTATGTTAATAAAGTTCCGTTTGCTATGGGTGGAGTTTGTGTCAAAAAGAAAGAAGAAATGTCTCTAAAAAACTGTTGCTTTTGCTTGTGTATTCACAGACTCCTCCGTCGCTTCGCGCCACCTCCCCTAACTTAGGGGAGGAGCTT
>CAZKOB010000074.1:0-16516 GCA_964554265.1 uncultured Bacteroides sp. | reverse complement strand
GCCCACTATTCACCAAATATATTCAGTGAAATTCCGTTTTATAGGTTATATTTGTATATCAGTTATTTGCAGATGTTTTCATTTGGTTTGAATACTCACGAAATTTCACGGTTTTAGAAAATATTGGTACTATTTGATACCATATTTCGGGATATATTTTGTACCTTTGCACCACAGTAACCAAGATATATCGCGTATGGATTTCATCTTCATCAAATCATCCAAGGCCGGAAAGGAAGACTACGGTTCCATCTATGCCCGTGTGCGCACCGGAAAGGCGAACATGAAAGTCGTGACGGGCTTCACAATCAAGCAACTTGAATGGGGAAAGTACCGCAGCCTGCAATACACCTCGTCAGCCCTGATGTCAAGCATCGGGATAAAGTACGGGCAGTTCGCTCAAGTCCTCGCGAGAATAAAAGCGGCATTCGAGGCGGACGGATTCAATCCCAAGGAGGCCAAGAACATCATCGAGAGCGTGAAACACGACGTGCTCAACGGTATGATGCGGATTGTGGAGGTCAAGCCCAAAGGCAGGATGCTGTTCGAGGATTTCCTCACCTCTTATATAGAAGACATGGAAACCGGACGGCGCACCAAGAAAGGCCGCACCGTAAAAGTGTCGCCTGCCTATCTCAAAAGTCTGCGCATGATTCTAAGCCAGATAAAAAGGTATCAGAAAGAGACCCACCGCAAGCTCGGATTGGATGACATGACGATGGAGACACGCAACAGCCTTGTCGGTTACTGGAAAGAACGAGGTTTGATGCCCAACGCCATCAATTCGTATATGACCGATGTCCGCACGGTGGCAAAGGCTGCCTACGAGGACAAGCTGACCAAATGCGATGATTTCCGTCATTCCGACTTCGTGCCGAAAAAGGAGGAGGTGGACAACATCTACCTCACACCGGAACAGATACAGGAAATGCTCGACCTCGACCTTTCCTCCAAGGAAGCTGTCATCAACAGGTGGAAGGCTCTGGATATAGATGAAGATGAGAAGCAAGCGCAAATCTCCAAATGCCGCATCACCCATATCAGGACACTGGAGCACGTGAGGGACATTTTCATTGTGGGCTGTCTGACCGGTCAGCGAGTTTCCGACTATTCAAGGATATGCGAGGACATGATAACGGAAATAGGCGGCACGGAGTTCATACTCATTACCCAGCAGAAGACGGAAAAGAAAGTCTATATCCCCGTTGACAGGCGAGTAAGAGCCATACTTGCGAAGTATGACGGCAAGCTACCCCCGGTTCATCCCAATGAAATGAACAAGCTGGTGAAGACCATCGGCCTGTTGCTCGGATGGACACATGACTGCGGCTTTGACGAGAAGCGTCTCAACCCCAAACGTGGAAGGAGGTTCTGCGATATGCTCCTTTCCCATACAGCCCGAAGGAGTTTTGCCACCAATGCGTATAAGGCTGGTGTCCCTCTGCCTTCCATCCAAGCCATCACGGGACACAGCAGCGAGGCGCAACTGCGCCACTACCTGAAACTGGATGCGGAGGAAAAGGCTGTCATAGCGTTAAAGGATTTCAAGGGTATCATCGAAATATAAGGAGGTGTTTATGGAAAAGTCAAGATTCAACGCCATCAATGACCTGTTCAAGCTGTCAAATGTAATCAGTGAGAGCCTGAAACTTGCGGAATCGCTTGCCGGCAAGTCTTCCGGCAGTGGCGAAATAGATCGCAAGGATATTTGCAGGAACGTCCGATACAGCCTGAACCCCCTGCCTTTTCTTTTGGCCAGCGTCAGGGAATATGTCAGCGAACACGAGGACAAGGAGCTGGCACGGAAGTTTGTCGAACTTCACGATGACACGAAAAGGCTTCACGGCATCTGTTCCAAATATGCGGACTTGAACAAGGCGGCTTTCCGTACAGGGGTGGCTTACCTGAGTATGGAAGTCATAAGGCAATACTTCTTTCCCGAAAAAGAACAGGAGAAAGTATCACCGGAGGGTTCTGACATTTCTCCCAAGCCAATGACACGTACCGAGGCCACCGACTGCATCGACACCATCCGTACCGCCATACGGAAGTGTGCAAAGGATTCAGACGGGAACAGAGGGAAAGAAATGTATGCCATGCTTGCCAAAGTGGACAAGGCGAAAATCCAAGCCGTCAAGGAGTATATTGTCAATGCCAACGACAAGGATTTGGCACAACTCTTCACGGAATATTTTGCAGAAGCCGTCCACCTTTCCATGCTGCCCCAAAATGATGATGTGAAAGCACAGTCCGCCGGAATAAAGATGTTTCATATCGCCATGACGATGGGATATGTCAAAAGAAACGTGCTGCATGAGAACGAGTCCAAGTCGGCAATATCCAAAACAATACCCTCTTGTACGGAAGAAGCGTCATCCGGTTTTACCGCCACAGATACAATGCAAGGCGGTACGTTCAGCACGACCGCGCAAGTTCCCGTTTTAAGGCTGTACCGTTTCCTTACCACCTTCACCGTACAGAGTGGCCCCGACAAGGGCAAACCTCTATTGGACGGCAATGCCGTTTCCGACCGGGACTTCCTCCGTGCCGTCATGCGTGCCGACTATTCCACGATATACGGCAGTTGCGTGAAAGGCAAAATGCGCTGTGTCGCCATCCTGCTGTCAAAAGCCTACTATAAGGACTGGAAAGGTTACAGGGTATCCGCAGCCCGTTCCATGGGGCTGACACCCGAAAGCCTTGCCAAGTATAATGTGGAGAAAACCTTTATAACGAAGCTCAAAGAGCTGCTTCCCATGATAAAATAGTGACATAATCCACAGGTGGCTACAATTCACCACAACCCACAGACCTCCACAAGCCGTTAAGCACCAGTTGTTTGACGGCTTTTTTCATGCAGTGTCATTTCACAGAATACCACAAATTCACAGACTTTATTATTGCCCTACCTTTGCCGCCATAAACTTAAAATCAGTGAATTATGACAGATAAGACAGAAATGGTACTGCTATCGCGCGACGAGCTTCAACAGCTTATCGGCGCAAGTGTGAGGTGCGCGTTTGAGGAATACCAACAAGTACAGGCACCACAGGACACATCGGAGTATTACACCATCCGGCAACTGGCGGAGAAATGGGGCGTGAGCATAGCGACCATTTGGCGGCACGAGAAGTTGGGACACATCAAAGGACAGCGGATAGGACGGCGTGTCCTGTTTCCTAAGGAACAGATAGACCGAATCAAGAGCCTGAAAGCCACCAACAGGAAGGCCGACAAGAACGCCAAGGGATAATTTGTAAGACGCACAACAAAAAACATCAAGGCTTATGAAAAATTTGAAACAGCTTGTTTTGCCGTGCTACAAATTGGAAATGGCAATATCCGTGGAGGCATGGTACTTCCTGCACGGGAGCACGGACGGGGTATGTAACCTCACCTATCTTTTTTCCCTCTTGTCGAAGATGACGGTTTCGGAAGTGATGAACACCAAGCGGGGATTGGGCTATGCCATCCACCCCGGACAGGCAGACGGCTCCATGCTGGCACTGGCCAAGGAATGGGGCATCGGGCGCAAGGCGGTGTCCCGTCTGTTGGAGGATTTCTCGGAACGCGGGCTAATCCGTGTCGATTCCAATCCCGTGACTTCCATCATAGACATGGTGTGCGTGAAGTCATGGATGATAGCAGGACGGCTCATTGAGAATCCGGTATACCGCCAGACAATCAAGGCATACGAAGGGGTACGGGTATTCCTTTTCAATGGGCAACAATTAGAAACTTTGCGCCGCAGTTCGGCGAGGAAGAAGAAAGAAAAACCGATAGTAGAAACGGCAGAGGGGACGGATGGCTTGCCGTCCATGAATCTGACCGGTTACAATCCTATTATAGAAGGAACAGAAACAGCGGAAACCGAAACGGCAGCAACAACCGAACGCGGAGTGGAAGGTACCGCGGAAAATGTAGTCGTGGATGCCGACAATATACCAGTTTTAGAAGGTGGCAATACCTTATCCGGATCACGGGGAATGGAAACAGCCACAGGAATGAAGCGGCAGGAATGGTAAGCGACAGCGTTTTAGAAGGGATAATTTTTAGGGCTGGCAAGTTAATGTTTTCGTCCACGAAAACCACGCCACCAAGCGGCGACACGGTCACACCGGGAGCGGCTAAGCCCCAATTATAGCCCTGAAACATCATCCCAATTATAACCGATAAAAACAGGCTATGACAGACAACGACAATTCACATAAAGGCGGCAGACCGAAATCCGCAAAGGGCAAGGCCCGGACAAAGACCATATCCACGAGGCTTACGCTTGCCGAGTGGAAGGCGGTCATGAAGCGGATAGCAGACGCCGGGAAGAAACCGTCGCACTTCCTGCGTGAACTTTTGCTGCACGGCAAGGTCGTGGCGGCACGGACACAGGAGGACAGGCGGCAGATAAGGATGCTGGAGGGTGGGTGCAACAACCTGAACCAGCTGGCGAAGCTGGCGCACCAGCAGGGCTTTTCCCTCTTGAAAGGCAAAATCACGGACTTGCTGGACGAGTTCGACAAAATCATCGGGAGGATATGATGGGCGACTTGAAGAAACGTGCGAGCTTCGCCAAGGTGGTGGACTACGTGAACAACCCCAGGAGGGCACGGCTCATCGACAGCAAGGACGTGAGGCTTGACAGCAACGCCACCATCGCAAGAAGTATGCAGGGGCAGGCGGACGACAAGCCGGGGCGCAAGTTGAAAACCCCGGTGTACCATATCTCGCTTGACTTCGCACACGAGGACACACCCAGGCTGACGGATGCCCTGATGGTCGAAATCGCCCGTGAGTACATGCGGCGCATGGGCATTGTGAACACCCAGTATATCGTAAGCCGCCACACCGACAGGGAACACCAGCATCTGCACATCGTGGCGAACAGGGTGGACAATGACGGGAAGACCGTCAGCGACAGCAACGATAACGAGCGCAACGTGAAAGTGTGCAAGGCTCTCACGGGGGAATACGGGCTGCATTTCTCCAAGGGCAAGATGAACGTGAAGCGTGACCGCCTGCGTGGAAAGGACAAGGTGAAATACCAAATTTATGACGCTGTCAAGGCGGCATTGCCCCATTGCAGCTGCTGGTCGGATCTGTGTGACAGGCTCGCAAAGCAAGGAATCGGGGTGCATTTCAGATACGACAGGCGCAATGCCAAAATCCTCGGCGTGTCGTTCACGAAGGATGAAATCTCGTTCTGCGGCTCACGGGTAGACCGTAGCATGGGCTTTTATAAACTGGACAAGCAGCTTGGAGGCCGTATAGCCGAGGGCATGGAGTGGCAGCCCCGTGTGCAGGACAGCGGACTTGACGGACTGACATCACAGGCTATGAAAGGCATGGCAACGGACAACCATACGGCAGATACTTTTATAGGACAACCGTCACTGCCCGGATCGGAAACGGACAGCAACGGCGGCAGTCCCGCCGAATCCGGCTCAAACATCGTCCAAGTGACCATCGGCACGCTCATGGAGCTGTGCGTACAGCCGCACCAAGCCAAGGTGTCATCCGGCGGAGGCGGCGGAGGAAACGAGAGCGGCTGGGGCGACAACGAAAAGGACAAACTTAAACCAAGAAGGAGAAGAAGATGAAGGACAACCTACAAAATATCGCCGACCTTATCGGGGCGTTGGCGGAGGACATCGAGGAAATCAAGAAGAAGCAGGACGCAAAGGACAGCCCGGACAAGGACGGGGCATTAGACAGGCTGGCAAAAAATCTGGAGCCTGTTGTACGCTTCTTCAGTGGCAATGCTCCGGAAAATATCAATGCCATTTTCGGGAGCAAGGAAGCCATTGGGAAATACAAGCAATCAATGGGTGATGAAATGGTTGCGAGCCTGCGTTTATATCTAAACGCCAATGAAAAGGATATGCGTGAGCATGGCGTTCCCTCTATCAAGGAACAGCTTAACGATATACTGAAAATACTTAAAGACCATGTGGAAAAAGACAGGCTGGCATCGGAAAAGGAGCGACCAAAACAGGGCTTCATGCCGGGACTGTGGCAGGCAATCCGCCCTGGCAAGGCGATAAACGCAATAAGGCTGTTATGGAGCAAAATCCCCGATGGCTGGCACAAGAGCCCTTACGCCTGGACTGGTATCGGTTGTACGCTTGTGTTCTTTGTCCTGTTTGCCGTCAGTTGGGTGCAATGGCATGAGTACCGGGAAGAAAACAGGCGGTTGAGGACGGTTGCAGCCAAACACCAAGTAACTACGGTCATGCTCAACGAACTGCACCCGGAACTGGCCGTGACTGTCGGGGCTTACGAGAGACTGGCGGAAACAGTCGGAGCGGATTCCACACTGACTATATTCTGGGAACAGATCAAAACCGTTAGAACGGCATCGAAGAATCGAAGCGAATAAATAAATAAGGAGTGACACAGATGGGCAGAGAAGTTTTTTTCCGTGAAGTTTCCGAAAAAAGATGATCCAAATTTTGCAGTCTGCATTTCTTTGCTTACCTTTGCAGCACGAGAACCCCCAAGCCTCTTGACAATGCTCAAATCGGGGGTCGTTTTATTTTTATATTCCAATGACAATCAGTTTCCCGAAACAATACAACAGCCCGGAGGACTTGACCGCATTGCTATCCCAAAGAGGGCTTGCTTTCGATGACAAGGAGCGCGTATGCCGATATATCCGCAATATAGGTTATTACAGGTTAAGCGCATACTTCTATCCTTTTCTTGAAATCCCGAAAGAAAGACAGCTTTTCAAGCAGGGCAGCAGTTTTGATGCGGCACTAAGACTCTATCGGTTCGACAAGAAACTCCGCCTTTTCATGTTCAATGAAATCGAGAAGATTGAAGTCTCCCTGCGCAGCACATTGGCCAATGTCGTGGCGAAAGAGACCGGCAATATCTTTTGGATGACCGACAGTTCCCTGTTTGCCAACTCCAACAAGTTCAGCCGCACGATGGAACTGATAGACAAGGAAATCAATAATTCCAAGGAGGATTTTATCCTGCATTTCAAAAACAAGTACAGCAATGCCTATCCCCGGCATGGATGCTTGTGGAGATATTGCCGATGGGGTTGTGACCCGTATCTATGAGAATATCAAGTCCAACCCTTTGAAGAAAAAGATTGCAGCCTGCTATGACCTGCCTGCCCCTGTTTTTACTTCGTGGCTGACTGTCATAACCCTTACAAGGAATTCATGCTGCCATCATGCACGGGTATGGAACAGGCAGTATGCCGTCAACCCGATGGTAGCCCGGAAGATGAAACGTCCCTGGATAAGCGATGCCGTACCGCCGCACAGAACATTTTATGAAATTTGCATCATCAAATGGTTTGTTGACATCATATCGCCGGGCAACGACATGAGACAACATTTCCAAAAGCTGTTGGGGCAATACCCGAATGTTGACGGCAAGGCAATGGGCATTCCCCCGAACTGGCAGGACGAACCTTTGTGGAGAATATAAAATCCACCTTTCATCTATATCCCTTTTTGGGAAAAGAATAGATGTTGGAAGATAGTTTCGCCCGCCCCATACGGATAGGGTACGAGAAGCACCACCAACATGAGTATGACAAGAATAATTGTGATAACAACAATGCCCCAACGTACCAACGCCGGAGGAATCGTACCGATGATGTTGCGTACTTTTTCCGAACGGAGTTCTATCCGGTCAGGACTATAGTCTTTCTTTGTTTCCATGTCAATTGCCTAATTCCAGTTGGTTCTTCACTAAATTATAATACGTACCCTGTCTATCTATGAGAGAAGCATGGTTCCCCGTTTCCACTACCTTGCCGTTGTCAAGCACAATTATTTGGTCGGCATTCTTCACTGTCGAAAGCCGATGGGCAACAACAACGACTGTGCGCCCCTTATAAAACTCATTCAGGTTTTCCACAATGGCCTTTTCGTTTTTGGTGTCGAGGGCATTGGTAGCCTCGTCAAGAAAGATGAATGACGGATTTTTATAAACGGCACGCGCGATAAGTATACGCTGCTTTTGCCCTTGACTTAACCCGACACCATCACGTCCAATCATAGTGTTGTACTTCAATGGGAGCGACATTATATAATCATGTATGTTGGCTATCCGTGCTGCCTGTTCCAAACGTTCCACATCAACTTCACCGTCATCCACCGCAATGTTTCTTGCTATTGATTCCGAAAAAATCACACCGTCCTGCATGACTACACCACATTGTCTGCGCCACCATTTGAGATTGTAATTGTTAATGTTTTTCCCTGCAATGAAAATATTGCCGGACGCTACCGGATAATAGCCTAACATCAATTTAATCAATGTGGTTTTTCCACTGCCGGAAGCCCCGACAATGGCAGTTACTTTCCCTTCGGGAATTGTAAAGGTTATTCCTTCAAGCGTATTCTTTAATGCGTGTGGGTCGTATTTGAAATCAGCTTTTTCAATATTTATAGATTTATTCCCACTAAGCGAAACAATATTTCTATCATCGCTTTCTTCATCCTTGGAAGTGTGAATATTATTAATACGTTCAAGCGATATTTTTACATCCTGCAAAGAATAAATGAAATTCATAAATTGCTCAACTGGAGTATTCAGTTGCCCAATGATATATTGCACTGCCAACATCATGCCGAGCGTCATCTGTCCGTTTATAACAGCCGTAGCTGTAAGCACGGTAATAATGATGTTTTTAACTTCATTAATAAAAACGCTTCCAGCTTCCTGTGTCTGTTGCAATTTCAAGGATTTCATCTGCACGGCAAACAAATCAGCTTGAACATCTTCCCATTCCCAACGTCGACGCCGTTCACAATCTTGCAGCTTAATCTCCTGCATTGATGTGATAAATTGATAAGTTTTGTTTTGGTTCTCTGTCTGTTTGCTGAATAGTTCATAATCCAAGATTTTGCGTTCTTTCAGGAACATTAAGATCCATAGCCCATAGAGACAGCTTCCAAACAGAAAAACTCCAAAAATCAATTCACTGTAAAATAAAAGTACTATCCCGAATACAAAGAAACTCAGAAATGTGAAAATCACGCTTAGTATCTGATTTGTCAAAAATGACTGTATTCGTGTATGATCCCCCATTCTTTGTAATAAGTCCCCCATCAGTTTCGTATCAAAAAATGACATCGGCAATCTTAGCAATTTTATTAGGAAATCACTAACAAGGGATATGTTGATACGCATAGATATATGTAATAACAACCAACGCCTAACGAAATCGGTTGCAGTCCGTCCCATTACAATCATTAATTCACCCAGAAGAATCAGCCAAATAAGATTTATATCCCTATGCTTGATACCGATGTCAACAATAGATTGCGTAAGGAAAGGCATTATAAGCTGCAATATACAGCCTACTGACAAACCACATAATATCAACGAAAAATATTTCTTGTACTGTTTTAAATAGCTCCAGAGAAAGCTAAAAGACCTTTTATTGGTGACTAAATCATTCTGTAATGCTTCGAATACAGGAGTTGGCTTTATAAACAATGCGATACCTTTTTCTTCTCCACCAATAATGGTACTAAGCCAATGACGCTTAAATTCTTGTATGTTATATTTCCTTTTACCACGTCCCGGATCGGCAATATAGAAAACAGAATCATTCTTTATTTTATATAGAATGACGTAATGACTTTGATCCCAATGGAGTATGCACGGTGTTGTGGCAGCCAACAGTTGCGTCAAGGAAATTTTTGCGGCAAAAGTCTGCATTCCTAATTTGGTTGCACCTTCACTGATACCCAGCAATGAAGCTCCTTCATTACTGGTATGACAATATTGCGCAATGTGTTCTATGGAAAGTTCCTTGCCATAGAACTTGCAAATCATACGAAGGCAGGTTATGCCACATTGTTTCGCATCGTACTGCCTATAATATGGGAATGGTTTCATAATCACAACCGGTTTTTCTCGCTTAGACCCGCTCCCTGCCCTTTATACTTGTTCATAGTAGTATTGAATGCGTAACGGACGGTAAAGCGCACAGCCTGTGAATCACTATAGTTCCATTTGTCCAGCTTCATCTGACTTCCATAGGTTATCATGGAATTGCGAGCCGTCTTGAACAAATCGGTAGCACTCAGTTGAAAATACCAGCTACCCAATGTCTTTGCCACACCGATATTTATCTGCCATGAAGGTTTCAGCGTGACCACATCCATATCTCCTGATGTATGACATGTGACATCTCCGGTGGCAGTAAATCCGTTCCCTAATGATACACTGTTATAAAAGTTGATGAACAGCAACGGGTTATTCATTCGTAGAACCTTCCCCATTACAGGTATCTTAAAATCTTGTCCCATCAGATTAAGCCGCAGTCGCGGTGACCATTTTAATATTTTAGGGGAAAATGACAATACGGCACTGTATTTGGATAGATGGTCATAGTTTTTATATGTCATCAGATTGACAGGTTCTCCCTCTTCGTATGGCTCGACTATCCCCACAATTGCGTCCTTCAAATATTGGTAGCTTGCAGCGAAATAAAACCATTTATAGATGCCGGCCAGCGTAATATCATGATTCATTTCCGGCTGCAACAGAGGATTCCCTGTCTCATAGGTAAAGCGGTCGTCATATTGTATGTTGCTGCTTAACTGACTATACAGTGGGCGACGTGTTTTGGCTGTATATGAAAGCGTGAATTTAGCCTGCTTTATCGGAAACGTAAAATCTATATTCGGGAAAAAGCGGTCGTATTTACGGCTCTGTTCCGGTATAAACTCACCGCTCTGATAATAGTCGGACACAGTGTGTTCATACCGGATGCCACCGGAGATTTCAAATGTGCCTATCGGAAACGTCGCACTGATAAATCCGGCCAAGTTTTGTTCTTTGATATTGTCATCCGCATCGGGCAGGAAGTCACCGTAATTGTAATAGCGGTCAAAGCGGTCGGTATGGGTATATTCATAACCGCCTTCAATGCTGTTTTTCCCGAAAGTGTATTCCAATACGGCTTTTGAGGCAAACATGGAACTTTTGATACGGTTCAGGCTATTTACCGATGATTCCCCATCGGACAGACTGGACTCATAAATCTCCTGTTCAGCCCTATTTCTGCTCGAATAGTAATCGTTGTTCAAGGTTAGAGTCCAATGATTGAAATTACCGATATAATACATATTCAAACTGTTAAGAGGTATGTTCTTTCTCCTCCAATGGGTCTGATAATCAATCTTGTCAAGTGATATGTCATTTAAGGCAACCCGTTCATTGGTTGTCCAATTGGAACGGCTGTACGGGGTTCCTTGAAATTCATATTTGATTCCTAACGTATTTTTAGTATCAATTTGCCAGTTGAAACCGCAGTTGGCAGTATAGGAAGTGTTGACAGGCAGAATGGTAATGTCAGAGTTAAGACGGTAAATGTCCTTGCCGGTTTCAATGGTGGTACGATTTTTTTGCTGCTGATACTTCTTTGCATAGTCGAATGCAAACGCACCGAATATGTCAAAACCATTCTTGCGGTAATTGAGTGAGATATTGTCCGATTGCGACCATGAGTGGGCCGCCCGTACAACGGCTTGGGCAGAACCGCTCCATCCATCACCTCTCTTCTTTATAGTGCGCACCAACAAGACGGCTTTAACCTCCGCTCCGTATTTCGCTCCCGGATTGTTGATTACTTCCACACTTTCTATTTCTTTAGATGACAAGCGGAACAGTTCACTGTAATCGGTCAGTTTTCGTCCATTCATATAAATCGTGGGGCTGCCTTTGCCAAAGACGGTAATATTGTCATCTTCACGCCTCACACCGGGCAACTGCTCGATTACGTCCATCGCATTTCCAAGAACACCCAAGACAGAACCATTCACAGTTGTAATAACTCCTCCCTTACTAATTTGGTGTACAGGGCGTTGCCCGATTACAGCAACTTCGTTCAGGAGAATGTTTTCAGTAGTCATTATCAATACCCCCATATTGCCATCAGGCATCAATGGGCTTATCTTCGTTTTATAACCGATTGCCGAAATTTTTAACAACGCGGCATCCGATACTGCATTTTGCAGCTGAAATATACCATGATCGTCTGTGGCGCACCCTGCGATGAATGTCGAATCTGCGTCCATTAGAATAACATTGGCAAAGCAAATCGGTTGATTCTTCGCATCGACTACTTTTCCATGAATTGCCAATGAATTTGTATTCTCCGCATAGAGCAATGCTGGCATTAAGCTAATTATTAAGATAATCAAAGTTTTCATATAAAAGATTTAATTTGAAATTATACATAAGAAATTCTTGCATAGACAGATTCATTTCGTCCAAAATGCATGACCGGTCTGGAGACTTTAGAAGATTCTTATTACAAGGTCCTAAACAACTTGGGAAAAGGCTACAGTCAGAGCATCTGGAATTTGTCATTGTACGGGGAATGTGGGCTATTTTGTTCATTTCCCATGAAATCTCCCCGTTCAGCAAGTCCAATTTGCCCATAGCATGTTTATCATCGAAAGATGATAGGGTTGAGCATTTGAATATTTTCCCGTCAAAATTAATTAGGACTTGGTTCATCCGTTCTGCAAAGCATACACTATTCCTGGAAAGAGCATAACAGTCCACGAAAAACTTATGATCCAGTATACGCTGGATAGCGGTCGTAAGTTGCTCGGAAGTAATGACATCAGAATCAGTTTGCCAAATCCTGCGAAGAATTAAAAATGTCCGTTTCCTGTCAAGGTCATCTATTTCGTGTATAATGTCATCAATCCTTTCCAAAGTCTTGCCGTCATAATTGATTCTAACCCAAATATAAGATTTGGGTATGGTTCGGGATATTCGATAAATATTATTCAAAGTGCATCTGAATGTATCAATGCCCTTCAAATGTTTCACTTCATTATGCTTGTCTTTATTCCCGTCCAGCGTTATCTGGAAAAAGCAAGTATAGTCTTTGAGATAATCAATATATTCTTGTTTTATTACAGTGGCATTTGTCGTGAAATCTGCCAACAGGATGACGTCATTTTTTTTACAAAATTCTTTGGCATAATCCAATATTTCTTTTATTCCCTTAAAGTTTAAGAAGGGTTCGCCGCCAAAGAATGATATTTTAAGTGTTTTAAAACGGACTTGCCTATGACGTGAGGCAATATTAAGTTTAATCGCTTCTATAACATTTTCACGCAAATTGCTGTTATGCAATTTTGTCTCATAGCAATACCAGCATTTGAGATTGCAATCAAGAGTAACATTTACGACCACATGATACATCGTTGTATCCATCTTGACACTTAGCTTTTTATATTCCACAATGGCCTGCTCATCAAAATCATCAGGGATTATAAACTGGTTTTGGAGTAATGTCGAATATAAAGCCGGATATTCTTTTTCTATATCCACGACTGACAGTGATTGATACAATCCATGTTTTGTTTCATCCAGTAAAAGATATCTTGAACTGAATGAATTAAAATACAGAAATAAGTTTTCCCCTATTCTTGTATATAACTGATATTTGCTCTTTTTCATAATAAATCCTCCAAAGCCCCTTCTAAAGCAAGAGTTGTTGCGGGATTGCTGTATAAGCTATCCTTTTTACAACCCTTGGCCCAGAAAGGGATTCTACTTAGCAACCGCAACCGGTTCCTTTGTTCAATGCTCCTTCAACGTTACAGCCGTTTCCTTCGTTAACAACTGTGTACTCAACTACGACTTTGTCACCACCGACAACAAGCATCATGTCATTTTCAGACATTGCTTCCATCAATGTAAAAGGAAGTTTAAAGAAATCATTCATAGTGAACAATGTTTTTTGTTAATAATTACATACATTGAGTTTCAATGCACGGCTTTGACCTGTTTTCCTCAGGATTTATAATTGTTTGGCCATTCAATTATCTTTGTTGCAAAATTAGGCAATCACTACAACATTCCTTTGACACAAAAGTGTATTTGTTAACAACTACTATAAGAAATACACAAAAGTGCATTTCATGAGGCTTGGTACAAATTTCCATAGCGTTTATAGAATAGCAGAAGCCCGTTTCTGCTGGAACAAATAGGTATGGTTTCCGAGGCAAGATAGTTGATGGAATGTCCCAATTGAATTGTTTCTATACCAAGTGCATTCATCACTTTGAGTAATTTGCTATCAGTTTCGGCTATCATATAACTTTTTTCATCGCAAACAATAGGATGCACCGCATATACCATAAGTTGTTTAAACAAGGTGATAGTTGGGATCCCGGCAAAGGAGTCTATGGCAAACCGGCCTATATGCCAGTAGCTATAATCGCTTTCCGGGTGTATGGCCATCAATGGATTAATGCCAAAAATCTTCTGCAATGGAAGGACTTTCTTCTTGTCCCATTTGAAAACCCTTATTGAACCGATGATTTTTCTTACATTATTGCGGACTACAAATACTTTGGAATTATCTATATACCGGAGTTCCTCTTGATAAACAGAACGAATCTCATCCTTGATGGATTCAGAAGAAAAACCACCCGTATGATGCTTGTAGTTCTCCCTTACCACAAATTCGGCCAATTCATACAGATTTGCCTTATCCAATAGACAAATCACATAATATTCATTTGCGTAAACCAACTTTTCCATGTCTTTAATTTTTTTAATGCAAAACTAAAGACCGGGCATCTTTTTATTTTGACACAAAAGGGTATTTCAAACAATCACATAGCAATATCTACACTTTTTTGTGTTAAATCTGATTTTTATGAATTTTAGTTGCTAATTTTGCAAATAATTCATAGAAAATATTGACATGGCAACAAATGTAGGAGACTTCTTTATAGTGTCCAACTCCGTCTATAATGTCACGGATGAGGATTATCATAAAATTGGACTACTTGTAAATGCGGCCAAGGCATTTGCAAGAAGTACGCACCAATGTGTGTATATCATAGACTATTTCAGACAGAATTTCCTGTACGTTTCAGAAAATCTGACGTATTGGTGCGGTCAGACTTCTGATAGAATCAAAGATCTCGGTTACAGGTTCTATTTGGATTATGTGCCCGAAAAAGAACAGCAGATGCTATTGGAAATAAACAAGAAAGGATTCGAACTGTTTAATGAAATACCTTTTACAGAACGTTTTGACTATACCATCTCATACAACTTCCATATAATACGCGGCAAAAAACTCAGACTGGTCAACCATAACCTTACCCCGTTGGTATTGACAAAAGACGGGCGTATATGGTTGGCGCTATGTACTATATCCATGTCGGCAAGAAATGCCCCCGGTTACATCATAATGAAGAAATCCGGTTCAAAATCTTATTATGAATACTCGTTGAACAAACACAAATGGATAAAGAAAGAAGGTATAACATTGAGCGAAACTGAGCGGGATGTGCTGGTTCTTTCCGCCCAAGGTTATACCATGAATGACATAGCCGATAAATTATGCAAGTCAGTTGATACCATCAAGGCGTGTAAAAGGGCTTTGTTTTCTAAATTGGGAGTCAGGAACATTGCAGAGGCATTGTCATACGCAACCAATTATAAGCTGCTATAAGGAATTGTTTTCACACATCAGGGACGAGAAGTAGAATTTGGGGAAGAATTTGACTTCCCGTCCGGTCACGAGGTTGAACATGGCATTCACGCAATGCCCTGCGACAATCCATGAGGCCACGGACAGTTGTGGGGGTGGCAAAATGCCCGCTTCTGCACGGTATTCTTCTATTACTTTTTCCAACCATGAGGTCGGCATGTTCCAGAATGTCCCATACCTTGATACATATTCTGCCACTTTCAACTCAAAACCGTTAGGTTCTGGAGAGATTTCAGAAAGTTGATAACCTTTCGGTCTTACGATTGTAAGGAAACCTGCCCATCCGAAATTGTATGGATGGAGGACGGGTATCATTTTTTCCGAGCAGATACGGTCAAACACGAAAGGGGTGTCATCCTTGAAATCCAAAGCATTGATGGCGATATGATGTCCTAAGATAATACTCTCCACATTCTCTTTGTCTATAAATGTATTGAAAAATTTTATTTCCGCATTAGGATTAATTTTTAAAAGCCGTTTACAAAGTGTCTCCGCTTTATATTTGCCAATATCCGCCTTGATATAATTCTGCCTATTAAGATTACTCTCCTCCACTTTATCACCATCAACAATGGTCACATTCTCAAAACCAAAACGCAAGGCACATTCCGCAATGATGCTACCGATTCCCGCACCTGCCAACAGAATACGGGTTTGCCTGATTTTCTCTTGTTCTTCTTCGCTGATATAAATTCGATTCCTGCTGTATCTTTCCATATAAATATTTTTTGTGGAACAAAGGTACAGAGCTTCTTTCGATTAAGCTTGACACAAAAGTGTATTTTTTGACGAGAAAATTAAATATGTTGCATTATCCCTGTTGATCGCATTTCCGAGCATCGGGGAGTATGAACTGAATAAATTATCACTGCGTTTTTCTATATTCCATTTATTCTTGTTATTGAGGAACAAAATACTGATACTAAAATGGTGCTAAATTTTAAATTTACTTTTATAATCAATTATAAAGTTTTTATTATTAGAGAGTTATAAAATATTGTATCTTGT
>CAZKOB010000073.1:0-16705 GCA_964554265.1 uncultured Bacteroides sp. | reverse complement strand
GCCGATGTTGTCATATTTTGGAGATGCATCCTGTACTTCAGTTAATGCTTACGAATGATTTTCAACGATGTATGTACGGGAGGCAATACTCGTCCTACTTCTGTATAAGAGGTAGAGGCTTTGTACCATAAGGCTTATCGATGATTTGTCTGTATCCTGTTGCAGGGGCGGCTTGTCAATAGGCGGAGGATTGTAGTCTTCGTTGCATGCGGTTGTACATTATGTCAGCTGTTGGCTTGGTGGCACTTTTTTTGTTGTAATAAATCTGTAAAAACGGTAAATTATGGCATTTATAGATTATTACAAAATTATGGGCGTCCCGAAGGATACACCGCAAAGCGAAATAAAGGCTGCATACAGAAAAAGGTCTAAACAGTTTCATCCCGACTTGCATCCTGATGACCCGAAGGCGAAAGCTAAGTTTCAGTTGTTGAATGAAGCGTATGCTGTGCTTAACGATCCTGACAAACGGGCGAAGTACGACAAATATGGAGAGCAATGGAAGCAGGCTGAGGCATACGAGCAGGCCGGTGGAAGTGGCGGACCGTTTGGCGGCTTCGGCAATGGCAATCCGTTTGGCTTCGGTGGTGGAGACTTTGGTGCTGGTAGTCAGGGCGGAGGCTTCAACTTCAATATGGGAGGTGGAGGCTTTTCCGACTTCTTTGAGCAGTTGTTTGGTGGAGCATCAGCGCGTCGACGCAGTTCCGCAAAGCGATCGTCCGGAAGTCAGGCTCAGACCGATGCACAGTCGAACGTAAGTATAGATATGTATACGGCTCTGCTTGGAGGTGAGATTATACTCCAGACACAGACATCAAAATTGAAATTGAAAATTAAGCCGGGGACTCAGCCGGGTACCAAAGTTCGCTTGAAAGGCAAAGGATATCAGCGTCCGGACGGTTCTTTTGGTGATCTTATAATCACCTATAATGTAACCTTGCCGACGGTACTGACAGAACGGCAGAAGGAACTGCTTGAGGAAATGAGGCATAGCTGAAAATTTGTCAGCGGATTTGTCTGCAAAAAAAATAAGAATCGAATGACAGGAATGTGTGTTATGGACATACTTGTCGTTCGATTCTTTTCTGTTTTTGTATAGCATAAGTCAGAACAAAACTTCATCTACGGGGATATCATGTCTGTCGGATGGAATCTCATCAACTATTTGAAATTGAAAGCAGATTCCGAGTTTGGGACAGTGTATTTGGGGCAGCAGACGGTCGTAATACCCCTTGCCGCGTCCTATGCGATTCCCTTTTGTATCAAATGCTACTCCGGGGATAATGGCAAGGTCTATCATTGGATAGTCTTCAAATAGGTTTCCCTCTGACTCTGAGATGTTGAATTTACCTTGTCTGACAACCGAATCAGTGGCGTATACATGAAGCTCAAGTTCATCGCCTACGACTGTGGGGAGAAGAAGTTTTTTTAAGGATTTGTACTTTTCGATAATCTCATGGGTGTATACTTCGTCCGGCAGTGAATGATAGAGAAGTATGCATTGTGCTTTTGTGAACCAAGGATGCTTCTCTATCTTATCTGTTATGTTTTGGCTCAATGTTTTCAGAACATCTGGGGAATATTGCCGTTTCCGTATACGTATTTCGCGTCTTATACTGTCTTTGTCCATTGGAATGCTTCTGTGCCTATCGCCAATATTCTGTTTTTGTAGAATGGTAGCAATGGAGATTCATCATGATGAAATACATCTGCGGTGGCATACGCATTGTTGAATGTATATTCAAGAAATCTTGTAGCATATGATACATGGGCTGTTTTCTTGTCGCCCTTGCTTGTTTCCGTTTTCTGCGGAGTAGTTTCTCCTTGTTGGTAAATCTCTATTGCCTTGTGTATTGTGGCATCATCTCGGTTTATGTATTCTATATAGTCGTTCATTTCAAGCATATTGTAAATGATGGAACCGAAAATCGCTTGTTCAAATAAGCGTTGCGATTTTTTTATCATGTTATTACGGCGCTTGATACCTTTGCTGTCTGCAAACTTTATAAACTTTTCCAATACATGCATAGAACGCAGATGTTTGACAATTGCATCAGCATTGGACAGCTTCTGCAGTTCCTGTCGGTTTTGATCGGTGTAGTCGAAACAGAACTGTGCAATTAGCCCCTTGCTCGCAGTCTCAGTGTAATAAGGTGTAATCATGCTTGTGTCTTCTGCAACGAAGTAGTCGGGCATGATTCCTCCTCCTCCGTAAACAATGCGCCCTATGCTGGTTTTGTATACATCTCCGGATTGACGTATGCTGTCTTCATTAAAAAATTCGCCATGTTCGTAACGAGTTATAATATCCATCTCATATTCTTTGTTGTCGCCTTTTACAAAAGGTTTTTGTATGCATCGCCCGGAAGGAGTATAATACCGTGCAATTGTCAGGTGGATAAGTGAGCCATCCTGAAATTCAATAGGCTGTTGTACAAGCCCTTTGCCAAAAGTGCGTCTTCCGATAATGACACCTCTGTCGTTATCCTGGATGGCACCGGAGAATATTTCTGCGGCACTTGCAGACAGTTCATCTGTAAGTACTATTACAGGCAAACTCTGATATGAGCCTCTACCATCGCTCTTATATTCTTCGCGTTTGGCTTTTCTGCCTTCAGTATATACAATCAGACGTTTTTTAGGAAGGAACTCATTTATCATCTGTATGGCGCTGACCAGATATCCGCCTCCGTTCCCACGTAAATCAATGACAAGGCCTTTGAAATTCTCTTGCTCAAGTTCTGCCAAAGCCATAAGCAATTCCGGATATGTGGTCTCACCGAATTTTTTTATCTTGATGTAACCGAGTTCTTCATTGAGCATATACGTGGCGTCAATCGTTTTTACAGGGATGTCTCCCCTTTCAATGGTGAAGTTCATAGTCTTATCTTGCCCTTGACGCACGATACCAACTTTTACGTTTGTGCCTTTCTTGCCTCTAAGCCGGTGCATGGTTTCTTCATTAGTGACTTCTTTGCCTGTATATGGCTTTCCGTCTATAGATACAATCCTGTCACCTGGAAAAATCCCAGTTCTTTCGGAAGGACCTCCTTTGATGATGTTGGTAATGTGCACCGTATCATTCTTGATTATAAACTGTACACCTATTCCGCTGAAACTTCCTTTGAGATCGTCATTGGCTGTTTGTGCGTCTTTTGCAGAAATATAGGTGGAATGTGGGTCTAACTCTGCCAGAATCTTGGGCATGGCTTGCTCGACAATATTGGATATATTGACCGTATCAACATATTGGTCGTCTATGATGTGCAACAAGTCGTTAAGCTTATTTGAAGATGTATTTATAATGTTCAGCCTGTTGCCTGAGAATTTGTTGGCAAAAAATGTCCCTATGATAATACCTGCTATTACACTTATGGCAATAATTAGAGGAACAAACCTTGAGGAACGATTAGTATTCATAAAATTGATATGTTGGGTTAGTGTATATGTTATTGGGCTATTCGTCAGGATTGATATATTCGACATCGACACCTGCGCGTTTCAGAAGATTTATACCATCTTCAAGGCGGTATTTCTCTGAATAGACAACTCTGACGATTCCTGACTGAATTATCAGTTTGGCGCATTCGATGCAGGGAGAGGCTGTTATGTACATTGTTGCTCCGTCGCTTGAATTTCCGGAACGTGCGATTTTGGTAATCGCGTTGGCTTCTGCGTGCAGTACATACGGCTTGGTGATATTGTCTGCATCCTCACAAATATTCTCAAATCCGGCTGGTGTGCCGTTGTATCCGTCTGATATTATCATTTGGTTTTTTACTATGATGGCACCTACTTGTCTACGTTTGCAGTATGAGTTTTCTGCCCAAATGCGTGCCATGCGAAGATAGCGTCTATCAAGTATATTTTGTTTCTCTTTGTTTGTCATATTTGAAAGAGTTGTATTGTGTACGATTTTAGTGTGTGATAGTATTCCTTCGTGCTAATTATGTAGTTTGTTGTTCTCAGAACTTAGCAATATAAAATTGGTATTATCTTTATAAATATACATCACGTTTGAATCGCCGCCATATTTTGTGGCATGACTTATTATATCGAAAATCTGTTGACTTAGTCGGATTGTCTCTACTCCTGACTGGTGTTGTATTGTTAATGTAAGATTTCTGGATTTCCCATCAGCACTCCAAATTCCTTTGAATGAACTGCTTGCTTCCAAAATACCATTAAATGTTCCGGAAGAGAAACTTAACTTGTAGGTGTCAGGGACCAGATATAGTTCTTTGACTTCATCACCGTTGATACTTTTTCCATTGAATGTGGCCCCTGTGATTTTCCATGCCTTTCCGATGAACAGTTCGTTAATATCGTCTCCATCATCACATCCTGTTATAATGTACAATGAAACTATGGTGAAAATTATTCCCGATAAATATGCTGTGAGTTTGTTCATACATTATAATTTTGTATAGCATTATTTGTGAAAATATTTGATTGTATGCCGTTTCTTTCGAGCAAAGCCGAAATGGTAGCTTCTTTTCCTCGGAATCTTTTATAAAGAGTCATAGGGTGTTCTGTTCCTCCTCGTGACAAAATATTGTCCCTGAAACTCTGCGCTGTATCTTTGTTGAATATTCCTTTTTCCTTGAATAAAGAGAATGCGTCAGCATCAAGCACTTCTGCCCATTTGTAACTATAGTATCCGGCAGAATATCCTCCTGCCATTATATGAGAGAACTGTACGCTCATGCATGTTTCGTCTACAGATGGCAACATTTGGGCTTTCTTCCACGCTTTTTTCTCAAAAGAATAAATATCTTCACATAAATCGTCTTCTTTTGTATAATATGCCATGTCTAACAAACCGAAACTAACCTGACGCAAGCACGAATACGCGACATTGAAATTTTTGCTTTTTATTATTCGTTCTATAAGTTCATCTGGTATAGGTTCTTTTGTTTTATAATGGAAAGCAAATGTATTCAGAAATTCTTTTTCCGTACTATAATTTTCCATGAACTGTGAAGGCAGTTCCACAAAGTCCCAATAAACATTTGTTCCACTTAATGATTTGTATGTAGTATTTGCAAACATTCCGTGAAGTGCATGTCCAAATTCGTGCAAGAAGGTTTCGACCTCATCAAGTGTCAGTAGTGAAGGTTTGTTCTTTGTCGGTTTTGTCAGATTCATTGTAACGGATACATGAGGACGGCTGTTTGTTCCGTCTTTATCTATCCATTGTTCCTTGAAACTTGTCATCCATGCTCCTGACTTCTTTGTGCTTCGAGGATGAAAGTCACAATACAATATGGATAGAAAAGTATTGTCCTTATCATATACTTCGTATGCTTCTACATCTTTGTGATAGACAGGAATGTCTGTATTTCGCTTGAATGTTATTCCATAAAGATTTGTTGCAAGACTGAAGATTCCTTTTTTGACATTCTCTAATTCAAAGTAAGGACGTAACATTTCTGAATTGAGGTTATACTCCTTTTCTTTTAGTTTGTTGGCATAGTATGCGAAATCCCAGGGCATAAACTCAAAATTATTCCCATTTAGTTCGATAGCCAGCTCTTTGATTTTTTTTATTTCTTCAATTGCTTGAGGCGTATATGCCTCTGTCAGTTCATTAAGAAGATTATATACATTTTCTGTATTTTGAGCCATTCTTCTTTGAAGTACATATTCCGCGTAATTTTTGTATCCCTGTAGTTGGGCAATCTCACGGTGCTTATTTACAATAGCTCTTACAATCTCGATATTGTTATTGTCGTTGTCATGAGTACATATTGTGTTGTATGCCATATACAAATGTTTTCTCAAATTCCTATTATCACAATATGTCATAAACGGTTGGTAACTTGGAGAGTGTAAGGTAATTATCCAACCGTCAACACTTTTCTTTTGAGCAACTTCACCTGCATTTTCAATTAGATTTTCAGGAAGCCCCTTGAGGTCGTCCTTATTGGTGATATGTAAAGTATAGTTATTGATTTCTTTCAACTTGTTTTGTGAGAACTGTAAAGAAAGTACTCCCAATTCAGTAGACAGTTTCTTGAATATTTCTTTGTCTTTTGCATTGAGGTTTGCACCGTTTCGTACAAATCCTTCATAACAGTTTTTCAATAATGTCTGCTGTTCTGTGGTTAGCTTCTGTAATTTTTTATTTTTGCCTTCATTGTTAAAATAAGATTCATAAACGCATTTCACTCTTTTAAATAGCTGCTCGTTAAGATTTATATTGTTATAGTGTTCTGAAAGAATTGGAGAAAGTTTCTGGGCAAGTGTGTCCATATCATCTGTAGTTTCTGCATTCAAAAGATTAAAAAAAACGTCTGTTACCCTTGAAAGCGAAGTTCCTGAATTTTCAATAGCTTCTATTGTATTTTCAAATGAAGGATATTCCGGATTATTTATAATATTTTCTATTTCTTGATTTTCTTCTTCAATTCCTTTGTTTATTGCCGGCTCATAATCTTCCAATCTTATTTCATGGAATGGTACCGTATTGTGAGGGGGATTATATGTCTGGAAAAACGGATTGTTATGCATGTCTATAATTGTTAAATCTTTGTTTCTTGCTTTTTGTGCTTTATTTGTAGTTCAGCAAATGCTTCATTTCCGGAATATGTATTTCTCTCCTTTTTAAAATGATAAGACCTTTATCTTCCATTGTATTAAGGACTTTGGATACACCAAGACGTGATTCATTGAGTATGGTTGCAAAATCCTCCATTTTGACCATAATGATTTTTTTTCCGGAAGTTCTTAGGACATTAGCTTTTATGAACTTCTTTATTTTTTCCTCTGTATTATATGCTTCTTTTGTTCTTAATTCCTTTGTTGCCAATTGTAATTTGTAGCATATCATATTAAGCATATTAGTCTTTATTATGTTCATATCCATTAAGATGTCGCAAAAGACTCGCTTGTCTATAGAAAAAGTGCTTCCATCAGTTATGAACCTGTATGTGTAATCATACCGTTGTAACATGCCGAACATATTATAAGGCTCAATAACATGAGGTGGATCAAGATATTCTGTTATAATGAATCTGTGATTTTCATGTTGGTGCTCTGCGCACACTTTTCCATTAAGAATATATATGAGTTTGTTGCATTTATCATTTTGTGATGCAATAACGGTACCGGCTGTATGTTGGTTGAAATTGAGTTTTACTCTTTCCAACAGATAAGAAAGTTCATTTATACTCAATCCCTGAAAAAGAGGAAGCTGTTGTAACTTCTCAAACATCGTAAATTCCATGCGCTTTTTATTTATATGCAAAGATACGATATTAAATTGATAAGATATGCAATTTTATAAGGAAGTTTGTCACTAAAAGATGTTTGTCTATATTGATTTCTGTATAATTTTCTATGCTATGATGTTATAATGTGTTGTATACAGGTCGTTTGAAACATTTCAAAAAAGGAACCCGATACAATACCGGACTCCTTTGATGACAAGATAATAGTCTACCTTCAAAATTCTTTTGCATTTCAAAATTTGTCAGCTTTTTCTTGGCTTTTATATCTTTATGCCAAGCTTTTTGGCTATAGGTTTTGGAAGAGCATGTTTGTTTATGACGATGTTCATGGTTTTATATGCAACGAAAGCTTTAGATGCATACCATACACCCTTATATTGTCCGGCATCCCCCCATGAATTTTTTACCATGAAATATTCTTTGCCGTTTTGGTCTTTTGCAATTCCATAAATGAGCATGCCGTGATCGTCAGTTGTTTCCCAGTTGTCGTATGCCTCCTGACGCATTTCCTGAGTGACAGTTACCTCCGGAAGTGGACGAGAGGTCAGCTCTTTGCTCTTGTCTACAGTTGTTAGGCCGGTCCATCGCGCCATATCGCTTCCTGTCAGTTCTGCTCCTTTATTTGCATCCGGATAGACTGCGATACCGTTGCGTGTAAATCCAATTTCACTCACATCAGATCCCCATGCGAATGTGTATCCGTTCTTTACTGCATAATCCATCACTTCCATGAATTCGTCAAGTGGCAGGTTGTAGCTTTCTCCCCAGCGCCAATTGTCCTGTACTTCAATTACAAATTTATCATAGAAAGGGTGGTGAGTAAATGAAGTGAGTGAGATATAGTCATCCATGTTGAGTCCTGTGCTCTCAAGGTAGCTCTTAGGAGTATATTTCTTACCGTTATGTGTAAATTCAGTTGGGCATTCTCCGAGATAAGTGTCATAAATAGCGTTAAGCCCTTTGAACCATGCCGGACTGAGTTTCTTTAGCTGGCTTTTAGCTATACTGTTTACGTAACTTTCTGCTACAGTGAAAAATTCTGTAAAATTAGGAAGTGTATCTCCGTAGAGAGTACCCGGTGCAGGCATCGCATCTTGAGGTACCATACCATAATTCTTCATACAGTATATGCAATCATAAAAACTTCCACCTTGTGCGAATGAGATGTCCCCATGCATGCGTACGCTTGCTTTTGCACGGTCCTCATAAGTTTTATGAGCGAGAAACATTTCACAGAAGTCATATTCTCCTTTCCCCATACGCAGAAGTTCTGCTTCAAAAAAGCTCAAACTTGAATATGCCCAACATGTTCCCGATCTGTTTTGGTTTTTGATGGATGTTATAGGATTTTCTTTTACCGTTGTGAAAATAAATCCTTCTTCTTTTTTCTTTGACTCTTGTGCAAATACAGAAATACTGAGTACAACAAGTGTTGAGGCAATGAATGTTTTTTTCATTTTGTTATACAAATTAAGTTTGTTAGTTTCTTATAAATTCTTCCACGTCATCAATATGATAAGGGATGATATTCTTTCCCAATACTTGACATCCGCTTTCTGTTATCAGAATATCGTCTTCAAGTCGTATGCCACCAAAGTCCTTGAATGTTTCAACTTTGTCATAATTGATGAAGTCCGTATGCATACCTTTAGATTTCCATAAATCTATAAGGTGAGGGATAAAGTATATACCCGGTTCATCTGTCATTACAAAGCCTTCTTGCAGACGTCTTCCGCAACGCAGACAGTTAAGCCCGAACTGTGAAGAAGGCTGTACTTCTTCGTCAAATCCTACATAGTTCTGTCCGAGTCCTTCCATGTCATGTACATCCATTCCCATCATGTGGCCTAATCCGTGAGGGAAGAAAAGTGCATGCGCTCCTGCTTGTACGGCATCTTCCGTATTGCCTTTCATGAGCCCGATCGCTTTGAGCCTGTCTGTCATCATACGGCAGACATCAAGATGCATATCAAGCCATTTCATTCCGGGATGTGCTTTTTCTATGACCAGATCATGGCATGCCTCCACAATGCTGTATATGTCGCGCTGTCGTTGTGTGAATTTCCCACTGACAGGAGTTACTCGTGTGTTGTCCGAACAATAGTTGTCATTCGTTTCGGCTCCTGCGTCACACAATACCAAACGGCCGGCTTCAAGTGGTCTTTGAGAAGGATTGCCATGCTGTATTTCTCCGTGCATGGAGAATATTGTCTGAAATGACACTTTGCATCCGCGTCCATGTACTATACCTTCAAGCAATCCCGCTACATACTGTTCTGTTATCCCCGGTTTGCAAGCTTTCATGGCTGTTGTGTGCATGTCATAACCTATTTCCATAGCTTTTTCAATTTCTGCTATTTCCTCATCTGTTTTGACAGAACGCATGGCTACGACTGCTTTTATTAGACTGACAGATGCGTTTACACGGGTTTCTAACGGATGTATGCTAAGCAGATCGCCAATCTGAATCATTATATCATGGCGGTAAGGTGGCAGATAGTGGATGCATTGCGCATGAGCTTTGGCACTATCTATTAATTGAGAAAGTTTTGCCATAGGGGCAGAATTGCCTATTCCTACCTGTTCTGCGAGTTCTTTTACAGAAGGGACATATCCCGTCCAAATAATGTCATCTATGTCAATGTCATTTCCTATAAGATATTCTTTATCGTTGTCAATGTCAATTACTCCGACAAGTCCGTCTCTTTGTTGTCCAAAGAAATAGAGAAAGGAACTGTCTTGTCTGTATTTGTAAGCATTGGCAGGATAATTCGCTGGAGCATCATTGTTTCCGAATATTAATATGATGCCGTTTCCCACAAGCTTCTTAAGCGTATTTCTACGCTCTGTATAAGTACTTTTTGCAAACATTTTCTATCTTTTTTATTGATACTACAAAGATAATCATTTATTACATAACAATGGCAAAATATTATATTTTTGTTGTATCACAAATTTTCTGTATGTCTTATATGAAAATGTTTGTAGATAAAATTATCTGTGATTATCTGTGATGAATTATTTTATATTTTACCAAGTCATGCATGATTGAATGATCCTTTTCGTGTATTTCTTTTCCATGTGCCAAATCGTATACATGTGATGGGGTGGTGCCATTTTTGATGGCTATCCAAATATATGTCCACTTATGGCTGGATTTTAGAAAACTTCCTCTTTTTTGTTTTTTATGTGTCATAAATATAAATATTTGTTGGTTCCCCTTTTATATATACAAATATACTATAATTCGCCATATACGGAAGATATACATATGTATCTTTTAGATATATTTAGCGAAATATAAGTTCTGTTTTGTAAATTCTAAATCTGTTGGAAGTTTTTGTGATATCTTTTAGCACAAAAGCGAGTGCTATTTCTTTTCTTTATGAGAAATGCACTCGCTTGAAAAGTTAATATTGCTTTTTTCTGTATTGATCAGCAAACTGCTGTTTCTGTTATTCTGCAGAATAATCCAGTTTGCTCATACGGACATAAGTGGCATAACGATGTTGTGCTGCTTTCTTTGCTGCGTCAAAGAGTTCCTGAGCCTCTGTTGGCTTGACTTTCTTGAGAGAGAGGTAACGAACCTCACCGTCAAGGAATGCCTGAAAGTTATCCCAGTTAGGAGCCTTAGAGTCAAGCTGGAACGGATTCTTTCCTTGTTCTGCAAGACGCGGGTCGAAACGCCACAAGTGCCAGTACCCGCATTCGACAGCCTTTGCCTCTTCAGCCTGACTCTTGCCCATACCGCCTTTAGCCTTAAGTCCGTGGTTGATACATGGAGCGTAAGCGATAACGAGTGATGGGCCCGGATATGCTTCTGCTTCGCGGAGTGCTTTCAAACACTGTGCATTATCTGCACCCATAGCGATCTGAGCTACATATACATATCCGTATGTTGCCTGCATCAAGCCAAGGTCTTTTTTAGTGATGCGCTTACCGCCTGCTGCAAACTGTGCGATAGCACCGATTGGAGTTGCCTTAGAAGACTGACCTCCTGTGTTTGAATAAACCTCGGTGTCGATGACGAAGATGTTGACATCCTCGCCTGATGCAAGTACATGGTCAAGACCGCCGTAACCTATATCATAAGAAGCACCGTCACCGCCGATAATCCACTGGCTGCGCTTGGTAAGATAGTGGCTGAGTTCTGCAAGCTGAGTGCAGGCAGCACACCCCTTCTGTTTGCCTTCAAGAATCATTGGCGTGAGTTTTGCTGCTGCTTTCTTTGAAGCTTCTGCATCGTTCATTCCATCAATCCATTCCTGTGCTGCAGCCTTAAATTCTGCAGGAGTTGCATCTGCTGCTATTGCGCCTTCAAGTGTAGTCTTGATACGTGCACGCATCTTTTTGTTTGCTATGGCCATACCGAGACCATATTCGCAGAAGTCCTCGAACAAAGAGTTTGACCATGCAGGTCCCTGCCCCTTTTCGTTTTTCGTATAAGGGGTTGAAGGTATAGAACCTGAATAGATTGAAGAACATCCTGTTGCGTTAGCCACGATTTCACGGTCACCGAAGAGTTGAGAGATAAGCTTGACGTATGGAGTCTCACCGCATCCTGAACATGCTCCTGAGAACTCGAAGAGTGGGGTTGCGAACTGAGATACACGTGGATTTGCTTTGATGTCGATGAGATCTTGCTTGCTCTTGACATTCTTGACACAGTATTCCCAGTTTGCAGCTTCGTCAAGCTCGCCTTGGAGAGCAACCATCTTGAGGGCCTTGTTTCCTTTCTTGCCCGGACAAACATCCGCGCAATTGCCGCATCCGAGACAGTCCATGACACTAACCTGCATACGGAACTTCATGCCCTTAAGCTGAGCCGGTGCAATCATGTCAAGTTTTGCTGCGTCCAATCCGGCGGCTTCTTTCTCGTCCATAACGAATGGGCGGATACAAGCATGAGGGCAAACGAATGCACACTTGTTACACTGGATACAGTTCTCTGCGTCCCAAGTCGGGACAAATGCCGCTACACCGCGTTTCTCGTATGCCGCAGTGCCTTGCTCCCACATACCGTCCTCGTATCCCTTGTATGCTGATACAGGGAGAAGGTCTCCGTTCTGGGCATTGATAGGGCGAACAAGATTGTTGATGAAGTCCGGGTCGTTGTTTGCCTCTTTCTCATCGTCCGGAAGGTTTGCCCATGCCGGATCTACAGCCAGTTTCTGGTACTCATTGCCACGGTCGACAGCTGCATAGTTCATGTTGACTACATCCTCGCCCTTCTTGCCGTAAGACTTCACGATGAATTTCTTCATCTGTTCAACGGCAAGGTCTACAGGGATAACTTCTGTAATACGGAAGAATGCTGACTGGAGTATTGTGTTTGTACGGTTGCCTAGACCAATCTCCTGAGCTATCTTGGTGGCATTGATGTAGTACACCGTGATATTCTTCTGGGCGAAGCAGCGTTTTACATTATTGGGGAGATTCTTTGCGAGGTCGTCAGCATCCCATATTGTATTCAAGAGGAATGTTCCGTTCTCACGCAGACCGCGAGTTACATCGTACATGCGGAGGTATGCCTGAACGTGGCATGCTACGAAGTTCGGAGTCTTGATTTGATATGTAGAGCGGATTGGAGTGTCTCCGAAGCGGAGGTGTGAACAGGTGAATCCGCCTGACTTCTTTGAATCGTAAGAGAAATAAGCCTGACAATACTTGTTTGTGTTGTCGCCGATAATCTTTACGGAGTTCTTGTTGGCACCTACAGTACCGTCAGCGCCAAGTCCGAAGAATTTGGCTTCAAATATGCCTTCTCCACCGAGAGCCATTTCTTCTTTTGGAGGGAGAGAGAGGAATGTTACGTCATCTACGATACCTACAGTGAAACGGTCTTTAGGCTGTGGTAATTCAAGATTTTCATAAACACCGAGAATCATTGTCGGAGTGACGTCTGAAGAACCGAGACCGTAGCGTCCGCCTACGATGAGCGGCGCGTTTTCCTTGCCGTAGAATGCGTCTTTCACGTCGAGAAGCAGTGGCTCGCCGCTTGCACCCGGTTCCTTTGTACGGTCAAGAACAGCGATACGCTTACAAGTCTTTGGTACTGCTGCAAGCAGATGCTCTACGGAGAACGGGCGATAGAGGTGTACGCTTACCATACCGTATTTCTTGCCGTTGGCATTTGCATGGTCGATTGCCTCGCGTGCTGCTTCTGTAGCAGAACCCATGAGGATGATCACTTCTTCTGCTTCGTCAGCACCATAGTAGCTGAAAAGCTTGTATTCACGACCTGTAATCTTGGAAATCTCCTTCATGTATTCTTCAACAACTGCCGGAACTGCATGGTAGTAAGAGTTGCAGCTTTCGCGATGAGTGAAGAATGTTTCTGGATTTTCTGCCATACCCTTAGCCTGTGGATGCTCTGGAGACAGAGCGCGGGCACGGAACTCTGAAACTGCTTCCATGTCGACAAGCGGACGGAGCTCTTCCTGATCTATTTCTTCTATCTTCTGATATTCGTGTGAAGTGCGGAATCCATCAAAGAAGTTGATGAATGGAACACGGCATTTGAGTGCAGAAAGATGTGCTACAGCCGAAAGATCCATGACTTCCTGTACAGAACCTTCGCAGAGCATTGCGAAACCTGTCTGACGGCATGCCATAACGTCTCCGTGGTCACCGAAGATGCAGAGAGAGTGGCTTGCAACAGTACGTGCAGATACATGGAATACGCTTGGGAGCAATTCGCCTGCAATCTTGTACATGTTAGGAATCATCAGAAGAAGACCCTGTGATGCTGTGAATGTAGTGGTGAGGGCGCCTGCCTGCAACGAACCGTGTACTGCACCGGCCGCACCGGCTTCTGACTGCATTTCCTGTACCAGCACTGTGTCGCCGAACAAGTTCTTGCGACCTGAAACCGCCCACTCGTCGACGTGCTCTGCCATTGGAGACGATGGAGTGATAGGGTAGATGGCTGCTACTTCAGAGAACATGTAAGCTACATGCGCTGCTGCCTGATTGCCATCACATGTGATGAATTTCTTTTCTTTACCCATTTTAAAGTTATAGTTTTAATGTTGTGATAAATGTTTCTTTATATGTTTGATTTTTCTTTAGAATTATGCTTGTCTTGCCGGACTGCCTTACGTTTGCCGGATGGTTTTCAGTACAGAAACCCAAAAAGCCATAATGGAATCTGGTTCCCTTCACCTTTGTCCGCCTGATTGACTGCATGCATGATTTTTGATTTGCTTTTAAGCTTTGTTGCATGTTCCGTAATGCGAAACTCCATGGTCTTGTCTATCAGGAACGAACCTATATTGCCGATCTTGTTGACCGCATGGTCTTTCCACATTGTATTGCAGAAGAATGTTTCCATCACATCATGTTCATCGAAACGTTTCGGGTAGAAACTGTACATGAGATTGGGATTGTGGAGCAGTACTCTTGCCGGCTTTTTAGGGAACTCATCGCCGTCGTTGTATATCATGTTTACAAGACGTGCTTCCATTAGGTACTTTATATAATGCATGACTGTTGCACGGGACATTCCGAGTACCTGTGCCAGTTGGCTTATGTTGGGTACGCTGCTTCCACTTGTGGTCAACAGATAAAACAGTTGCTTTATTTTTGCCAAGTATTTCAGTTCTATTTGTTTGATAAGCAGAATGTCCACTTCTATCATCATGTTCATTGTCTTGAGCAGATTTTCTGAATAATTGCTTTTTTCAAGAAAGAACGGATAGAACCCATGATGAAGATAATCCTTGAAATAGTCGCGCGGGCGAGTCTTTTCCATTATCATAGATGCTATTTCCTCATGGTTGCCGATAAGCTCGTCTAAGGTGTAGGAACGGAACTTGTTGCCTGTCTGCAAATTCAGAAATTCCCTGAATGAGAATCCTCTTAGATTGTATGATTTGACAATTCCGTTGAGTTCCGGATTCTCTTCTTTCAGTCTCATTACAGAAGAGCCTGTAAATACGATTTTGAGTCCCGGATATCTGTTGTGACATTCTTTCAACTGTTTGCTCCAGTCCGGTTGTTTGAACACTTGGTCTATCAACAATACTTTTCCTCCTGAGTGATAAAATTCACCGGCAAATTCCGAAATGCCCACATTTTGGACATAAAAGTTGTTCGTGTTTATATAGAGACATGAATGGTCTCCGGGAGAAAAGTGCTCTTTTGCATACTGGAGCAGAAAGGTCGTCTTTCCTATACCGCGAGTGCCCTTGATGCCTATCATTCGGGCGCCCCAGTCAATTTCGTCCATAAGATCTCGTCGCACCGGCGCTTGCAGATGCTCTATCAAATATGCGTGTGTTCGGAAAAACGATTCCATATATTTTAATGGTTATAAAGGTCCCTGACCTAACTGCAGGGCAAAGTTATACTTTTTATGGAATAAATGCAAACCCGACTTTACAAAAAAGAGAGGAAGATGATATTTTTTTCTTTATGCGTCTTTTAGAGTCTGTTTTCGATTTGTCCGCGACATGTTGGAGGGTTGTCTGGGCTGTTTTGTTTTGCGGAAGCTGTATCTGTATTGTCACGATGGTTTGGGCAAGAGCCGATACTTTTTATCTACGCTCATTTTTAATGTCTGTAATTTTCAGTATCTTCTCCGGTTCCTTGTATACTTTCAATGCAACGAAGCAGATACAGAGGTGAGCCTTTATACCGGTCACACATCATCTTTTTGTCATAAATTGCGGACTTTTTTTGACAATCTGAAAGTGTTAAAATCAAGCTCATGCAGAATCGTATAAAATCGGCCGAATCTTACCAAAGTTCCATTTGCGCGATTCTAAGGCCGTTTTCAGGCCTTGAACCTTAATTGTAAAAATAATGTAAATTTCATTTCGAAAAGACACATTTATTCACATTCACATGTGCTTTGTTTGAAAAAAGAGTGCGCTGAAAATAAATTTCGTTCACCTTGAAAATGGTTTGAAAAAGCCTTGTAAAAAAATTTTCAAGGTGAACAAAATTTATTTTCAAGGTGAACGAGTTTGAAAAAGTCCATTTTTCGGGCTGAAATTGGGTATTGACTATAATTGATTTCTTAAAAAATCAAAATCAGATTTTTCAATGATATGAAAAACAAAGATGGTTTTTGGCTGCTAAAAACGGGGGCTTGGACAAATAATTTCAGAACTCGTTGATTATCAGTATATTCTATTTTAGTTCTTACTTGTGCTTCTTGTACCTAAAACTGCATCGTTCTACCAAAATAGTATTTTGTTGATTATCAATTATTTATCTGTGAAACTTCAAAAAAATCGACAGCCGAGCAAGTGTAAATGAATCTTAATTATGTTAATAATACTCTGTTTGCGATGAGTGGAGTTAGTGTCAAAAAGAAAGAAAAAATGTTTCTGAGAAAAACAGCTGCTTTTGCTTGTGTCTTCACAGACTCCTCCGTCGCTTCGCGCCACGCCCCCTAACTTAGGGGAGGAGTTTAGTTACCTTGCTCGTTGGAAAGCCAATAGGGAGTCAACATGTTGGCTACTAAT
>CAZKOB010000072.1:0-17324 GCA_964554265.1 uncultured Bacteroides sp. | reverse complement strand
AACTTAGGGGAGGAGCTTAGTTACCTTGCTCGTTGGAAAGCCAATAGGGAGTCAACATACTGGCTACTAATATAATAGCATTAACATCTGCTGAGTAACCAGGCTCCTCCCCTAAGTTAGGGGCAATTGCGGAATAGGAGCAATTGGGGAGCTTGCGACGGAGGGCGTGGCGCGAAGCGACGGAGGAGTCTGTGAAAACAACTGCAAAGACTGCAGACCATTTAAATGGCATTTTTTCTTTCTTTTTGACACTAAATCCACCCATAGCAAACGGACTTTTATTAACATAATTAAGATTCGTTTACATTTAAACAATTGCTGATTTTTTGAAGTTTTACAGACAAATAATTGATAATCAACAAAATACTATTTTAGCGAAACTATGCAGTTTTAGATGCAAAAGGCACAGGTTGTGACAAAAATAGGATATACTGATAATCAGAGAGTTATAAAAATACTTGTCCAATATTCCTGTTTTTCACTACCTGAATCCATCTTTGTTTTTCGTGGCATTGAAAATCCGATTTCACTCTTTTTAAGAAATCACTTTTAGTCTATATCCAAATTCAGCCCGAAAAACGGACATTCTCAAACCCGTTCACCTTGAAAATAAATTTCGTTCACCTTGAAAATGTTTTTAAAGTGCCTTTTAAACAAATTTTGTTCACCTTGAAAATTGGTCTCCAGCATCCTCTTTTTTCAGACGAGGCACACACGAATGTAAACAAATGTATCTTTTCAGGATACAATTTATATTATTTTTACATTTGAAGATTAAGGTCTGAAAATGGCCTCAGAATCGCGCAAATGGAACTTCCGGTAAGGTTCGGTTGATTTTATGCGATTCTGCGAAGGTTTGATTTTAACATTTCAAATTGTCAAAAAAAAGTCCTTAATTTATGACAAATAGACAGTGTGACGATGAGGATAACCAAGCCGGTTTATGAGGACGTCAGCCTTGTTGCAGCATAACAGTCGGACCGGAAAATAAGGTAGATGTCTGCCCCCGACTTCGTCACTTAAAAACAAACAGAAATATAATTATCTACGCGAGTTCTACATTAAGCAATATCTGCCCCAATAGACATAAAAGCATAAAAAAGCACAGGCCCTCAAAAACCTAAGAGCCTGTGCCTTGTTCTTAAAACAGAGTTTCTTCTCCACAATCATTCATCGGGATTGCCATAAATTAAAGTCATCGAACGACATCCATGAACTGTTCGTCGAATAAGTTGTCTGATATAAACCCACTTTCAATCTCCTGCCATTCATCTGCGGACATTCAACCGGAGAACCCGGCATCTCTTGCCATTCCTTGCCATCTTTACTTGTGCGTGCATAGAACATGTCGCCCACACGTTCTATCTGCAAATACTTATCGTAATTCCAGCCACTGCCGTTAGGATACTGCGGACGAGCACGATGGGTAAGCACTGTCAGCATATTTCCACAGTTGTAATTAGGAAAGATACCCAGATGAACAATATTCTGGCTTTCAGCATCTGAATCATCAAGCACCATGATTCCGCCTTCATTATAAGCCGGAGTAGAACGCTTGCCGCTACCATCCACATCTGCCACCATGCCTTGTACAAGGAAATCGCCTTCCACCTCTTTATACAGCAGTATGCCGTTCTGCGACTTGTCTCCCGTAAAATTAGTATTGGCAGAAGAAAGAATCACAACTCCATTGTCGCTCTTTGCCGAAACATTCACTCCTGCATTGCTTCCAAAGAGCACACCATCCCAACCGTTGTTCTTGAAGTCTTTCAGATAGTCCACTGATTTTGAGGCATCATCACCGAAATGGCGGAAAGTGTCGTCCGACATGTTGAGAACCACCGTCTGTGTCTTGGAAAAACGGCCACTGTCATCGGTTATCTTCACAAAACACTTCTGCTGTTTCCTGCCATCTGTCGAAATAATAACAGACGAACTGTTTGTAGGTTCACCATATACACATTCGTCAGCCTTTTTGTCAGAAGTGACTCCGTAGCAGAATGTAAGCAATCCGGAATCAACAGGCCTGCCATCGCTCTCTGTCACGGAGATACTTATCAACGACGGAGAAAGAGGACGCGCTGACACCTGAAGTTCGCTATTAAAACTGATTTCATCTTCTGTGTCCGACTTTTCTGCAAATGCGGCCTTCACTTCCTCTTCCGTAAAGTTTCTGTCATAGAACTGCAACGAATGCAGATAGCCACTGAATTTGTTTCCTCCGTCCATAGAACTGCCAAGAGTGATATGTCCATAAGGACGAATCATCAAAAACATATTCTTTTCCTGTATCATCTTGCCGTCAAGATAAATACGCTCATTATATCCGTCAAAAGTCACAACCCAATGCTGCCACAGCCCTTCGCCATCCATACATTCCTTCTGCGCACCAGAATTTTCAAAAGTTGCATTATGTGCGACAAGCCCATTGCTACGGTCGCTTCCCTGACGAAACTCGATCGTCGACAAGTCATTGCGTGTAGTTGTAAACTCTGCCACAGTCTCAGTCTGTCCCACCTGCGGATTAAGTGTCCATGCCACAATTGTATAAGGAGCATTATAAGTCATCGTCTTCGGCAAAGTGAAATCACTTCTCAACGACAACTGTCCATTGAAATAGAATGCGTATTTACCTTTCTTTATTTCAACAGTAATATCCTTGTCTCCTGAGAATGCCCCACCCTCTCTGTTGTCAATCCTCTTCAATTTAACAGATTTTCCGGAAGCATAGTCATCAGCATTGATGTCTATAATCTTGTTTCCTTTCGCCGCAGTCAGACTGCGGTCCGACTGCTCCACATCCTTCTTATGAATCCAGGGATAACCTGCCACCACAGCAGCCTCATCGACTTCAACATCAGGAAGAAGCAATGAAGGGTCATTCTTCTTGTTTGCATTATAAACCTTCACATTCCATATAGCAGCAAAATGTCCGTTCTTCTGGGTGTCCGTCACTGTTATACGTATATAACGCGCCTCACATTCACCCTTATCTATCATAGGAGAACCTTGACAAGTATTGTCCGTGCGGTCTGCATATACAGTCCATGATTTGCCATCTGACGATGTTTCAATCTTATATTGATAGAAGAAGGTTGCATACTCAAACTGCGTCCATATCTGATTAAACCTCTTCGTTTCTCCAAGGTCAATGCACAGCCACTCTTCACCATTGCATCTCCCGGCGCGCCACAATGTGGCATTATTGTCGTCAGTGGCATACTCAGGCTTAAACCATTCACTATAGACCGACGAAGCGGTAACCATTGCACGATAGGCTATATTCACAGCAGCTTTCTTCTTTGCTTTCTCTGCCTTCTTTGCAAGCGATACAGGCAAAACACCGCTGTGAGTCGGATTGACCTTCAGAATATTGCCGCTATCATCAAAGTGCAATTCATCAATGCATACCTGACGGTGAAATCCATGTATCGAGCGAGGCAAATTATGCCGATGATAGATAATATAGTATTGGTCACCATCCACAAGAACAGAATGGTGTCCCGGCCCATGGACACTTCCGTCGGCATTCGTTTCCAGTATGCAGCCTTTGTATTCATAAGGCCCCATAGGTCCGGTCTTACTTATAGCATACTGAACACGATACGTATGGTCATGACAGGAACCTGAGGAATAAGTAAAGTAATATATACCATCTTTCTTAAATACAAACGGAGCCTCAAAGAAATCTTTTATCTCTGTATTCGGAATAAGTTTCTTATCTGTGAATGATTTACCATCATCTGCCAGACGTGCCACACCGCAACCAAACCCATCGTATATGCCCCATGTACCGAAATAAAGGTATTCCGCCCCGTCGTCATCCCTAAACAGCTGGGGGTCAAGGGTAATGGCATTGGTGACAAATCTGTCTGGTACAAGTACCGCTTCCGCATCTCCAAGTCTGTTCTTCCATGGACCGACAGGAGATGTGCTTTCACCGACATGCACCATACACGGCTGACAATAATAGTATCTGTATGTTCCATCCGCCTGTTGCACTACATCCGGTGCCCAAACAACTTCCGTTGTCGGCCAGTTCATGGTAACATTCCGCCAGTTCACGAAATCCTTCGACATCCATACTTGAGCCGGACCATAGCCATTGCCTGTACCGTCCGTCGTTGCATATATATAATAAGTATCACCGAATTTACGTATCGTAGGATCGGCAAAGTATCCGGGAATCAACGGATTTCCGGCTCCCGGAGTATTCCATTCCACTGAATGTTGTGCTACTGCATTACATGCAACAGCCGCAAACAACACACTCCCGATTCCGTCCAATATATACTTTTTCATTGCTATATGTCATTTTTTGTCAAACCATGCAAAAACTATATCCCTCAAAAACAAGTTCATTTCAGAGCCTTGAGGTGCTTCGCATACAAAGAAGTAAGCTGTGCTATGGCATCATCAGCATAAGTCACTTCAAGTGCAGCCTTCGCAGCCTTTACCTTTTTGGAAGACGCAGCTTTCGGATTTGCCGCCTCAAGGGCCTGAATACGCAGTTTCAATGCTGACCATGTTTCAAGCAAATTATACTCTTCTTCCGTAACAGTCATAAAAGAGCCATGCTGCGGATTCACATCGCCTTCGATAGGAGTTCCCTTATCTATATTCTCAAGCGTGGCGTCTGCATTGCAAAGTTTGTAACATTTGCCACCGGAATAGCGTATGTATGCCACCTTCCATCTGTTCTCATTGATAAGCCTGAATGCGCTCGGACCTTCCACATTCTCCTTTCCCTCATTGGTTATATGGAGGACGTCGCGCCACTGTCCGCTTCCAAGTTTGTCAAAAACAGCCTTATAGATACCACGGTCATACCCGGATACACCTTCACGCTTGAAAAATATATGATACTGGCGGTCACAGTCGTTCCACTCAATATGGCAGTCTATCATCGCAATGCCTCGGTCATGGAAAAGACGTGGTTTGGTCAGGGTTGTGAAATCTTTGTCCGCATACGAGTAATACATACGGTCATGATCATCTCCCTCATTTGTCGACAACATCGAGTAATACACAAAATATCCCCCTTTGCCATTATCGTAATCCTTGTCCCAAATCATCTGGGGCGCCCATACCCGGTTGATGAGTGAATAATCTTTGTAGATGTCATGGCTTTGCGGATCTGCAAAGATTTCACCTCCTTTCCGAAAGTCAAACGTAGTGGAAGTCCAGTGAATAAGATCATTCGATTTCAACAAATTGAAACCATGATTGAACCATGTACGCGATTTCCGGTTGCTCATGTCCGTTGTAACCATAAGGTATCCATTCCCATCAGCAGCCCTGAGAATGAATGCGTCACGCACTCCGCCTTCAATAGCTGCAATCTTCTCGGCATCGTATACAGGCTGGTTGTCGATGAGCGGATGGAACTTCACTCCCTCGTCTTCTTTCTTTCCAAGAGCATAGAGCGTATTCTCACTCGTACCGGCCATGTGGCAATAGAGATAACCAAACTTTTCATCATCCGGGGCAAGAGTCACATTGAACTTCATAATCTCGCCATCAACTTCCGCCTTCAATATTCCCGCATTCATGTAGTCTCCTTTTGGCAACTTCTTGACATGCAATGTCTTCCCGTCAAAGGTGGTGTATTCGTTGTCACCTCCGCTGGCATTACTCATTTCCCAGCGTATAGTCTTTCCCTCTATTTCTGAAGGCAACACGATGTCATTCCTTATGGCATTCAACTGATAATGCAACAACTGCATTATATCGCATTTTGTACATTCTGATGCTTTACTGCATACACTTTCAACAGACACACCCTGTTCCGTAGCATTTACATTCTGTGCAGACACGGCTACCGGTATAGCGAATGATGCCATAGCCAATACAGAAAGTGCCATTTTCTTGTTTTTCATGTGGCTAAACTTTATTATTATTAGTTTTCACTTGCAAATATAGCTCAAAGCAAGGTAAAAACAAATTAAACAACAACCCAAAATGCCGAAAAAAGCCTATGACATTTCCCAAAAAAGAAACGAAGAGTGCTGCATCACAAAGACATGCTCTTCGTTTCCGTGTACACCTGTAGGGAATCGAACCCTAATCTGAGGAACCGGAATCCTCTATTCTATCCATTGAAATACAGGTGCCCATCATTTTTGTGTTTGCAAAGATATAAAAAAGAAATGAAGTAATGAACAACAACAAGCATGATTTGGCAGTTTTTCTAAAAAAATGCCATTTTCAACCTCTTTCCTTTCTGGGGATATCAAGGAAAATCGGAACTGCCGCACAAGCGATTACAGAGGAGTGTATACTCACAGTGCTCCTTCGGTATTACATACCTGTTGTCAGAGATTGGGAACAATGGGTTTTATAGATACGCAGATTCGGTTTAAGAAAGTCCTGTAAAAGTTAGAATCTTGCAAGTTTTGTATCTTTACAATTGAAAATCAAGCACATACACCAGAGTACGCAATGACGAAGTGAGAACAAGTAGTGTAAAGTCAGTTGTTTTTTTGCTAATGAACATGCAGTCTTTCTCAGGGACATTTCTTCTTTCTTTTTGATACTAAGCCCACTCGTAGCGAACTGAACTATTTTAACACAATTAAGATTCGTTTACACATGGCCAAGCGTCGATTATTTGAAGCCTTATTGATAATTTACTGATAATCAACCAAATACTACTTTAATAGAATCATGCAGTTTTAGATGCAAGGAGTACAGGTTGTGACGAAACAGGATATATTGATAATCAGCAAGTTATAAAAATACTTGCCCGATATTCCTGTTTTTTACTGTTGGAATCCATCTTTGTTTTTCGTGGCATTGAAAAATCTGATTTAGACTTTTTAAGAAATTAATTTATGCAACACCAGATTTCAGCCCGAAAAACGGACGTTCTCAAACTCGTGCACCTTGAAAATAAATTTCGTTCACCTTGAAAATATTTTTAAAGTGCCTTTTAAACAAATTTGGTGCACCTTGAAAATTTATTTCCAGCGTACTCTTTTTTCAGACAAAGCATGTGCGAATGCAAATAAATGTGTCTTTTCAGAACGAAAATTGTATTGTTTTTACATTTGAGTTTCAAGGCCTGAAAACGGCCTTAGAATCGCGTAAATGGAACTTCGGTAAGGTTCGGCTGATTTTATGCGATTCTCAGAGGTTTGAATTTTAACATATCAAATTGTCAAGAAAAAGCCTGTAATTTATGACAAAATGAACATTTGGAAAGTCTATCGTATTGGGGGATTGTTGTGTTTTTGAAGCGATCTTTTTGCTGGTGGATTCACAGACTCATCTTATGATTTTGATGATTTAAAGCTGGTGTTTCCACAGACTCCTCCGTTGCTGCCGCGCCATGCCCTCCGTCGCAAGCTCCCCCAATTACTCCTATTCCGCAATTGCCCCTAACTTAGGGAAAAGAGCTCTGTCACCTTGTTTCTGTAAATATTTTGTATTGATAATCAGCGATTTGACTCATCATTAATATTCCAACGAGCAAGGTATCCGTAGAGTTTAAATTGCATTCCGGTTTAAACACACCACACTCCTCACATAAAAAAGACACAGATTCCGTATCACATATACGAAACCTGCGTCTTTCTTGCAGTGAATCCTTATGGACTCACACTTCAAGCCGTATTACATACCATACAGCCTATATGTCTCACTCCATCAAATGACAAAAGATTTAAATGCCAAGAGATTTTGCTATCGAAGCGACTTTTGCTTCCGCAGCAATACATGCTGATTTATAACACTTAGGACATCCCATCTCTCCCGGAGCTTCTACATAGAACTTAATCTTCGGCTCTGTTCCTGAAGGGCGGACACTCACCTTTGTACCGTCTTCGGTGAAATACTGGAGTACATTACTCGGCTCCGGCATATCAAGTGCCGACTTGTTCCCTTCTCCATCCGTAGCTTCAAGAGACTTGTAGTCTTTGATGAGGACCACCTTTGAACCGTCAAGCTCTTTTGGAGGATTCTGACGGAAATTCTCCATCATGGCCTTAATCTCATCAGCACCGCTCTTTCCCGGCTTAACCACATTGATTGCCTTGTTGTAAGAGAATCCGTACTCCAGATAAATCTCCATGAGAATGTCGTAAAGTGTCTTGCCCTGATCTTTTGCCCATGCACAGATTTCGGCGAGAAGCGAACATGCACTGACAGCGTCCTTATCACGGACGAAGTCCTGTGCAAGGAAGCCATAGCTCTCTTCACCACCGCCAATATACTGCTTCTTACCTTCGTTAAGACGGATTTCACGAGCAATCCATTTGAATCCGGTGTAGCAGTCCGACATCTCTATATTGTTCTTGTCTGCCACTTTCTTGATAATCTCTGTCGTCACGATAGTCTTGACAATGAACTCGTCGCCCTTCATCTTGCCCTGTGCAATACGGTTCTTGATGATATAATAGAGGAACAACAGACAAGTCTGATTACCGTTGATAAGCACCCATTCGCCTTCGTCGTTCTTGCACGCCATTCCTACACGGTCTGCATCAGGATCACTTGCCATGACTATATCCGCATCTATTTTCTTTGCAAGCTCAAGAGCAAGCGTAAGTGCCTCCGCATTCTCAGGATTAGGCGAAACAACTGTCGGGAAGTCACCACTCTTCACCATCTGCTCCGGCACACAGTTCACGTTCTCAAATCCCCAAAGTTTGAGCGAACGAGGAATAAGGGTCATACCGGTTCCGTGGATCGGAGTGTAAACGATAGAGAGGTCTTTCTGACGCTCTATCACCTTCGGGTCTATAGAGATGGAATGAATCTTATCAAGATAAACAGAATCAATATCTTCTCCGATAATCTGGATAAGTTCCTTGTTTCCGGCAAACTTTATCTCTTCATACTTCACCTTGTTCACTTCGTCGATGATACCCTTGTCGTGAGGAGCAAGCACCTGTGCACCGTCGTCCCAATAAGCCTTGTAGCCATTGTACTCACGAGGGTTGTGGCTCGCCGTAATGTTCACACCGGCCTGACAGCCAAGCTCACGGATAGCGAACGACACTTCAGGAGTCGGACGCATATCTTCAAAAAGATACACTTTGATGCCGTTGGCAGAGAATATGTCGGCAACAGTCTCGGCAAAAAGACGGCTGTTGTTCCGGCAGTCATGGCCTACCACCACACTGATTTGTTCTCTGTCCTTGAAATTGATGTTAAGATAGTTTGCAAGACCTTGAGTGGCAGCACCCACTGTGTAGATATTCATACGGTTCGTTCCGGCTCCCATGATACCGCGCAAACCACCTGTTCCGAACTCAAGAGTCTGGTAGAAGCTGTCCACAAGGGTTGTCTTATCATCCGCTTCAAGCATAGCCTTTACAGCGGCCTGAGTCTCTGCGTCAAAAACTGAATCTGATGCCCATTTCTGAGCAACTGAAGTACACTGGTTAATTAATTCCTGTTCCATATTATTCGCTGTTTATTTGTTTTATATCCTTCATATTATTATACATACGCGCATACAGAACTGCGCAACACCCTCTCCGATACAAGCACCGGTTTATTTCAACAGATATCTTCCGTCTGTCTCATCCGCCACTTTCTTCCAATAGTCTGCGGAATATCCCGGACGGACTACCGGCACACAATATCCGTATGGTGTCTTCTCAAACTTACCGTCCTTCTCCTTTTTCACAACCATGTCATTGTGCTTCACCACAAGATACTGGAAGAGCTGCTGCCAACGGTTCATCATCTTCGTCGCCGCATCAAGCCCATAGCCTGTCAGAAGTTCCACCGCCTTATCCTGATTCTGTTCATACAGGGAAGTGGCCTCTGACTCAATATCTTTCTGTCTTGCGAAAAAGGCATCTTCCATCTCGTCACGTGCCGCCGCAAGATCCGGCATCATCTTTGAATAGTAAGGATAGACGAGATTGGACACTGTATTACACAACCAGAAGGCAGAGTTCCATGAGAATGTAACATCATCTTGTCGGCCTTCAATGCGTTCGTAGCATTCCGGAACCGAACTGGAGCAACAGTATATCGGAGTATATGCCGTCATATTGGCATCATCGTTCGTCCACCATATCACACCGCCGACTGCATCCGGCAATTCAGCCCGCATCTGACCCACAAACGAGAAGGCGGTCTGCTGGGTAGATATAGGACGTTCATTATAATATTCCTTTCCGTCGACCTTATACGAAAGTGGCGAAGGGCGGTATGGCATGTTATAAGCGCCAGCCCCCAAATCGTTGCGTATATCGAGTGGAGTATCCTCATAGTGGTCGCGCATACCGTTCTGCACATCCCTGACCGTGAGTTTATGGTTAGGCTTCATGTAAAGAGGCATCTCCATCTGCATATCCTCACCATTGACATACGGCAGATACTTGTCCATACCGTCGGCATGCCTGTTGAAAAAGCTCCACGCACGCGCATCGCAATAACGTATGCCACCGAAGTTCAACGGACAATAAGCATCTCTGAAACTGAACTCTGCGTCCTTACCGCTAAAATATCCTTTCTGACGGGCGAACTTGACTACATCCTTCGAGTACATCACATTTCGCTTGTCCTTCATGTTGAATCTGGTGATACGGCTCTGGTTGGCATGAGCGCAGATGCAGTCGTCAGGAACACGTACAGCTACCCATACGGCACCTTTCGATCCGGCACCCTTCCCTACCATTTCCATTATCCATGCCTCATTCTTGTCTGCCACAGTGAATGTCTCTCCCTCGCTGTAGTAGCCATATTGCGAAACAAGCTCTGTCATAATTTTTATGGCATTCCGGGCAGACGTGGCACGCTCAAGTGCAATATATATCAGACTTCCATAGTCAAGAATACCCGTGGAATCGGCAAGTTCTTCACGTCCGCCGAATGTGGTCTCCGTGATTGTCACCTGATTCTCGTTCATCTGTCCCACCACATTGTAGGTCTGCGCCGCCTGCGGAATCTCGCCAAGATACTTGTTCGTATCCCAATCATACACTTTGCGCATTTCTCCGGCTGCATGCTTGCCTCCGACATGACGGTAAAGATTGCCGTACATTCCATAGCTGTCAGCATTGTAGCTGACTATGACGCTGCCGTCGGCGGAGGCATTCTTGCCCACGATAAGATTGGTACATGCAAAAGCATGAGCTGCGGCAAACATCGACAAAGAAAGAAATATCTTCTTCATACACTATTTGTTGAAATTTTAAGCCAATCCCTTCCACAAACGGAAGTGCCGGTTTCTCGTTTTTTGTCTACCCGGCAATATTAGGCTCAACCACAAAATCAGATGGTGAGCTTTGAAGAATCTGCCGCCTTGAAACTCATATCGAGTCCCTTCACGGAATGAGTAAGTGCCCCTACAGAAATAAAGTCAACTCCACACTCCGCATAGTCGCGCAAAGTGTCGAAAGTGATGCCACCCGACGACTCTGTCTCGTACTTTCCGCCGATAAGCTCCACAGCCTTGCGAGTATCTGCCGGAGTAAAGTTGTCGAGCATGATACGATGCACACCTCCGAAATCGAGCACACGCTGAAGTTCCTCCATATTTCTGACTTCCACTTCAATCTTCAAGTCCTTGCCTTTTGTCTTCAGATAGTCATGACAACGACTGATGGCATTCTCTATGCCCCCTGCAAAATCTATGTGGTTGTCCTTCAAAAGTATCATGTCGAAAAGACCGATACGATGGTTCACCCCACCGCCTATCTTCACGGCTTCCTTTTCAAGCATACGCATGCCGGGAGTGGTCTTGCGAGTATCAAGCACCCGAGTATTGGTGCCTTCAAGCCTCTTGACATACTTGGCCGTCATCGTTGCGATACCGCTCATGCGCTGGAGAATGTTAAGCATCAGACGTTCGGTCTGCAACAGACTCTGTATCTTTCCTTTGACGCTCATGACAATGTCTCCAGGCTTCACATGCGCACCGTCTTGTATATATACTTCAACTTGCAGTTCCGGATCGAAACGCTCGAATACTTGTTTGGCTATTTCAACACCGGCAAATACACCCTCTTCTTTGATCAGAAGTTTCGATTCGCCCATTGCATCTGCCGGGATACAACAAAGAGTCGTATGATCTCCATCGCCTATATCCTCGGCAAAGGCAAGATCGATAAGCTTGTCATTTAATTCCTCTACTGATAACATATTGTCCTATTAATGATTTTAATACGCAAATATACACATTTTGATTCAGTGGCACAACCTTTTGAATATATTATGACAAACTTTTTTCTGCCGTTTCAACCGTAGTATCTATATAGAAAAATTTGTACAGAGGTGTTTTATTAATGATTTTTACAGATAAGACGATGCATTCACAGATCGCTCTAAAATTGCATTTGAGAACGGTTGTTGATAATGTCCGCACAAGTTCCTCCAGTAGTCGCACCTATCGTTGGTGGCAAAGAAAAGGCATATCGGATTCCCCTTCTTGCCCAAAATACAATATCAACCGGTAACGATTTAGAAACCGACGAAAGTCTATATTCATTTTTTTGCAGTAATTCGAAAGAACCTTCCGGAACGCAATGGTAGCCATTTTTATAAATCCACAAAATTTTCTGTTCGTCCATTTTTATAAACGTCCTTCCTTTTTGATATATAAGTCCACCCGTAGCGGACGGAACCTTATTAACATAATTAAGATTCGTTCACACTTGCTCTACTGTCGATTTTTTGAAGTTTTATAGATAAATAATTGATAATCAACAAAATACTATTTTTAGCAAAACTATGTAGTTTTAAGCACAAGAAGTACAGGTAGAGGCAAAATAGGATATGCTGACAATCAGCAAGTTATAAGATTTCTTGTCCAAGGCTCCTGTTTTTCGCTGCCAGAATCCGTCTTTGTTTTTCGTGGCATTGAAAAATCCGATTTAGATTTTTTAAGAAATGAATCCGGGCAACATCAAATTTCAGCCCGAAAAACGGACTTCCTCAAACTCGTTCACCTTGAAAATAAATTCCGTTCACCTTGAAAATGTTTTTAAAGTGCCTTTTAAACAAATTTGGTTCACCTTGAAATTTGGTCTTTTGTGTACTCTTCTTTCAGAAGGGGCGCACACAAATGTGAATTAATGTATCTTTTCGGAATGCAAATTATATTATTTTTACACTTGGGATTCAAGACCTGAAAACGGCCTTAGAATCGCGCAAATGGAACTTCGGTAAGGTCTGGCCGATTTTATGCGATTCTGCGAGTCTTGATTTTTAACATTTCAGATTGTCAGAAAAAGCCCGTAATTTATGACAAATAGATAGTGCGACAGCGGGAATAACCAAATTGATTTATGAAGACGCCGGCCTTGTTGCAGCGTGACTACTATACCGATAAGCCAGATAGGGAAGCTTGCATTGGATTATTAGGGTGATATGATATTGATAGAGGTATACTACAATCGTAAGATTTTCAAAAACAAAAGCGAAGCGTGGAATAACCAAATTGATTTATGAAGACGCCGGCCTTGTTGCAGCGTGACTACTATACCGATAAGCCAGATAGGGAAGCTTGCATTGGATTATTAGGGTGATATGATATTGATAGAGGTATACTACAATCGTAAGATTTTCAAAAACAAAAGCGAAGCGTGGAGAATGTCTGCAAAACATGACATCTCCGCACTTCGCTCTTTTTATATTCCTCTTTTAACCGATTTTTACAGGTTGAACTTATATCCTACGGTAATTTGGAACACACTGTTTTTGCATTTCTCCAAGTTGCTGTTCACTTCTGTCAATCCCCAATTGTAGCGAGCATCCAATTGCATGTTCGCATATTCGTATGACAAACCTATAGGAATAGAAAAATCAAGAGTTTTTGTGTCTTCCATGTCAACTCCCATTGATATACCGTTGCTGTCAAGTTTCAGTTTGCTGTTAATATTGAATCCTGATTGTATACCCAATTTCAAGGCAAGTCCGCGTACTACATATATATTTGCAAGGATAGGAATATTAATGTAGTCCATCTTAACAGTTGCGTCAATCTTGTAACTATTTTGGTATTCGGAGGCTTTTGCACCTTGTTGTGAATACAACACTCCTGCTGTTACACTGAATTTTTGAGAAACCTGATACTCGCCTTCAACTCCTACGACCAGACCTATGCGTGAGTCTGCATCATCTGCGTCTGTCAAGTTTGCAATGTTGAGACCAATTTTAGGTTGGAGATTGAATGAACCGATTTCATGTTGTGCAAAAGCACTGGCAGAAGTCATGAGTATTGCTGCCAAAAAAGCTAACTTTTTCATGTTTATATGTTTTTTATAATGAATATTCTGTAAAGAAAAATAATTGTAAAAACATATTTATAGAGTGTTACCTTTTTTATAAAGTAATGATTAAAAAAATATATAAAGCATAACTTTGCAAATATTAAAGTATACATTTAAGATTTTTTTGTTGAACAATAACCGCTGTATGAAAGTGAAAAGCACACTATTATATGCTTTGGGGAATATTATGTCATAATTTTGAAAGTTCATTTCATTGTGCGTGAACTTTTCTCACTTCTTAGCAATAAGGTCTCTTGGCAATGCCAATTAAGGTTTGCTGAATAATAATCATATTAATCCCGCTAAAAATCTATTATTGTCGGGATTTTGTACCTTTGCAAGAGACATCAATATTTTAGAGCCATTTGTAGTGGAATCAGAAGAGTCCATATCCATGTAGGCGATAGCATTTGACAATAGTTGTCTGGAGGATGGTTTTATTACCGGGATAGGTATGGAATCTTGTATATTTTCCGATACTTGATTCTCCTTTGCATCTCTACCGGCAAAAATTACAACTCCTACAACTATTGCTGCAACAATGGTCGCTGCACCGATTAACATCTTTGATGAGACTTTTGAATCGCTACCATCTTGCTTGACGTGTTCAAGAGCCACCCTCATTTCTGCCACAGAGCCGTAACGTTTATTTTGAGGTTTTTCTGTGGCCTTTTGTATGATTCTTTTAATGTCGGACCTTTTTACGTCCTTCATTGGAAAGCTCTTGCGGAGGTTGGCTGCAAGTACATCCTGATCTGTACCTGAGAAAGGAAGATGACCGGTAATAAGTTGGTAAAGCAATACCCCCATCGCATAAATATCGGTGGTATAATTCTGACTTTTCACATCTCCCAATACAAGTTCCGGAGCAACGTATGCCATGCTCATAGGCATTTGACGTGAGGAAGAGTTCATATGTTCGGACAAAGACTGGTTACGGTCTCCCAACACAACATAGTTAGTAAGAAGAACCCTTCCGTCATCTGTGATCAAAACATTTTTCAGATGTAAGATTGCAATACACTTTGCCATTGACATGAAGATCCTTTAGTCCATAAAGAATCTTGACAAGGATGTCGCCAAAATCAGCTCGGCGAGATAATGACAGTCGAGACAAATCTTTTGACGGAGTAAACTCAATCAAAAGATAGGGATTGCCATACACCATACCCTTAGCGACAATATGAGTAAGATAGTTGCTTGGAATCATGCAACTTGTAATCTCGCTTTCACTTCGGGAACTCATCGTAGCTTGTTTCGCTGGGTCAACAAGCCAAAGTTTCAGAAGTTTGAGCATATACTGGTTGCCATCCTTATCTACGACCTTGAATTTGCTGTCGTATTTGCTATGGCCCAATACTCGCTCAACCTTATACTTCCCATCTATCCAATCATGGATACGGAAGTCGCATTTATGAACGATATTCATTAGATGAGCAATTCAAAAAGCTTTGCGAAAAAGTTGATTGCCGTTTCTTTGGACATCCCAGAGCCTAATACTTGAGATACGAACTGGGGATTTACTCGTACTGACTCCTCCACGGTGGTACGAGCGGCAGCCCAAATAGAACTTGAACTGCTTTGCTCACCTAAAAGGACGGACATCCGATTAAGAACTCGTGCAATAGCATTTATAGATTTTGTAGCAACCTCTAAGGTTCAAGCTGTAATAATTAACGTCAATGGCGAATGGTATATTGAAGATAAGAGTGCATTTCAGTCAACACTGATACATGTTCGCGGAAAAGTCAAATTACAAGACGGAGACATCATAGTACTGGGAAATAGAAAGTTCGAATTTAAAGGTTGATTTCATAATATGAGCGACTACGGTACATGTTCACGATGTGATTTCAATCCGGGAGATCTTATCAACGGGAAATACACTGTTGAGACCATGCTCGGAGAGGGGGCATTTGGTCGTGTATATAAAGTTAGGCGGGGACATTCGGTGTTTGCCCTTAAACTTTTTAAACTGTGGGAACAGCTTAATTCGGATCGACCTGAGATAATGAAGAGATTTGACCGTGAGTATGAAACTGGTCTAATCAATAGCACTTATTTAGTACATGCTCTCGAGAAAGGTACTATAAATGGGAATCCATATATCCTTATGGAATTTTGCCCACAAGGAGATCTAACTTCATACACTGCCAATGCTGTAGGAGTTGATTATTCAAGGCTTGCGTCTAATATTCTATATGGACTTAGGGATTTGCATACCAATGGAAAAATCCACAGAGATCTTAAACCTGAAAATGTTCTTGTTAAAGCAGATGGCACTGCCGTTTTAACAGATTTTGGAATTGCAGGAGATCAACGAAATCGTATGACGCAACGAGGTGTCATAATGGGGACATGTCCCTATATGGCTCCTGAACAAATTAATCCTCCTAAGTTCAAGAGACCATCTGTACTGCCAACTATTGATATTTTCGCATTTGGTGTATTAATGTATGAACTAATTGTAGGTCATTTCCCATTTGGTCCCTGTGATACTAATCAAGATTTTGCCATATATGTGGTAAATGCGAAAAATGGCAAATGGAACAGAGTTGAACTCCAAAGAATAGCTCCAGCATGGATTCCCCTGATAGATAGTTGTCTTAAACCCAAAAGCGAAAACAGGCTTCAATCCATAGATGCTGTAATCCAATTATTGCCACATAACCCACAACCACACCATCCCCCGCATAATCAACAAAATGCCTCTCAATCATCCTCCCGAATTATTAACGGGATTAAGTTGAGGGTAATGCAGGGAGAAGATTATGGAGTTGTCTATAATATCGCTAATGTTGTCAATGGAGAACCAAGAATTCTGACATTGGGACGAAAAGACTCCTATGTTATGAACCACATCGCTATAACAGAAAACGACAGCAACTATATATCTCGATGCCATTGTACATTGGAATATGATATTGATAGAAAAAATTGGATCATTCGGGATGGTCAATATCGTATGAAATGTGATATTGCAAGAAGGTTATTTAAAGAGCCATTCCCTTGTAAACAATGCACTGCGGTATGTCCTGTTAAGTAAGTCGTAGAAATTAATTTATACTAAGCCGCATGGGCAAAATTTATATA
>CAZKOB010000071.1:0-17576 GCA_964554265.1 uncultured Bacteroides sp. | reverse complement strand
AAATTTATTTTCAAGGTGAACGAGTTTGAGAAGGTCCGTTTTTCGGGCTGAAATTCGATATTGTACAAATTGATTTCTTAAAAAATACAAAATCGAATTTTTCAATGCCACGAAAAACAAAGACGGATTTTGGTGGCGGAAAACAAGGGGTTTGGATGAATAATTTTATAACTTACTGATTATCAGCATATCCTATTTTAGCTCCTACCTGTACTTCTTGCACCTAAAGCCATACTATTTTACAGAAGCAGTACTCTGTTGATTATCAATTATTTACCGATAAAACTTCAGAATCTTAGTGATTAACAATGTGTAAATGAATCTTAATTGTATTAATAAAGCTCCGTTTGCTATGGGTGGGCTTAGTGTCAAAAAGAAAGAAGAAATGCCTTTGAGAGAGACAGAATGTTCACCGGCAAAAACAATTGATTTTACATTACTTGTCCTGAGTTTGTCATTGCGTACTCTGATGTAATTATAGTCAAAAGGAATTGAATTGCAAAAATTCCTTTTGACTATATCAGACTATCTTTGAGGTACTTTAGACCGACAACGAGGTTGCTCCCTTGCTGGATCCGTTCCAGACCGCCTTTGCCAACAAGGCGATGGAGCAACTCGAAGGAATGATAGGCACACTGCGTGTCTATACCTCTCGTCTTGCCACCAAAGAGTCATACTGGATATTCCACAAGAACGGCGATGACTTCGACCTGAAGGTCAGCGATCCGAAGAATCCAAGTTATCTGCTCATTGCCAATGCCCCCGAAATGGAAAGCATCATCGGTGCGCTCAATGCGTTGATTCTCAACCGCCTTGTGACGAGGGAGAATACAGGTCAGGGCAAGAACGTACCTGTGAGCATCATCGTCGATGAGTTGCCGACCTTGTATTTCCACAAGATAGACCGACTGATTGGCACAGCCCGAAGCAACAAGGTGAGTGTAACCTTGGGCTTTCAGGAGCTGCCACAGTTGGAAGCCGACTACGGCAAGGTGGGTATGCAGAAAATCATTACCACCGTAGGCAATGTGGTGAGCGGTTCAGCTCGTGCCAAGGAAACCCTCGAATGGCTGTCGAGTGACATTTTCGGCAAGGTGGTACAGCTCAAAAAGGATGTAACCATCGACCGTGACAAGACCTCCATCAATCTCAATGAGAATATGGACAACCTTATTCCTGCCTCCAAAATCTCCGACATGCCCACAGGATGGATTTGCAGACAGACCGCCCGTGACTTCGTAGCCACCAAGACCGGCATGAACGGCTCGATGAACATCCAGAAAAGCGAAGAGTTCAAGACCTCCAAGTTCTACTGCAAGACAGACTTCGATATGGCGGAAATCAAGAAAGAGGAATCAGAGTATGTCCCTCTCCCTAAGTTCTATAAGTTCAAGTCCAAGGAAGAACGAGAGCGCATCCTATACAAGAACTTCGTTCAGGTTGGGAAGGACGTGAAAGCCATGATCAAGGAGATACAACAGTTTCGCACACTCACCTAAAGTAATCATCAAAAGCAGTGAGAATCATTATAACCATCATCACATTCGTCCTCACCATTGCCGTGGCTCCCGCACAGAGTCACGGCATTTATCAATTGTCCCCATTTGAGCGAACCGTATGTCGCATCAAGTTCTTTGAAGGACTACACGAAGCTAAGGATTATCCCTATATAGGATATGGCCACCGTTATCCAGCCCAATGAACATTTCCGTCTTCCACTCACCCGAAAGCAAGCCGATGACTTGCTTCGTCGTGACCTCCGTAAACTCTGCAAGATGTTCCGTTCCTACGGCAAGGACAGCCTTCTCCTTGCCACCCTTGCCTATAGCGAAGGAAAGTGGAATTGCTATTGTTGTACAGGAAATAGTCTATAAAACTATCGGGAGGGTGTGCCGAAACTCTTTTTTTGAAAATATAAACTTACACTTTGAAATTTGAGCATCCTAAAAAACAAAAAAAAGGGCCGTATCATTACTCAATACAGAGTTTGATACGACCCTTTTAAATATTATAGTTATAATCTGTAACTTTTGGGAGTAGTCATTTTAGTTTCGGCACACCCTCTTGTATAACTGCATCTGCACACGAGATGCCCTCATAAAAGCACGACAAGACCATCAAAGATCTACTTTCTCATTTCATTCTCAAGTTCATTGATGTCTCTGCGAGTTTTCTCATCTACATCCATCAAATTCTGTATATGATTGATAGAATGTATGACTGTTGCATGATTTCTTCCTCCTATGCACCTACCGATCTGAATCGTAGATTTCTCTGTATATTTGCTTGCAAGGAATATAGCAAGCTGACGTATGTATACAATAGGCTGCTTTCGACTACGTGAGCAAAGTGCGTCTTCCGTCACATTGAAATGAGCACAAACTCTCGACTTTATACCTTCTATTGTCAAAGGCTCATTGTCCACCTCTACAAATCTAGGCAAAATCTTATTGACAAGCTTCATGGTTATATCACAATTGTAAACAACCGAATATGCCATAAGAGAGTTTACTATTCCTTCCAAATCACGTACACTTTCATCTATATGTTCCGATATATAAGTTATCACATTTTCAGGTATGCTCAGTCCTTCCTTATGTATTTTATCACTCAATATAGAATACCTCAATGAAGTAGTCGGCTTCTCTATTTCAGCCTGAAGGCCCCATTTGAATCGGGTTAAAAGTCGATCTTCCAGACCTGTTATAGCCACAGGAGGCCGATCTGCAGTAAGTATCAACTGTTTGCCATTCAAGTGCAAGTGGTTAAAAATATGGAAAAAAGTGTTCTGAGTATCCGTTTTCCCCGACAACTCCTGTATATCATCTATTATGAGAACATCGATTGTCTGATAGAACGCAATGAAATCATTACGTACATTATGCCGTACCGCATCTGTCCATTGCACCATAAACAAGTGCGCCGACACATAAAGCACCCTCATCTCAGGATGCAGTTCTTTTATCCGCAGTCCTATAGCATTGACAAGATGAGTCTTACCCACTCCTGAAGGTCCGAACACAAAAAAAGGATTGAATGTACGCGCAGGGTTCTTCGCTATGGCCTCTCCAACAGAACGTGCAAGGCGATTGCTTTCACCTTCCATATAATTGTCGAAGTTATAGTTCTGTTTCAACTGCGAATCCAAATCCTGCACAGCCGGTGCAGTAAGCAGTCCGGGTGCTGTATTAGCCGCAACACGAGGGTTGCCGTTAGGAATACTCACACCCTTTTCAGACTCTACCTCTACGCGTATGCCATCTTGTTTGTCTTCAAGAATGCTGTAGCTCAGACGCACATTTCTCCCGAAGACATGTATAAGTGTCTTTCTGAGAAGGTCAACATAATGCTCCTCGATATATTCGTATACAAAATGACTTGGGACACCCAATATGAGATTCCCATCCGCATACGATACGATATCGATGCAGGTAAACCATGTGTCATATTGATGCTTTGTCAAATTGTCACGGATGATTTCCCGACACTTTTTCCAGAGCGTTTGGGAATTGCTTTCCATTCTTTCAACTGTTTTTGCTATTCTACCTCATTCCTACCCTGCAAATTTCATTATATTTTTTTTATTTTCCAAACAAATGATTTTTTAAGCATTCCATTTCCTTTTTTAATTGCTTTTGTTTCAGAACATTATATAATGACTATTTTTATACTATTTGTTTTTTTCGTTTTTACTGAAAGAACTGTAAATTAAGATATTACATCACACCCACGTTTTATATGCATCTATATCGATTACAGAAAAAAAGGCTCAGCTATCTCACTGTTTCTTGGGGCATTATAAATACCCTTCTGTGGATGGCCAAGCCTCTACGTTATTTTTATAAATTCTAAATAGCTATTATTTTTCTTTTTTTCCGAAGAGAGAAAAATGTACGTATCTCTTAGGATGTTCTCTTAAATCTTGCAAAAGCAATGAAGCATTTATCATCGTTGAATCAAGATGATTATACACACCGGCGTCATTCAAGAAAAGTCCGAGGGTACTATTTTCATTGTTCAGACGATTAGCAAACAGATGCATTTCCGTTAATGTCTTATTCGCATTGTCCGCCATTGCACAGAAATCTATATCCTTCATTTTTCCTGTTGTCGTTTCAAGATTTGCACAAATCCTGTCCGTTCTACCCATCAGTCCGGGAACATCCTTTGTCAGTATTCCGTCCAGACGCTCAGTAGAACTTTTCAAATTATTCGTAATAGATTCCATATTCTTAATGGATGCCGTCAACGCCGGGTCGTTGGCAATGGAATTTACCGATGCCAATATAGAATCAAGTTTAGGCAGAAGCGCCTGAACCTGCGGCACCATCTCTGCCGCGGCAGTCATTATATCAATCGTCTGTTTGCCGGGAATGGTATCACCGCCACAAAGAGGATTCATTACATCCTTTCCGAGCAGAATGTTTAATTTCGCACCTCCAAGCATCTCCTTTGAAATGCAGGCACTGCTTCCTGCCGGTATTCTGAAATCCGGTTTTATGTCTATGGCCACAGTTATATTCTGTTTCGCCTCATCATACTCGATGCTTTTCACAGAACCAATATTCATTCCGCTCGCAAGGACTTCACTTGATATAGACAAACCGCTCACATCTTTCATCTCCACATAATATATGTTATCACTTCCGAACAGTTTCATACCTTTCAGGAATATAATTCCCACATAGATTATCGCTACAGCAAGTATTGCGGTAATGGCAATTTTAATTTCTTTAGTCATCTTTTTTATTGTTTGGGTTTATTGTTACTTATTATAATAGAATGTACAACCGGTCTCTTTGTTCTCACTTTCTTGTCATTTTCTTTTTCGCCTTATATTCAGCAACAGCATTATATGTTTCAATCCGTTTCCCGTTTTTGAAGGCGACTATGAAAGCTTCCGGAAATTTCGCAGCTATCGACTTTTTCATCTTTAAGATTTCATTGTAGTCACAAGTGGCCCCATAAGTATATTTATACATATTCCCTTCATGTATCTCTTCTGCCTTCAATCCTTTAAATTCCCTGCTTCCGTCTAAGATTTTTCTTGCAGAAGCCATTATCTGTATCTTGAATACAGGAAGCTCGTCCGCCGCAGATGCATCTCCTCCCTCTACAGCTCCACCTTTCTGCCCTTCATCGTCTCGTCCGTTTTCATCCGCAACCTGTGCAACCTCATTTTGCCTTGCATTATCTTTTTCTTCTGGCGTTATTTTCTCAAGCGCGGACATCTGTCCCGTATATTGCAATTTATACCGTGAGATAGCATTATAAATACATTTTGCTATCGTTATCTGTCCCGACTTCGACAACAAAAAACGTTCTTCCGAAGGAGTAGATATATATCCCACTTCCAAAAGTACACTTGGCATATAAGTAAGACGCAAAACAGCAAGATTGGCCTGCAATACTCCCATATCCCGCCTTCCTCCGGTTTTCACCATCTCGTTCTGCGTCAATTTCGCGAAATTCACACTTTCCTTCATGTCACGGTCTTGCATCAGCTCAAACATAATGTCACTTTCGCTTGAATTAGGATTTGCAAAACTATATTTCTGCGCACCGTTCTCCTCATATTGTATCACCGAATTTTCTCTCTTTTCCACTTCAAGATTAGTGCCTGCGGTGCTTAATGTCAGCGTATACGACTGCACACCTGATACTTGCCGCGCATTTTTGGGAAGGGCATTCGTATGTACGGATATGAAAAGGTCGGCTTTCGCCTTGTTGGCTATATTGGCACGCTTGTCGAGTTCAATAAAGACATCTGTGGAACGAGTATAAATAACTTTGACATCATTACAGTTCGCCTTCAGAAGCCTGCCAATCTCAAGTACAATCCCAAGATTTATGTCTTTCTCACGATTATTTCTATTCGCCCCTATCGCACCGGGATCTTTACCTCCATGTCCCGCATCAAGTACCACAACAAACTCTTTTGTCTTCTGAGCTGCGACATGACAACATATTGTCAAGGAGGCAAAGAACAATATAATAATATGTAATGTTTTTTGCATGTTTATTTTGTTTGTGCAAATATACTATCATTTTACGAATTAATGCTTGTTTTTAAGATTTTATAAACGGCAGGAACATATTTATATTGCGAGTTCGGCTCAAGAAAGCCCTGTAAAAAGTTAGAAATCATTTTGCTTATCCCCACCGTCACACCATCTACTTTATTATAAAATTATGGGCTTTTTTCTGACAATCTGAAATGTTAAATTCAAGGCTTCGCAGAATCGCATAAAATCGGCCGAACCTGACCGAAGTTCCATTTGCGCGATTCAGAGGCCGTTTTTAGGCCTTGAAGTTCAAATGTAAAAATAATATAATTTGCATTCCGAAAAGATACATTAATTCACATTCGTGTGCGCCTCGTCTGAAAAAAGAGTACACTGGAAATAAATTTCGTTCACCTTGAAAATGGTTTTAAAGTGCCTTGCAAAAAAATTTTCAAGGTGAACGAAATTTATTTTCAAGGTGAATGAGTTTGAGAATGTCCGTTTTTCGGGTTGAAATTGGATATTGACTAAAAGTGATTTCTTAAAAAGAATGAAATCGGATTTTCAATGTCACGAAAAACAAAGATGGATTTTGGTAGCGAAAAACAGGAATCTTGGACAAGAAATTTTATAACTTACTGATTATCAGCATATCCTATTTTAGTCCCTACTTGTACTTCTTGCACCTAAAACTGTATCGTTTTACTGAAATACTATTTTGCTGATTATCAATTGTTTATCAGTAATACTTCAGAAAAATGACGATTGATTAAATGCAAATGTATCTTAATTGTGTTAATAAAAATCTGTTTGCTATGGGTGGAGTTTGTGTCAAAAAGAAAGAAGAAATGTTTCTGAGAAAGACAACTGCTTACAACCATAAGAATCACAAAATGAACCTGCGAATCCACCAGCAAAACAACTTACAAAATCACCCACTTTTTACAGGACTTTCCCAAACCGAACTCGCATATTGATAGAAATATAGAACAATGCTATCCTACATCATACAGCTTCAAGGCATAATAAAAACACTGTTTTTGTCGTTATATAACCATAGCATAAGCTGTTATGCAGAAATACCAATTCAATAATCAATAAAAATTCATGTTCCAGAAATTACACTACATATTATTGCCGCTGCTCTGTATAGCAGGATTTGCCAATGTTGCTTGTAGCGACGATGAAGAATTTACAACAGACTTTTCTGCACATCTGAAGTTTTCGACAGACACTATAAGTTTCGACACTGTATTTACCACAATCGGTTCGTCAACACAGCGTTTCAAAGTCTACAATCCCAACAGCAAAGGCATAAAACTTACGTCTGTACATCTTGCCAGTGGAGGAAATTCCGGTTTCCGTATTAATGTCGACGGACACTATGGAACATCCGTTTCCGATATAGAGGTATTGCATAACGACAGCATATTTGTCTTTGTAGAGGTTACAATAGATCCTCTATCCTCCGATACCCCTATTCTGGTACGCGATTCTGTTGTTTTCCTGTTGGAAAGCGGACTCCGGCAGCATGTTGTACTTGAAGCTTGCGGACAAGATGTAATAAAGATGAAAGGAAAAACCATACATGAAAACATGGAACTCTCCCCTTCTCGTCCTTACCTTATATACGACAGTCTTGTTGTTGCCCCGGATGCCACACTTCGTATTCCGGCCGGCACAAGACTTTGTTTCCACAACGGTGCAAATATGATAATTCATGGACAAATTATATGTAGTGGTGATTATGAAAACCCGATAATTTTCCGTGGTGATCGCACAGACAAACTTTTCCCCTATCTCCCATACGATCGTATGGATGCACAATGGGGAGGAATAACCATTTCGCCTGAAAGTTTTGAAAATGTTTTTGATCATGTCGACATACACAGCGGAACTTACGGCATTCTCTGCGATTCCTCTGCAACAGACAGGCGCAAACTTGAACTGACAAATTCCATCATCCACAATGTCAGCACTAACGGCTTGCTTTCTGTATGCAATGATATATTTGTTGCAAATACACAAATCAGCAATTCAGGAAGACATTGCGTTGCTCTGTATGGCGGAATGGCTGAGTTTATACACTGTACTATAGCCCAGTTTTATCCGTGGAATGCATCGCATGGCGGTGCCCTCTATTTCTGCAATGCCGTAGGCGATTTCCTATATCCTTTAGAAAAGGCCTATTTCTTCAACAGCATTATCACAGGAAGTTCCAATGACGATATTTCCGGAGGTAATATCAACCTCAACACCGACAAACCGTCCTCTTTGCCAAACATTCCGTTTAACTACAGTTTTGAAAATTGCGTCCTGAACACCCTGATAGATGAGAAAGATGCCGAATCTTATGTTAATTGCATATTGGAAAGTGCAGACAATGAAGTGTATAAGACGTCAAACTTCCGCAACATAGATACAGGCAACTATATATACGACTTCCGTCTCAATGAATCATCCATAGCTCGCGGTGTCGGCAACGCATCTTTTTCATCTGCTTATCCGGCCGATATGCTTGGTGTCCCTCGTCCCATCGAACATCCGGATGCAGGATGTTACCAATATGAATAAATCAAAGCCACAACCTCTACTTGTCTGAATTTATCAAATCGGAGTCCGGTGAATCTCATTAGTTGTATCAGTTGCCATACTCCGCCTTTAACTGATGTTTCTTCCAATTGAGGTATAGAACCATCATTTAAGTGACATCAGGAAGAGCACGCAATAACGAAATCAAGAAGAACAAACAAAGAAACCTAAGCAATATACCCTTTCCATCTCCTCCATATTCGATGTACTACAATCCAAAATGGCACCCACATAATCTCTTCCGGATATTTCAATAGAAAGCGCAGATTCCGTCTCTGTCGTCTGATAAAACGGTGCATCAGGTTCTCACCTTTCTTTTGTACACCGTCATATTGCCCAAAATTTCCGGAATGTATGATTTCATTCAAAAGAAAAGCCCCCTCTTTCTTGTTCATCGGAACTATCATGTACCGTGTTTCCAAACAAAAGACTTCATACAAAACATACATCACAGCGCCACAAAATTTGTACAATCCCAAATGTCTCAACAGTCCGCCCATGTCTTCGCTACAAGCCCCACACTGTCTCCATTCCATCACTACATAGTAATAATCGAGAAACTGTCTCAAACCGATGCCCTCGTCAAACAAATGGCGATAGATATGCACCAATATAAATATGATATTAAACTCATTGGTTGGCATACTGAAAGTACCATCCGGAGATTTGCGCATACAATGACGATGTTCTGCAAACCATCGCTGCAAACGTCTGTTTCTCAAAGGAGAACAAAACCATGAAAAACGATAGTGTATCTCTACCTCTATGTTATTCGCACCATTTACAGGAACCACTTCCACTCTTCCGTCAGACATCCGTTCTGTAGCTATTTCTATATCCACATGATGATATGTCGCCTCTGTTGCCGGACATAACCTCTTGGCATAGCCCACCACTTTATCTATATATGACGACACATCTGCATTCTGCTTGTCTTCAGGTATAACCCAAACATCAATATCCCCACTCTGACGTCTTAACGGCTCCGGATACAAGGTTGCTATACCCTGCCCCTTAAGTATATAACTACGAAAGCCTGCGGAGGACAGCAAATCCGTCATTTCTCCACATTTCTGATTCATCCACCTGTTCCGTTGTTCTATCTTCCCCACCATAAAAGCCCAGCGCACGGCCTGCTCCTTACGTGGGCGCTGACTCTCCGGCAACCGTTCTATCCCCATAGCGCAAAAACCTATCAATGCCTGACGCTTTGCCATATCCATCATGTCAATCCATTCTCCACATGTGGGAGTCTCAGTAAAAGCAGATCTTTCCCCTAATGCAATCTGAATGAGTTGAAAAAATTTATTCATTTCATTTATTGTAAGTAACCATTCAATTTCAAAGTAACATGTTTTCAGACATCAAATATAGAGAAGGGTGAAACGGACCAGTCATTATTTCTTGAAAAGCTCTTTGAGGGACGGTGAACACCACTCTGCTGTCTTGTCTTCTCCTACAGAATAGATAAAAAAAGCCTTGAGTTCCTTGTGACGTTCAAGTAGCTTCTTCGCTTCATCAAGTCCCATTACCATAAAGGATGTGGCAAATGCATCTGCAACAGCACAATCGTCAGCAATAACTGTCGACGACAAAATACTGTGCTGTACAGGATAACCGGTACGCGGATCAATCGTATGAGCGTATCTTTTGTTATTCTTTACATAGAAATTCCGGTAATTGCCGGAAGTAGCCATTGAGGCGTCAGTAATTTCCAGCACCTGCTCTATGTCGTTTTGCATGCACAACGAATCATCCTCCGGTTTGGTAATACCAATCTTCCACAACATGCCATGAGGGTTACATCCCCGTACCCTTACTTCTCCGCCAATCTCAACCATATAATTTCTGACGCCTTTGTTTTCAAGAAACAGTCCTACAGCATCTACGCCATATCCTTTCGCAATAGCACTGCAGTCAAGCATACTCATCGAATTTTCCTTGATAATCCTGCCGTCATCAAGTCTGACCTTATCAATGCCTACGACCTCAAGCAGACTGTCAATCATTTCCTCTGTCACCTCTTCTGTATTCTTGAAGCCAAATCCCCACGCATTAACCAATGGAGCCACCGTTATGTCGAATGCACCATTTGTCTCTTCTGATATATTTTTTGCAAGAGTGAACACCTTTGTAAAATGTTCGTCAACCACAACATCCTCATTATTGTTGACCGCCGTAATGACCGAGTTCTTGTTAAACGGAGACAATGAACAGTCCACTTCATTCAGCACCTTCAGAATACTATCGGCCAAATCAGTCTCATATTCGTAAGTGATATGATATATGGTTCCGAATATAGAGCCCTCACTTCTCTGCATCATTTTCTGCAACCACGCTTCGCCGACACCCTTACGGTTGTCTTCATTTCCCGAAGAGTTTGTACGCGCTACATAGATGGTTCCCACACATAGCAGCAATATAAAAGGTATATGCCACCACTTACGTTTATATCCGCTCTTTGTTGTTCCTTTTTCTTGTTCCATTTTTTTTCTTTGAAGTAAGTTATATCTATTGGTATACGGCAAACAAACATGTATCCATACAGGACACATCATGGCATGCCCTGCTGCATATACTTTCTTGTGTGCTTGTATTATGCCCCCAAATGTTCCGCCAACACTTTCATGCCTATCAGCACAAGAATTGTACCTCCCACTATTTCAGCCGGGAATCTGAAATTCTGTCCTATATACACACCGACTGCATATCCCATATATGACATGATTGCAGAAATGAGTCCAATAATGCCTACCGACTGAAAAATCATGTAAAAGTTCCTCATTCCAAGACAAGTGAACGAGACTCCGACAGCCAATGCGTCAATACTCGTCGCAACGGCAAGCGTCACTACTACCAAAAAACTATGAGGATTGAACGAATGTTCTTTTTCAGGTTGCAAACCGTCCCATATCATCTTTCCCCCTATTGTAGCAAGAAGTACAAAAGCTACCCAATGGTCAAAATGTTCTATATATTTCCCGAACATTACCGTACATCCCCAACCGAGGAGAGGCATGAGAGCCTGAAAAGCGCCAAACATCAGAGCCATTACCGTAATGCACTTACAATCTGTTGTTTTCAGCATCATGCCTGTTGCAAAACAGATTGTAAAGCAATCCATAGCAAGTGCAAGCCCAAGAAGTATATTTTCTACAACAGTCAACATATCTATCCTTGTTTATTATTGAATACAGACCGGAAAGAAGTGGCCAAGAACCGATTTTCAGCATTTTCCTCTTCAGCCTGCCAGCTATTCCATGTTCCCTTCCGTACTTTGTTCCGGATGGATGTCGTCTGCACCATTTCTTCTCACTTCCACATTGACAGGTGTCACATTTATCTTTCCTTTCTTCTTTCCCCAGTTAAGGTCGAAGATAAGATTATATGTTCCTCCCCACACTGTTCCTCCTGTCGTTGTACCATATCCGGGAATATAGTACGGTTTGGCATACAAACTTTTCTTCGTGCTCATCTCGCTCTTGAATCTCACGCTCCATCCCATGTGAAAACTGCGCCATATCTTTACCTGCACTCCTACAACAATCTCAATCCACTGGCTTGTAGTGTTGATTCCTTTAAAGCTAAAAGGTTCGGTCCCTCCATGTATCGGGTCTGTCATATCAGGACCTGATATATCATAGCTGAAATTGGATATGCCGTAACGCAACCCTACAAACAGTCTGTTATCCTGAAATTTGTCCTTCAGAAAATTGACATCACACCCAATCCTCAGATATGGTGCCGATGTCTTATATATAATATAGGTATTCATGTCTGTCTTGTCACAGACACCATATCCGGCTTCAACAATAGGGAAATAAGTATTTTTGAGATTCAGCCGCAATGCAGCCTCTATATTTCCATAGTCAGAAAAAGCATACATGAGCGGTCCGAACATGTCCGCAGAAAGAGTGAACCCCTGAAAAAACAGAAGTTCCGGTTTCTCTATCTCCACTGCCACATATTTCGTAGGTTTCTGCGGTTCGTCCGGGTTACCGGTTTGAGCCGAAGCACCTGTACCGTGCAATACCGATGCCATCGCTGCACATGCCACGAACTTATTCCGCAACACCATTGAAATAAATTCTGATATTTTCATTACCTTCATAATTCACTGTCGGATTTGCTATTTCAATGTGATCGATTCCCACCTCCGTTGAAGCAACACCTGTCAAAGTATGGAAACGGTATGCTCCACATTCAGGAAGGTCAACATGCGGATAACTGTCATGCGCTATCAATATCGTATCCGAAGAACTTATCTCCGAATAGCTAAAGATTATAGTATCACTTTTCTGGAAATAAGCCAAAGGAATTTCCACGTTGTTTCGTGATGAAGCCTTGTTCACAAGTATTGTGTCACGACGCACTTCGCTGACAGTTTCCGTATATCCCTGCTCCGTCAGCGCCTCATCCCTCCAGTCCTTGACCACGGTCTGCTCTCCAAGTTTTCTGTATGTATAAATCGTCTTGACTCCGGAAAGAAGCGTCTTCACCGTAATTTCTCCGGTATATGTGATAGGGATCCCCTCACTGTCGTAGAAATACAAATTACATCCCACAAAATTCTCAAGAGGACAGTTGTTGGAAGAGCAGGATGTCATCCTGACAAGTGTTGAAACAGATATAACGAACAGGGCTGCATACATTACAGCCCTGCTTTTTTTATTCCTTCGAATCGTCATTGCCAATATTGTTTGTCAAATGATTTTCTCTACTTGATACTTGTTCCTTTCCTGCGAATTGCGGCTTATAAGTTCTGCTATAAATCCGCCCACAAAAAGTTGGGTTCCAAGAATCATCATCGTAAGGGCTATGTAAAAATACGGAGAATCTGTCACAAGAATGTAGTTTCCTCCATTATACAGCGCCACGAGCTTGAACACCCCGACACATATAGCGGCAACAAGACCGATGACAAACATCAGCGTCCCCACCAATCCGAACACATGCATAGGCTGCACCCCGTATGTCGACAAGAACCACAACGATATGAGATCAAGGTATCCGTTCACAAAGCGGTCGAGTCCGAACTTCGTCTTGCCATATTTTCTGGCCTGATGATGCACCACTTTCTCCCCAATCCTTGCAAATCCCACATTCTTTGCAAGATAAGGAATGTATCTGTGCATCTCACCATATACCTCTATATTCTTCACCACTTCCTTCCTATAGGCTTTCAATCCACAGTTGAAGTCATGCAGGTTCTTTATTCCAGAGACCTTCCGCGCTGTGGCATTGAACAGTTTGGTCGGTATAGTCTTAGACAAAGGGTCGTATCTCTTCTGCTTATATCCGCTCACGAGGTCGTATTTATCTTCCATAATCATGCGATACAACTCCGGAATCTCATCCGGACTGTCCTGAAGGTCCGCATCCATAGTAATGACCACATTCCCTTCCGCACGTTCAAACCCATGATACAAAGCCGGACTTTTCCCATAGTTACGTCTGAACTTTATGCCATGCACCTCTGGATTTTCCTTGCTCAGACGCTCTATGACCTCCCACGATCCGTCTGTCGAACCGTCATTTACAAATATCACCTCATAACTGAATCCATGCTGTTCCATCACGCGTCTTATCCAGGCATGCAGTTCCGGAAGCGACTCTTCCTCATTATATAATGGTATAATGACTGATATGTCCATATCCCTTAATTCTCTGTTTATATATTTTTGTTTTTTCTACCTGCAACATGACGGCAACCGACACCTTTCGCCGTCATTCGTTCTACATTTTTTTCGCTCCACGCACTTCTTTTCGCAACTTGGGTTTCATCGAAGCGATAAAAGCCGCCGGTATGCTCAGAATCAGCGATACGAAGATATTCTGGTTGAACAGCATCAATGTGACATCAAGAGGCGAAAGCCCGGCCATGTCATCGACACTCGATTTCAACACCCGCCATGTGTCTGCCATTCCCATCTGTTCGTACAGTCCTATCACCTCGCGATCTTCCACTATGGAGCGGAAACATTCCACCAATGCGCCCTCATCCATGTATGCGAAATAAAAATATTCTGCCGCTCCTGTAATCAGACAGGAATATACAAACATGGTCACAACAAAAATCCATGCTCCAAAGAACGGCAGTCTTTCTTCCGGTTCAAGATGCTGCTTGTATCGCCATGCAAAATAGAAAGCGACAAACGGAAGCGTGCAGAACCCGATACATGCAAACAGCATAAGCAGTGCATCCGCACCAAGTATTCCGTAAACATAAAGAGCAAATACTGCTATCCATGCCACTCCTAAAAACGTGCCGTATTCCATTGCATACGCCCTTGAAAGCATAATAGGCTTTTGGTCTGTCATTTTATTCATTTTTTAATCGGACAAAGATATGCCTTTCTTATGACATTTCACAATTATTTGTGCACTTTGTCCGCATTCTTATTCACAAAATCCTTCCACGAAGAAAAGGTATGTTCTATGGCCGGACGCCCCATCTGTATGAAATGGCAATAGGCAGCCCCGAGGGCATCGGTCGCGTCCATCTGCTCCTGCATCGATGCTTCCGGTATATTCAGCATTCTCTTCAGCATACCTGCCACCTGTTCCTTCGATGCCGCACCGTTTCCGGTTATCGCCACCTTGATCTTTCGCGGCTCGTATTCCGTAATAGGCATGTCGCGCTCTATGGCTGCGGCGATAGCCACTCCCTGCGCTCTTCCGAGCTTGAGCATCGACTGTACGTTCTTGCCGAAAAACGGAGCTTCAATCGCAAGCTCGTCCGGATGATACGAATCGATGATGTTCGTGACACGCTCAAAGATACGTCCCAGCCGAAGATAATGGTCCGCATATTTATGAAGCTCTATCACTCCCATCGCTATCATCTCCGCCTTATTGCCACAGACCTTCAGCACCCCGTAGCCCATGACATTCGTACCCGGGTCGATACCCAGTATAATCTTTTCCTGTTTGACTCTGTCCATATTTCCTTTTCAGAAGAACGGCTGAAACCAGAAGTTTTCTATATCACTTCCATCAATGTAGGAAAACCGACCACTTTGTTCTTGAAAGCCTTCAGCATGTTCTCGTTCAGCGCTGCTCCTACTGTGGCATACCATTTGTGCAGGGATGCGGAATTATCGGTCTCAAACTGTAATGAGAAGCATTCCGAATCTGCATCCTTATGACTGATAATCCTTGCCAGCCGGGCATTTCTCAGTTCACCGGACTTGATTGCTTCCGGTATATACATTTCATTTACAAAAATGACGAAATTTCCGGCATCGTCATTACTCACATGAAAAGTTGTATTGTATACAAGCATACCTGTTGTTTATACGAATTATATGCAAAGTTACATAAAAAACGCGATTTTTTATGTAACTTTTGCACATGATTAACACATCTCTCCGCAAGAGATTCATCAAAATTTACAACATTTTCTTCTTCATGATTAATAGAGAGAGGGGAATAAGACAAGAAGTTTTCAACTCAGGAATCCCCAAAAGGGGGTGTGCCGAAATTCATTTTTTTTGAAAAGATGAACTTATAATTTGAAATTAGAACATCCTAAAAGACTAAAGAAAGGGGCATATCATTACTCAATACAGAGCTTGATACGCCCCTATTTAAGTATTGTAGTTACAATCTGTAACTTTTGGGAGTAGTCATTTTCATTTTGACACACCCTCAAGGTAATGCCCTAAGTAATGACAGTTGCTATAACTATTTACGGTTACGAGTTTTGTTCATCTCCTGAATCGTCTCTTTTTTCAGTTCGTTCAATTCCGTTTCGATAAGTTTGTATTCCTTTTCATTAGCAGCCTCATTTAGTTCATCATACAAATCATCTATGTCTTTCTTGTAATCCTCAAAGATTTCATATCGGGCATATTCTGGTGAGTTATACAGGAAGTCTATCTTTTCCGCATAGTCAAACACACCATTGTAGGTATCGTCCTCATAGCCTTTCAGACGGTCTTTTATTGTGTCGTGCTCGTCTTTCAGACGGAAATACTCATTGTTTATCGCTTTGAACTCTGTGCGCTCGTCTCCAGCTTTCAGCAGAGGATTCACAAGTAATATACTTCGTGGGTCGTACTCCCTGTCACCAAAGAAGGTCTCTCCTGTTTTCACCAGCTTGTCTATGGTTTTGAACGCACCTCCGAAATAACCGTTAAGCAAATACTCCACCTTTGCAGGGTTGATTAAATCAATTCCGAATATCGGTTTGTCCAGCCACCCTTTTGTATGAGGGTCTCCGCCTGTCGCTTCGTTCAAGGCGGCGGAAAGTCCGACTATGTATTTGTTCGCACTCTTGTAAGCCTTTGTCCATTGTGGTTTGTTCTTATTATAGGCATCCTTATTGCCTGCTCCTTTGTAGAGTGGCATTCCCATCCAGCTCTTCTCCATTACATATGCCTCGGCAAGAGGTTTAACAAAGCTTGGTATGAACGCACCCCAGCTTCCACCACCTTCCATGATGTCAAGCGGAAGAACCTGTGTCATTTGACCCATGATTTTCTCTGCAAGCTCACCATCGGTGTAGTGTTCCTTTCCGCTCAACACTGACAACATGAGTTCGCCCATACTGTAAATAGCACGATACTCCTGTGGCAATGGCAGTGAAATCCAATGGTCGCCAGCACGGAACAAGAGGTTACTGCGTCTCACATGGTCGGGCAGGTTGTAGTATGCGTTCTTGTCATCGTCGTCATCGTCACCGTTAAGGTGTGCCATGAGTGCGCCAAGAATGAACATTGTCGCCATTGCGGTAAGAGCCTTTGCAGGATGTCTCTTTGCCTGTCTGCCAAAATTCGTAGTACCTTGTATGGCTGCGTTCCAGAACACGAAGCCACTTTTGCCAAGACCGAAAATAAACGAACTTACATTACCTGCTTTCGTTTGTCCAACAGTTTTATAGAACTTAGCACCACTTCCTTTCTTATTGAAATTCACACTTATTTCTTCCTGTTTTCGTCACTTTTTCTGTCCGTGAAATTTATTTGCTTATAATCA
>CAZKOB010000070.1:0-17601 GCA_964554265.1 uncultured Bacteroides sp. | reverse complement strand
AGGTGTTGAAGAGAAATGCATACGGATTCAGAGATGAAAGATATTTTGAACTAAGTCTGTTCGCGCTACATGATTGCCGTATCACTCGAAATGTAGGATGAACCTTTTTTTGACAATTTGAAATGTTAAAATTCAAGCCTCCGAGAATCGCATAAAATTGACCAAACCTTGCCGAAGTTCCATTTATGCGATTCTAAGGCCTTTTTCAGGCCTTGAAGTCCAAATGTAAAAATAATACAATTTGCACCCTGAAAAGATACATTTATTCACATTCATGCATGCCTCGCCTGAAAGAAGAGTACATGGAAGACCGATTTTCAAGGTGCACCAAATTTGTTTAAAAGGCACTTTAAAAACATTTTCAAGGTGAACGAAATTTATTTTCAAGGTTAACGAGTTTGAGAACGTCCGTTTTTCGGGCTGAAATTGGATATTGACTGAAGTTGATTTCTTAAAAAATCAAAATCAGATTTTTCAACGCCACGAAAAACAAAGATGGATTCCGGTGGCGAAAAACAAGTATCTTGAACAAGAAATTTTATAACTCGCTGATTATCAGTATGTCCTATTTCTATTTCTACTTGTACCTTTTGCACCTAAAACCGCATCGTTTTGCTGAAATAGTATTTTGTTGATTATCAATTGTTTATATATGAATTATCAAAAAATCAATGATTATTCATATGTAAACGGATCTTAATTATGTTAATAAAGTTCCGTCCGCTACGGGTGGACTTGGTGTCAAAAAGAAAGAAGAAATATTCCTGGGAAAGACCGCATATTCACCGGCAAAACAATTGATTTTACATTGTTTGTCCTGACTTTGTCATTGCGTACTCTGATGTAACCTGAACAGATTACTTGACTTTTTACAGGACTTTCTTAAACTGAACCCGCGTAAAAATCACAAATAGAAAAGCCGGAATCTGACATCTTCGTGCAGCCGATCGACAGAAATCCTCAACTTTCATCCATTCAAATCAAATCTTTACAGTCATTTTTTCATTCATTCATGCAAAAATGTGTACCTTTGTCATTGTCAAACAACGCAGAAGAAAAATAATGACACATATTTCACAAGAGACAATAGAAGAGGTCTGGTCGAAGGGAGCAGACAAGTTTATTGATTTTATTACAGACACATATATAGACAGCATCGGTGGCCGGTTGACAGCCGGGAACATGGACCTGCTGAATACAGACCAACATACGCTGTTGGCATACAGATATATCAAGGATGAAGTTGCAGAAGGCGGATTTATACAGCTTATCCATAATGGATATGGCAATTACATCTTCGACAGTCCGTTCCCTCTCGTCATAAAGAAGGTATGGGGACTGAAGGAATTCGCCAAACTGATTTTTAATGTAAAAAAAGAGTACAACAAGCACAAAGATGAAATAGAGGCCGACATGAGTGATGAGGATTTTATGGCTCTGTACGAGAATTTTGAAATACTGAACGACTACGGAGATGACTTTCTGGATGACTTTTATGAAGGAACCACGCTTGAAGTCGCTTCGTATGTAAAAGAGAATATCGAAAGGTTCTGTACCCTTTCATGAACCCAAAGACTTACAAACTGCCGATCAATCAGATGAAAACGAAGACTATAAAGCAAGCTGCTGTCAATATCAAGAACAAAAGGGCTTCATTCGACTATGAATTTGTAGATACATTTACAGCCGGAATCGTATTGACAGGGACAGAAATAAAATCCATAAGAATGGGCAAGGCAAGTCTTGTCGACACATTCTGCTATTTCAACAATGGCGAGCTATGGGTCAAGAACATGTATATAGCTCCATACTTCTATGGTTCGTATAACAACCATACTGAAAGACGCGAACGCAAGCTTCTTCTCAGCAAGAAGGAACTGAGAAATCTGGAATCCGAGACAAAGGCCCCGGGATTCACTATTGTACCCGTAAGGATGTTCATCAACGAAAAGGGGCTTGCCAAACTTGTCATTGCACTGGCACGAGGAAAGAAAGAATATGACAAACGTCAGAGCATGAAGGAAAAGGAAGACAGGAGAGAGATGGACTCTGCAAGAAAGAATTTCTACTGAACCTCTGCCAGCAAACGGAGACAGGATGGGAACAAAAAAACAAATACGGTGATGCTTGAGAAGATAATAAAAGAACGGATATTGGTTCTCGATGGAGCGATGGGAACCATGATTCAGCACTATGGCTTGACAGAAGAAAACTTCAGAGGAGACAAATTCAAGGATGTACCGGGAATGATGAAAGGCAACAATGACATTCTGAATATAACTCGTCCGGACATCATAAGCGACATCCACAGAAAATACCTTGATGCCGGAGCGGACATCATTGAAACCAACACGTTTTCTGCACAGAGAATCTCTATGGCCGACTACCACGTGGCCGACCATTGCAAGGCAATCACTGCTGCAGGTTGTAAGATTGCCAGAGCACTCGCAGACGAATATACAGCACGTACTCCGGAAAAGCCACGGTTTGTGGCTGGCTCTGTGGGCCCTACAAATAAAACGTGCTCGATCAGTCCGGATGTGAACAATCCGGCCCTACGCAATCTTTCATACGACGAACTGGCGGAAGCTTACACGGAGCAAATGCAGGCAATGCTTGAATGCGGAGTAGATGCCTTGCTTATCGAAACCATATTCGACACACTTAATGCAAAAGCGGCAATCTATGCCGCCGAAAGGGCAATGGAAATTACCGGACTAAAAGTTCCGATAATGCTGTCCGTAACAGTTTCCGACATAGCCGGAAGAACCCTTTCCGGACAAACGCTTGATGCCTTTCTTGCTTCAGTACAGCACGCCGGGATATTTTCTGTCGGCCTCAACTGTTCGTTCGGAGCCAAACAGCTGAAGCCGTTCCTTAGGCAACTTGCCGCTCACGCACCTTACTATATCTCGGCATACCCGAATGCAGGACTGCCTAACAGTCTCGGGCAGTATGACCAATCACCGGAAGAAATGGCTGCTGAGGTCAAAGAATATGTCGACGAAGGGATTGTCAATATTATAGGAGGATGTTGTGGCACCACAGACAAATTCATAGTCGAATATCAGAACATAATAAGACATAAGGATGGCATTTGGAAAAAGCCGCATATTCCGGCAGGGAAACCAGATGCAATGTGGCTCTCCGGACTCGAACTGCTTGAAGTGTCGCAAGAAAAGAACTTCATCAACATAGGAGAACGGTGTAACGTGGCAGGCTCACGGAAGTTCCTGCGCCTAATCAACGAGAAAAAATATGAAGAGGCTATGTCGATAGCCAGGAAACAGGTGGAAGACGGAGCACTCATCATCGACATCAATATGGATGACGGATTGCTCGATGCAAAAGCAGAGATGGTGAACTTCCTTAATCTTATAATGTCCGATCCGGATATTTCGCGGGTTCCAATAATGATAGACTCCTCAAAATGGGAAGTCATAGAAGCCGGACTGAAATGTGTACAGGGAAAATGCATCGTCAATTCAATATCGCTGAAGGAAGGCAAGGAAAAGTTTACAGACCACGCCGGACAGATAAAGAGACTCGGAGCTGCCGTTGTCGTGATGGCATTCGACGAACAGGGACAGGCGACAACCTACGAGCGAAAGATAGAGATATGCGAAAGAGCTTACCGTATACTTGTGGATGAAGTCGGATTTAACCCTCATGACATCATATTCGACCCGAATGTATTGGCTGTAGCAACGGGCATGGAAGAGCACAACAATTATGCTGCGGACTTCATACGCGCCACGGCATGGATAAAAAACAATCTGTACGGCTCTCATATCAGCGGCGGCATAAGTAACCTTTCTTTCTCTTTTCGCGGAAACAACTACATACGCGAAGCCATGCATGCCGCTTTTCTATATCACACCATAGCCGTGGGACAGGACATGGGAATCGTAAACCCGGCCACTCAGGTCACCTATTCGGACATACCGGAAGATGTGCTGGCTGCTATAGACGATGTGCTGCTGAACCGTAGCAATGACGCGACCGAACGTCTCGTCGAGATTGCAGAACGCATAAAGGCGCAGAATACAGGAGATATACCGACAGCCGGGAAGACGAGCTGGAGGGACGGAAAAACGGTGGAGCAACGGCTTGAATATGCTCTTGTTAAAGGTATGGGCGACCATCTTGAAGAAGACTTGAACGAGGCGATGGAAAAGTATGCTGATGCTGTAAAAATCATAGAAGGCCCTCTCATGGATGCCATGAACAAAGTAGGAGACTTGTTTGGTTCAGGAAAGATGTTTCTGCCGCAAGTGGTCAAAACAGCACGTACAATGAAGAAAGCAGTCGCTTTTCTTCAACCTTTCATCGAAGCGGACAAAAAAGAAGGAAAGGCAAAGGCCGGGAAAGTGTTGCTTGCCACTGTGAAAGGAGATGTTCATGACATTGGCAAGAATATTGTCGGTGTGGTCCTTGCATGCAACAATTACGAGATCATCGACTTGGGGGTAATGGTCCCGACAGAAGAAATCGTAAGGAGAGCGATAGAGGAAAAAGTAGACATTATCGGACTCAGCGGACTTATCACTCCTTCGCTGGAAGAAATGGTCGGTGTGGCCAAAGCTTTGGAACGAGAAGGGGTGAACATTCCTCTCATGATAGGAGGGGCGACCACCAGCGAGCTGCATACGGCATTGAAAATAGCACCTGTATATTCTGCACCTATCGTATGGATGAAAGATGCCTCACAAAACGCTATTGCTGCGGCACGGCTGCTCAACCCAACCCTGCACGATTCCTTTGCACATGCTCTTGACAGCAAATATGCGGAACTGCGCGAGCGGCACCAGACCAAGCAAAAGGAAACATTGACTATAGAGGAAGCCAGAAAGAGAAAACCGGACTTGTTCTGACTGGTTGCGGTTTCTACCGATTATGGAGGTTCTTAAAGGATCTTTTTCGTCTGAAATCATCTGCTGCTGAAGTTTTAAATGCGGCTTTTTCGACATACGGACACAGTATGACACAAGGTAAGGGTCTTTTTTCCGACTTTGTCACCTTGAAAAATACCAAAAGCATAAATCGCTGAGCAACACATTTTTCCAAATTGCGTACCCTAAAAAAGTACGCAATTTGTTTTTATACACCTATCGAATACGCGCGTCCGGTTTAAGAAAGGTTCATCGTGAAGTTACAAAAATTATCCGGGATTCGACCTGTTTTACTTCCTGACTTCGTCATCGTGTCACCCAAACATTCTCATCGAAGATTCTCACTGTTCTCTGATGTCTTTTCATGAGCCCTGACTCCTCATAAATCAGCCCGGTTATCCCTACTTTGCACCATCTGTTTGTCATAAATTACGGGTTTTTCTTGACAATCTGAAATGTTAAAATTCAAGGCTCTCAGAATCGCATAAAATCGGCCGGACCTTATCGAAGTTCCATTTGTGCGATCCTAAGGCTGTTTTCAGACCTTGAATCTCAAATGTAAAAATAGTATAAATAGCATTCCGAAAAGATACATTTATTTACATTTGTATGGGTCTCTCCTGAAAGAAAAGTGCACGGAAGGTCAAATTTCAAGGTGAACAAAATTTATTTTCAGGGTGAACGCGTTTGAGGTGGTCCGTTTTTCGGGCTGAAATCAGATATTGTCCAAATTGATTTCTTAAAAAATCGTAACCGGATTTTTCAACACCACGAAACAAACAAAAATGGTTTTTGGTGGCGAAAAACAGGATATCAGACAAGTATTTTTATAACTTACTGATTATCAGCATATCCTATTTTTGTCCCTACCTGTACTTCTTGTACCTAAAACTGCATAGTTCTATTAAAATAGTATTCTTTTGATTATCAATTACTTATCAATAAAATTTCAAGAATCAGGCAGTCAAACAAGTGTGAATGAATCTTAATTATGTTAATAAAGTTCCGTCTGCTACGAGTCGACTTAGTGTCAAAATGAAAGAAGAAATGCCTCTGAGAAAGACAGCATGTTCATCAGTAAAAGGCGCGCAAAAAGCATCGGAAAACTTCCTTACGAACATCCGCGACGCACTTACGGCATATTCCGTCTCCGACAACAAGCCTACAATGTTAGACAAAATTATTGTAAATCACTTTATTTCTCGGATTTATGCTGTTTTCTCGTGGATTCTTTGTATCTTTGCCTTCTCTCGACATCGAACATTCAAGTTTTTGTCTGAAATGTTATTTTGTCTTGAACCATCGTGTAATTCGTAAATGACAAACTATTTTATTATGAAGAATAACAACTTGGTTATTATGGCTGGTGGTGTGGGAAGCCGTTTCTGGCCGATGAGTACTCCTGAATGTCCAAAACAATTTATTGATGTACTTGGATGCGGAAGAACTTTCATACAGTTGACTTTTGATCGTTTCAAGGGAATTGTTGAACCGGAGAATGTATGGGTAGTAACATCTGCAAAATATGCAGAGATAGTGAAACAACAACTACCGGAAATTCCGGTGGAAAATATTTTGCTTGAACCTTGCAGACGAAATACGGCCCCTTGTATAGCCTATGTAAGCTGGAGAATCAAATCGAAGAACCCTAAAGCAAATTTGGTGATCACTCCAAGCGATCATATCGTGATGAATACGGACGAGTTTAAACGTGTCGTCACATCAGCCTTGTCTTTTACAGCAGAGACCGATGCCATAGTGACTCTCGGTATGACACCAACAAGACCGGAAACAGGTTACGGATACATACAAGCAGATTTGACAACCGCTTCACTAAGGAACAAATCTATCTATCGTGTTGATTCTTTTCGTGAAAAGCCGGATCTGCAGACGGCAAAAGAATATATAAAGAAAAAAGAATACTTCTGGAATTCCGGCATTTTTGTCTGGAGCGTAAAAACAATTGTTAATGCTTTGAGAGTATATCAGCCTAATCTTTCTGAAATATTTGAAAGCATGCTCCCTATATACGGTACGGACAAGGAACAGGAAGTTATAGATCGAAGATTTCCTGAATGTGAGAATATCTCTATAGACTATGCAGTCATGGAGAAAGCTGAAGAAATATTTGTGATGCCGGCTGATTTCGGTTGGAGCGATCTTGGAACATGGGGTTCATTGCATACTCTTGCTCCAAAAGATGGAAATGACAATGCCGTAATAGGAAAAGAGGTTGGTCTGTATGAGACCAAGAATTGCATAGTTCACACTTCAGAAGAGCGCAAAGTTGTAATTCAAGGACTTGACGGCTATATTGTAGCAGAAAAAGATAACACATTATTGATTTGTAAACTTTCGGAAGAACAGAGAATAAAAGAGTTTTCTGCACAATAACGGGCAAAATCATGAGGCAGTGGGTGCCAATCGATGTAAAGAGGATTTATAACCTGCCATTGTCTGTCAGTTTGGTTGATTGAATAGTTGATTGTAACTTTAATCAATTGAAAATCATAAAGTTTTAATCAATAATTCTGTCAACCGACTGATTTCTAACCATTATACTGACGCATAAAGTCCGTATTCTAAGTAAACTACCCAATATAACGCGTAATAATCATCGCATACCAAGTCTTGTTGGCCATGGAGAATTTGACATAGAATATGTTGACGAAATACAACAACAAACATAAAACGCACTTTTTGTAACAAAAAACGCTTATTTATTTTGCTACAATAGAAAAAAGCACTATCTTTGCACTCGCAATTCGGAGGAAGAGCACATGGCTCTAATATAAGTTAGTCCTTGTAAGAATGTATTGCGGAAATAGCTCAGTTGGTAGAGCACAACCTTGCCAAGGTTGGGGTCGCGAGTTCGAGTCTCGTTTTCCGCTCATTAAATACAAAACATATTGATGTTGCGGAAATAGCTCAGTTGGTAGAGCACAACCTTGCCAAGGTTGGGGTCGCGAGTTCGAGTCTCGTTTTCCGCTCATGGGATATGACACAGAAGTGGAATCCATATTGTAATGCCCATGTGGCGGAATGGTAGACGCGCTCGTTTCAGGTGCGAGTGTTCAAAAGACGTGCAAGTTCGAGTCTTGTCGTGGGCACAGTTCTATTTCGTGAAGTAAAGACACGATAAAAGGGACGTTGCAATATGGGGAGGGGCGTGGAATGGTAGACGCGCTATTTTACTTTGAGGGGGTAGTGAGCACAACTCGTGAAAGTTCGATTTTCCTTCTCTTCTTCATTTTTCGGATAGATATATTTTATAGAATATTGCAATTTATTATTGCGGAAATAGCTCAGTTGGTAGAGCACAACCTTGCCAAGGTTGGGGTCGCGAGTTCGAGTCTCGTTTTCCGCTCATCCCCCTTTTATAAATGAAAGCTGTATCGTGATGAATATTAATAACGCAGTTTTTATGGGTCAGCGGACAGAGGCGGTTGGTAGCCATCCCTGTCCGCTGACTCTCTAAAATTTGTCCTGAACTCACGTATACTTGGTTCGCGGACATGACCTGTCGCATTGGTGTATGCAAAATATTTTTCTTATTTTATCTCTTTCACAAGATATATGAGCGTCGGCAGGTGGTCGCTGTATCCGTTGAGCCATACACCACTTGCATGTGTACGCTTGGGACTTCCTTTGAATTTTCCGTCTTGCTGTATGAGGTAATCTTTCAGGAAAACTTCATTTTTATGGAATTTCAGGGTTGAGCGGTCGTTGCCCAACATATTGCCTGTAAATACAATCTGATCAAACAAATTCCATTTTCCGTCATAGAGGAGCGTACCCTGTCCTACTTTGTAGAGCATGTCCCACCAAGGATTATAGAGATCTTTGTCACCCGTGCTTTCTTTCTTGTGCTTGCATCCAAGAGCCTCAGTCATACTCTTGTTGTTGGGGTCGTCGTTCATGTCGCCCATGATGATGATTTTCGCATTCGGGTCAAGCCGCTGAATGGAATCCTTGATGGCGCGTACCTGTCTGCCTGCAAGTTCACGAAATTCGCTTACAGCACCTCTGGATGGCCAGTGGTTGACTATTACATGTACATTCTCATCTGCCAATTTGCCACTGACAAGCAGGAAACCTCTTGTGGCGTATGTGGTATCGTTGTTGGGATACACATAAGGTATAAGGTTGCTGTTCTCCACTTTAAAGAACCGTGGGTTGTACAGGAAGGCACAATCTATGCCACGTCTGTCCGGACCTTCGTAGTGGACAATCTGGTAGTTGCGTTCCTTCAGTGCCGGTTGGCTCACGAGGTCATCGAGGGCACGGCGGTTCTCGACTTCCGACACGCCTATGATTGCTGCCCCATGCGGAAGTTTGTCTGTACACAGTTCTGACAATACTTTCGACATGTTGGCCAGTTTGTTCTTGTACTTCATGCTTCCCCATTTGTTGGTTCCTTCAGGGGTGTACTCCCAATCGTTCTTGCCGCTGTCGTGAATCGTGTCAAACAGATTTTCCAGATTGTAGAATGCTATTCCGTAAAGGGCATAGCGTTTTCCTTCCGGACGACCGGCGGTAAAGATAATGGCTGCTACCATTACAATGAGAGGTATAAAAATCTTTTTCATATTTGTTTAAATGTTTTATTGTGAACATTTTTTTCTTCAGTCGACAAATATCAAAAAAAAAAATGAGAGGGAAAATTAAAAAATATGAATTTTATATTAAAAGCCCGACAAATGTGTTTCTCCGTGGCCATATGCGTTTTCCGGAAGTGCTTGCAGACCTATGTTGGCGCTTGCTTTTCTTTTTGGGGGATTCGGCCGGCAGGAAGCTTCCGGAGTGATGTTTGCCATGTCAAATAAGTTTTGTTGTTGCGCCACACTTGAAATCCATAGTTTTTTTGATTCGAACGGTATTTGAACTTTCACTCAAACCGGCATACTTCTTAGAATATTGATATTCATAGTGTTGCAGCCTGTGAAAAATTAATTTGGCCTTACTGAAAAGTCGTTTTTATCGCATTTTCTTTTATAATCTGCACTGCTGATTATAAAAATTGCACTGCTGATTGTATAATCAGCACTGTTGATTTTACAATCAGCAGTGCAGATTATAAAAAATAGTGCGGTGAATTTGACTTTTCAGTAAGGTGATTTTATATTTCCGGTGCAGTCGCTCCAAGGATGTAGTATTTTGTCCTGACGCATCTGCAACGAGACCTGAATCAGTTTTCTATATATAATATTAAGGTCGTCATGGAAAAGAGGAGGAGGTGGGGATTCACAGAAAAATCGCCGATTTCAGGATACTTAGGACGCCGGATGCACGAGATACTGGTATTTCAGGTGAGTGTACTTGCAGAACCCTTATGTGCTGTCAATGAATTTAGGTTGGCGTCTTCACATACTCCTCCGTTGTTCCAAGCCATAAGATGAATCCGTGGAAACATCAGCCTGAATCTGCCCAAACCATGATGAGAGTCCGTGAAGACATCTGCCTGCTCCATGAAAAATCAGAATTGCAAAATGAAAATTGTTGTATTGAATATATTAGGTCATATTGCTGAAATGGTGTTAAAGATGTGCGAAATTTTATTTTATAAGTCATAATTCTTGTATAGAAATGAAATATTTATATTTTTGCAAAAGATTTGTGTACTTTCTCGATTAGCTTTGCAACGAAAAGAATTTTGTATGATAAGTACATTGTATTTTACTATATATATTTATATGTGTATAGTGGAAGGTAGCATCAGCAGAGAACCGACAAATGGACATAATACTAAATAATAATAATGTGTATATGAGTAAAGGTGTAAAACTAACGGCTGCAGTGTGGTGTGTCGCTTTAGTAATGATGGCACAGCATCAGACTGACAGCCTCAGAAGTGTGGATGACAATTCCGACTTTACGTTTACTGAAAGCCAGCTCGATGAAGACGGTGACATGGCTCAGACGGTGTCGTCGCTTGTCTCTTCAAAGAGCGACCCTTATCTTTCGGATGTGGGATACCTGTTCAGTCCTATGCGCTTCAAGATTCGTGCATACGACAACATGTACAATCAGACCTACATGAACGGGCTTCTGCTGAATGACATGGAGCTTGGACGTTTCAGCTATGGAATGATTGGAGGCATGAATGATGCCACACGCAACAAGGAGGGAGTGTCGGGCTTCGAAGCAAATAGTTTCGGGGTGACCGGAGTCGGCGGAGCTACAAATATCAATTCGCGTGCGAGCCAGTTTGCTCAGGGAAACAAGATTGTGCTTTCCGGATGCAATCGCAACTACCTTGTCCGTGGAGGATATACTTTTGCTACGGGACTGATGGACAACGGATGGGCTTTTGCCGGAAGTGTAGGCTACAGATGGGCAAACGAGGGTGTGATAGAAGGTACCTTCTACAATTCGTTCAGCTATTTCCTCGCTGCGGAAAAACGGTTCAACCTTAACCATAGTCTTTCGCTTGTGACTTTCGGTGCGCCGACAGAGCGTGCACAGCAGGGGGCTTCTACAGAGGAGGCATACTGGCTGGCAAATTCCCATTATTACAATCCGAACTGGGGTTATCAGAATGGAGAAAAGAGAAATTCAAGGGTGGTAAGAGACTTTGAACCTACTGCCATCATTACGTGGGACTGGGACATGGATGATACGAAGAAGCTTACCACTTCTGCAGGATTCAGGTATAGCATGTACAGCTCTACCGCTCTTGGATGGAACGGGGATGCATACGACCCTCGTCCCGATTATTACAAGAACCTGCCGAGCGGTATCTTCGATGTATATGACCTTGACAAAAACAACCCTGATTATCTGAAGGAAAATTCGTTTTTGCTTGACCAATACAATGATATGGTGTACTACTGGACTTCCGACAAAGCAAACAGGCAAATCAACTGGGACAGGATGTACTATGTCAATCGTGTGAATGAGCAGAACGGAGGAGAGGCGCTCTATTATCAGGAGCGCAGACACAACGACCAGATGGTCTTTGCATTCAATTCTACTTTCAACCATCGTGTCAACCAGTTCAGCAAGTATGATTTGGGAGTGTATCTCAGTACGACCAAAGGCATACACTACAAGACAATGGCGGATTTGCTCGGAGCTACTCGCTATACTGATTACGACAAGTTTGCGGCCAACGACTATGGGCGCTGGAGCACTGAGGCACAAAACGACCTCAACAATCCTAACCGCAGCATAGGAGAGGGAGACAGGTTTGGATATGACTACAATATATTCGTGAACAAAGCTCGCCTTTGGGGGCAGTACCAATATACGGAAGGACGTTTCAATTTGGCAGCAGGGGCGCATCTTGAAGGTACTACCATTGAGCGCGACGGACGTATGCGCAACGGACGTGCACCGGAAAACTCATACGGAAAGAGCGGGGTTGCCAAGTTCATGGGCGGTGGCGGAAAAATCATGTTGGCTTATCGCCCTATGGCTAATCATCGCATAAGCCTTTCTTTCGGATTTGACAAGCAGGCACCGCTTTCGCGCAACAGTTTTGTGGCTCCGCGCATGCAGAACAACTTTGTCGATAATCTCACTCTTGAGGACATTGCAAGTTCTGAACTTTCATACTCATTCCGTTTTGGAGATCTTTCGGGTAAAGTTTCCGGATACTATACAAGATTTGAAAATCAGGTGGAGCAGACCGCCTTCTACAATGACCAGCAGGAGCGTTTCACTTATCTCACCATGAACGGTATAGAGAAAGAGCATTATGGCATCGAAGCGGCATTGGTGTATCAGGTCAACAGCAATCTCTCGTTTACGGCTATAGGGACGATAAGCGATGCTAAATATGTCAACAATCCTTATGCACAGGTCAATTATGAAGGAATGGATTCAAAGACCAATGCGGAGTTGAACACGTGGAAGAATCCGGTGACCAATGAGACGATGCCTGTCAGGGTTATTGCCGATGGCATTCATGTGGGCAGCACTCCTCTGACAGCCGTAAGCATTGGGGCCGACTATAATATTAACGGATGGTTCTTCGGTGTGAATCTTAATTACTACGACCGTGTGTATGTCGGCTTCTCTCAGTACAGGCGACTCAGCAATGTCATTGGAAATTATACGGCTTCAAATATTGATGCTGAAGGCAACAACGTGTTTGAGGTGACAAAAGCTGAACTTGAAGAGAACGGAGGTGTGCTGTTCGGACAGGAGGGCGAGGTGATAGATGCCTATACGGCAAAGCAGGAGAAGTTTGACGGAGGGTTCATGTTGGACGCTTCTATAGGCAGATATATACGTTTGAAGAAGGGAAGGAGTATTTCTATCAACCTGTCTGTGAACAACATAACCAATAACTGCAACTTGCGTACTGGTGGTTATGAGCAGAATCGCGACGACTTCTATAAGACCGGTGTGGCAAAAGCATACAAGTTCTCGAAGAACTCAAAGTATTATTATGCAAATTCAATCAATGCTTTCCTTAATATCGGCTACAAGTTCTGACAGAACGTTTTGGGTATGGAGGTTTGAATGTTTTAAGAAATAAAAAGACTACAATATGAGGAAAATATTTTCATTTATAATGGCAGGCTGCATGACTGTATGTGCATTCACATCGTGTATGGACGATACGGACGAGCCTAATACCGAAGACTTGCTGATAACCAGTCCCGTGTCGGTGGGTGAAGTCAACAGCAGCATTGCGGAACTGAAGTCGATGTACAAGTCGCTTTTCACTCAAAGCAATGCTTTTGAACAGGTGCAGGAGGATATTGTGATAGAAGCAGTGGTGGCAGCGAATGACATTAGCGGCAATCTTTACCAGACTCTGCTTCTGCGCGACATCAATGAAGAGGAGGGAACGGATCAGGGCATCGTGCTTGGTGTGAAGAACACCTGTCTGTATCCTTACTTCATGTTGGGACAGCGTGTGAAAGTGAACCTGAAAGGACTTTATATCGGTGTGTACAGTAAATTGCCGAAGATAGGCCAGCCTTATTATACGAGCAGCGGAAACCTGCGCCTCGGTCCGATGCTTCTGCAGTTGTGTGGCACACAGGTGGAACTTGTGGGAAAGCCTGACCCTTCGTGTGCAGAGTGTCAGCCAAAAGTGCTGGATGAAGCATGGCTGAAGGCTTCTGACAAGAATAACTACCTGAACTATCCGATGCTTGTCACTATCAAGGGCAACCTTGCCGAGGCCGACGGAACGGCAATCTTTGCTCCGGAGGCAGAACAGGATGCGGGATATGGTGTGGACAGGACGCTTAAGGTTGGTTCTACAAATGTCACACTGCGTACAAGCACACAGAACGACATAGCGTTTCTTGTGATGCCGCAAAATGAGAGAAGTTATACGGGACTTCTCAGCTATTACAGCAGCTGGCAGATTCAGCTCCGTTCTGTTGACGACATATACCCTTCTGTTGAAGAATATTATCAGTACTAATAAAATAACATAAAAAGATAAAGATATGAAAAAACATTTTTCATTTATACTTTTGGCGGCTGCCGTTTTTGCGTTCACAGCTTGTGAGGATGTGCCGGCGCCGTATGAGATTAACAACAATGGTGGCGGAACTGAGACAGACGTGCTCCTTAGCGAAAGTTTCTCCACGTCGCTTGGAAACTTCCAGAGTGTCGCTACTGTCGGAAGCTATGATTGGGCTTGTAGCTATGGTTCGGCACAGGTGACTGGCTATGATTCCGGATCGAAGACAAACAACGATGCTGTCAGCTGGCTTGTATCACCGACTATCGACTGTGCCGAAATGGGGGCTGCGCATGTTTCGTTTGAGTATATTTTGCGCTATGCTCTTGTAAGCACCTTAAAAGATAACCATCAGCTTCTTGTAAGTGCGGACTATCAGGGAAAAGGAAAGGTGGAAAAGGCTACATGGGAAGCTCTCGACTTTAATCTCGTGCAGGGAAGCGACTGGGATACATGGTATAGCAGCGGCAATGTGAACATACCGCAGAAATATATGGGTGGCAATGTCACTGTGGCTCTCCGTTATATCAGTACTACGGCAAAGGCTTCTACATGGGAAGTCAAGAACTTCTTGGTTGTGGAAGGTGAAGGTGATTACGACCCTAACGGCGGAGGTGCTGACGAGGGTGTGAAGACTCTTCCTTATTCGGAATCTTTTGAAACTACTTTGGGTGGATTTAAGAGTGAGACGACAAGCGGAAGCGGAGACTGGATTATAGACTTCAAGACTGCTAAAGCTACCGGATATAATAGCACAACGAAAGAGACAACAGCAGGAAGCTACTATTTGGTTTCTCCTGAAATTTCTCTTGATGGTGTTACTGAGGCATACGTTTCATACGAATATATCCTTAGATACAATAAGGCAGACGAGAACCAGCAGTTGTTCATCAGTGCAGACTATACGGATGCCGCTTCTACGGCTACATGGGTGCCGCTGTGTGAAAAGCATACCGAGGGTAGAGATTGGGTTACATTTGAGAATGGCAGGATTGATATACCTGCTGAATATATGGGTAAGACCATTCGTCTGGCTTTCTATTATAATACAGATAATGTAAGTGGCTCTACATGGGAAGTGAGAAACTTCTCGATACAGCAAGGAAAGGCTGATGGCGGAAGTGACGAACCAAGTGGCGATAACTTGTTGAGCAATGGAGGTTTTGAAGTATGGTCAGGAACTACACCTGTAAACTGGAAATCAGAATCTACTGCTTCAAGTGCTACACTTTCACAGTCAACAGATGCACATAGCGGTTCGTATTCGGTGGTTGTCGCTGGTATTGCGTCTTCAAACAAGCGTCTTGCTTCTAAGGAAATTACTTTGAAGAAAGGAACCTATACATATACTGTGTATTTGAAAGCGGAAACAACATCCAATGCCTGTGCTGCTATAGGATATGCTGTTATAGGTAGTTCTGTAACTTATATCTATAAGAAAAAGGAGGGAAGTTCTGCGGTATATTATTATGATGGTATCACAAATACCAACTGGATTGAGGCTACAATGAATTTCACTCTTGATGCAGATACAAAGGTTTGTCTTCTTGTCATGAATGCGAAGAGTGGCGGTGGTGCCGGTCTTCTTGTAGATGATGCGGTTTTGACAACTTCTGACGGAGGTGTTGTCGACGGTGGCAATACTCCTTCTACGGGTGAAGAGGATACAGCTTTCTACAGTATAGATTTTACTGCTTCGCAGGGAGGGTGGACAATCGACGACAAACAGATACCGGATGCGCTGAATTTTATATGGACTCAGACTTCAAGTTTTGGAATGAAGGCTTCTTCATTTTTAAATCCTACAAACTATGATGGTGAATCATGGTTGATTTCTCCGGAAATAGATCTTACAAAAGCTTCTTCTGCGACATTGACTCTTAATCATGCTGCCAATTTCTTTGCAGATGAAGAGACAATGAAATCGCAGATTGCAGTGAAGGTTTCTGTGGATGGAAGCAATTGGACTGATTTGTCTTTGTCTGCTTATCCTTCAGGTTCAAGTTGGGACTATGTCGATTCAACGGCTGATATGTCTCCTTATGCAGGGAAGAAGGTGCAGTTGGCATTAGTATATATTGGAACTTCTGTAAAGGCTGGAACTTGGGAAATAAAGAGCTTGAATATCAAATAAGTCTTTCATACGAACGATGAGAAAAATATATCGATTTATATTTTTTATCACATTGGCTACGGTAGTTTCTGCCGTAGCCTCTTGTGATGATGAGGATGAGGATTATCATTTGGGAGGAGGAAGCGGCAATTTTGCCATTAATCCTGATTACCGGAAACGCATAGAAGTGCCGGCATTGAAGAAGTCGGGCACTACTTTCATACAGCACAGTACGGCTGTAGGTAACGACTCTGTCATGACTTTTTGTCTTGAATATGATAAGGAAAAGCACCATTCGCTTTGGGTGGCATTCCGGTTTGATGGAAATACGCGAAATAAGACGGTGTCGCGTTCAGATGATCCTTTCCAAGACGACCCTAAGATATCTTCAGATCAGAAAATCGGCAATCGTGGATTCGGAGGTATTTATAATAGAGGTCATCTCTGCGCTTCCGCTGACAGACTTTATAGCAGAGAGGCTAATGAACAGACATTCTATATGACGAACATGAGTCCTCAGATCGGCAGCTTCAATCAAGGTTATTGGATTACACTTGAAGAATTTGTACAGACAAAGGGACGTGATTCCAATTTCGCCGACACGCTTTATGTTTGCAAAGGCGGTACAATAGGAGACAAGCAGATTCTTGAATATGTGACTCGTCCGAATGGTCTGGAAGTTCCTGTACCGAAATACTATTTTATGGCTTTGCTTCGTGTGAAGAACAATACCTATAGTAGTATAGCCTTTTATATGGAACACAAGGAGTATGGGTATACTTACAAACACCATGTATCTATGGCTGAGATGGCTAAGAACGTGGTGACTGTGGACAGACTTGAGGAACTTACAGGCATTGACTTTTTCCATAATTTGCCGAATAGTGTGGAAAGTGCCGTCGAACGACAGTATTCTTTGACTGTCTGGGGGCTTAATTGACGAACTTGAGTTGTTGTAATAGTTCCGCTTTTCCAAAATCCGTAGATGGATAGAGGAGAAGCGGAACTTTTTTTAATGGCTCTTGTCTGTTTGGGATTTTGCTGTTGTATATATAGAATTCTCCTGTGGTTCTTATGGTTGCAAGCAGTTGTTTTTACAGACTCCTCCGTCGCTTGCGACGGAGGGCGTGGCGCGAAGCGACGGAGGAGTCTGTGAAGACAACAGC
>CAZKOB010000069.1:0-18123 GCA_964554265.1 uncultured Bacteroides sp. | reverse complement strand
GCGTGTACTTGATGTACTTGTCATCGGGAGCAAGGGTGAAGAAGTAGTGGTGGACTTTCTTCATATCGGTTAATAATATACTGTGTAATAGTAATTTAAATAAGTAACAAAAGAGTCAAGTAACAAATTAGACACAATGCAGGTGATTTATGAGAACACAAAGGAACATTGATTATTGCGTCCATGTATATAAATTAGGTAGAAGACAAAACAGCATGAAGGGGAATAGGAGCAGGTATGCACTTATCTCCCTAAATCATAGATTTAGGTATAAAGAGAGATTTTTTGTCAGGAAATAGGTAAAATATATCACCAATTCATATAATTACAACATATAAGTTGTTAATATGGAATATTTTTCGTAATTTTGCATGCAAATAGATAAAAGGTATTTTCAATGAGTACAACGACAGATAAAAAGTCTTCAATGACTTCAATATCAAAAACACAAGAAGTGATGATGCAACAAGACGTAAAAGATTGGACGCAATACTCACAAGGAATAGCCGCAATCATGTCTAAACGGATGATGGAACTTGGTCTGACGCAGAGGATGCTTGCTGAGAAAATGAACTGCACTCAGCAATATATATCTAATGTACTAAAAGGCAAAAAAAATATGTCGTTGGAAACTATATGCAAGATAGAAAGTGCTTTAAACATTGAGATTATAAAAGTTTTTAGCAACTGGTAAAATAATGCGATATCTTTTTGATATATAAATGACTATTATTAATATGCAGGTTGGTGACATTATAGAAGAAGCAAAAATTGTCAATATAAAAGATTTTGGAATTTTTGTTGAAATCAGTCCATTTCAAAATGGATTGATTCATTTCTCGCAGATTATTCCGAAAGTTGAATATGGCAATGTTGGTAATATTTTATCTATTGGGGATAAAGTACGATGTGCTGTGTCTGAAATCAAACTTGATGGAAAGATCAATTTGACAATGAAAATAAGGAAGCGCATTGAACGCAAACATCAGATTGAGCAAGTCAAGAAAGATATTGCCAACATGTCTGATGAAGATACTAGTTTGCGTTCTATATGGATGGTGTTGACCAATATACAACACTACATGTTGAAATACATGCAGTTGGATATTCCATTGAAGAAAGGTTCCGCCAGTTTGAATACAAAAGGGAACAAACTGATTGCTCAGATAGATTCACAAATCCACTTTGATGATTTCAAGAGCGAGGTAAGAAGATTGTTTAGCACAAATGTTGTTCGTCACAGTCAACTGCCTGGATTTTGGTATTTTGAAACAGATGCTGATTTGTGTTCAAATATGCAACAATTTGTTGACTCTTGCAATAATATGTATGTTACCGTTCGTTCAAACCCAGTTGTTGAAATACAGATTAAGGATACGGACGAAACTTCAAAAGGAATCATCAAGACTCGCCTTCAAAACTACTATTCTCAGTTGGATTTTTTTGAAATCAACGAAAATCTAATGGTTGTCACGGTTCCATACGAGAACCGTGTTGCATTGGAGGATTTGAAAGAAGAACTCGGCTATGCTCTCAACGGCATTCGCAATGGTGTGCCAGACTTAGCAGAAGAAGGCGAACAAACCACCTTCGACCCAGCAAGATTTGTTTACGAAATCAATTATCCGCAAGATGGAGCTGACCGTTTCCTGTTAACTCTCGACAATGAAGCATTGTTAGACAAAGAAGGACTTCGCTTTGGCGGACTTTATGGACAAAGTTTCATCATCAAAGACGGAGAGAATGAATACAAACTTGGCAAGCTCAGCAAGATTGAATATCCAAATGTTACCTTTAATCTTTTGCCAGAAGATTGCGGCAAGATAAAGGAAATGGCTGAGAATGATTGCATCACTGCTGTTATTCCTGACATGGACGATATGACTGGCGAAATAGAAAAGGTCAATCGTCTTAGAGATTCATTCGACAGAATCACTGAGCATCCCGAAGATTTAGTCAACCCTCAACTGGCTTCCTATTTGTTTGATGCTTCAAAAGCAACCAAGTTGGAAGATGAAGTTATAGAACAACGAGTCGAACAAATAAAGAAATGTCAACTTAATGAGTCTTTGAATGAATCACAAATTCAGGCAATAGCAAAAGCAGTTGAAGCCAAAGACCTTGCCATCGTACAAGGTCCTCCTGGAACAGGCAAGTCAACAGCTATAGCCGAACTGATTTGGCAACTGGCACAGCAAAAGCCAGACAGTAGAATGTTACTTACATCGGAAGCCAACCTTGCAGTTGACAATGCTTTAGATCGACTGAAATTCTCTCTCCACAACATAGTTAAACCAATTCGTGTAGCTGCTGGTGACAAATTTTCTGCCGAAGGTTTTGCGTACTCACAAGTGGAGATGAAAAAGTGGGCAGGAATCGAAATGTCAGATATTGATACAGAAGATAATGCTGTTGCCATAGATACAGACGAATACAAGTCGTTTAATCCGCAGGAACTTGTATTGAACAGATGGATGAAGAACATCTACAAGCGTTCACAACTTCATTTGCAACGGGAAGACTTGAAACGTTTGTGGTTTGATTTTCTCACAGATTTACCGTCCGAATGGCGAAAGGAAGTATATCAGGAATACGTTAGCCATTGTAATGTCATAGGAGCTACTTGCAGTTCTATTTCCGATACCAACTACTCTGCTACAGAAGCAAAGGGAAAACACAGGGATTCACGTTTCATCAAACGGTTTCGTGCAATCTTTGGCGAGACAGAGAAAAACGGTTATCCTGTCTTCTTGCGTTTCAACACGGTCATTCAGGACGAAGCCAGCAAAGCAACTCCAGCCGAGTTGTCTCTCCCTCTTGTATATGGCGAGAAAGCAGTAGTCATTGGTGACCATCGTCAGCTGCCTCCTAATCTTGACAGGGAAGACATTTTGTTCAAACTGCATATGCAAAAACTGAAAGCCGACAGCAGGGAGGAACACGACCATATAGAACAATTAGAGTCGTATGTAAGAAAGAACTTCGACATTCTGGAGAAGTCGCATTTTGAAAGACTCTTCCGACAAATAGATTCGTCTCTACGCGGCACTTTCGACACACAGTATCGTATGCACAACGACATCAACCGTGTCATTGAACAGTTCTATGTTGATGATGGTGGACTAAAATGTGGTGTAGCAAACGAAAGCCGGAAACATGACATAGATATTCCAAATTTCATTTCGCCAGACAATCACGTAATTTGGATAAACACATCTTCTCCGGAAGTTCGAGATGGAACGTCACGGGCAAACAGAGGTGAGGTGGAAGCCATAGAGTGGGTGCTGTCGCAGCTCTCAAAATCAGAGAACTTCCGCAGTTATCAAGAATCTCAGCACACCAATGAAGACCGAGAAATCGGGCTGATTACATTCTATGGCAGTCAGCTGAAACGACTGAAGGGAATCGTAGAAAAGGGAACGAAGAAAGGGCTCAGCATAAAGATGAGTTCTGTTGACCGATTCCAAGGAATGGAGCGCAACATAATCATTGTTTCGATGGTAAGGAGCAACTCCATAGCACAGAAATGGGGACAAAAACCAGACTACAACAAATTCCCCAATGTGGGTTATCCAGCACAAAAAGAATACGGCTTTGCAAAATCCCCAAATCGTCTTAATGTTGCTTTGTCACGAGCAAAGAGACTGCTTATCATCGTTGGCAACGGCGAACATTTCTGCAACTATACCAATCCGCAAGGACAAGCCATTTACAAGAATGTATTTGATGAGGTAAAGAATAATCCAAATGGTAGGATTATAGAATGGAATGTTCGCAAACCGAAACAAGAGCATGTGGCAAAGATTGTTAGAGTGCCAATGCCTATACAGCGTTCTGTAAACCTGAATACTCGTGACATCAACGCAGAGACAGACAAGAATCTGCGTATAAAGGAAACATGGCTTACGCCAAACGGACAACCTATTGAAAATCCACATTTCGCAGTCCTTGAACTGTCAACAAAAGCAGTGAAACTGCTTATTGGCAGAGATGAGGAAACAATCAGGACTGCAACACTATTCGATTTCAACAATTTTATCCGTGATGCTGCCAAACCAGAAACAGGCAAAGGATTGGACAGTCAGAACGTGATGAATATGGGATACTTCAGAGGCAGGGTTCTTCCTGTAATTAAAAGAATGAAACAGAAGATGCGTTCTGAAGGTGTCGATGTGGTTTACACCGTTGCCACTGCTGCCTATCGTACAGCAAAGAATCGTGACGAAGTGATAGAATGCATCCGTCGCGAGGTAGGAATAAATGTGCGCATCCTGTCAAAGAAGGAGGAATCTGTATCGACAATGTTTGCCTATGGCATATCATCACGTTACAAGTTAGAGATTCAGAAGTCAAGACATTCTGTGATGGTTGACCAAGGTGGTGGTTCTACCGAAGTCAGTGTGTTCAATCAGGGCGAATTGGAAGGTTCGTACAGTATAAACCTCGGTACAACAGCCTTGCGCAATATTTTGACAAAAGACATTCCTCCGTCCACACTTTTGGCCGATGCATTCAAAAAGAGCGACCAAATGCTAAGAGAAAGAATGGTGGCGTTCACCAAGAATATGAACACAACTATGCAAACCAACGAAGACACATTCTGTGTCAGCGTAGGTTCTGCCATAACTCATGCAACAGGGAAGAAAAAGAACGCACAACAACATGATTGTATTCTCAACTACGATCAGATTGCCGAAAAGATAGAGAATCTCACGGTAAAATTGCAGGAGAAGTTCAACACCGTTGGTGATTTGGTTCGTTGGGAACACCAAATGACAGGTGATGCCATTGATGATATGCTCACCCTACGCATGGGATTGCCGATGTATCTTCTGCTTATGGAAAAATTTAATATCAAGCAAATCCACGTTTGTGGAACAGGCTTGTGGTATGGTATTTATTTGCAGCATCTTTTTAATGTAGCCGACTAATATGGAAAATCAGACATACAACAATTTAATATATCGTTCTGTAGAGAAAGATAGCCAATCGCGTTCGCTTGCTCTGAAAACGCGCTCTTGCACAGTTGAATACTACACCACCCACAAACTGGAGCCATTAGACATACTTGTCGGCGAATTGCTTTTGGAAAGTGCAAACGCACAACTTGAATGTGTTGCTCTTGGACGGACTCTCGGCTTCGATGTAGAAGTGCAGCCGGAAAATGGTATGTACTATGACGAGGCAGAAAATAAACTGTTCCATAAGTTCCTACATTCGGTGCAAGAATGGGGAATAATAAGCGTTGACAAAGAAAACGGTACCGTAATCCTTACTGCTTTAGGCAAGATTTGTTTGCAGAACAAAGAGAAATACAAATTCTTATCTGCCAACACAGATGCCTTGGAGTTTGTCAATTTGAAAGCTGCTGATGGTGGAATCGTATCGCTTTATCCGTTCCATTCTGAATTAGGTTTGTCTCTTTCGCTTGACCATTCCAAAACTCTCAATTACGAAGATTGTTTGTGTGAAGTAATCAACAGCAAGACAGACGATGTGCTGGTAAACAACTTGAAGTTGCAAGTTCCAGAAGGAATCTGTGTTTACAAAGCTGAGTTCACTAATTACTTGGGTGTAAAGCCAATCAAACTGGATATTGAACTTTATGAGACAGAAGGCAGATTTTCACTGAATTTCATTTCGGCTGGCAATAACTGTCCGTTGTTGAATGCTCTGTTTGAACTTGAAGTTAATGCCGATGCAAAAGAACGAAAAGTGGAACAATGCCTGTACTATCGCCTTGTCAACAATCCAGATGTTATTCTGGACTACAAGGCATTGCAGCCATTTGAAGATATTATCGAGGTAGACCAACTGATAGAAGACTCCAGATTAGTTTGGACTGACCCACAATTACTTCAGCTTATAATTTCACAATGTGATGCTGATTGTTGGCATTCTTTGTCAAAGCATTGCGATGTAGAAGTTTTGAAAAATATAATCCCTAACCACATTCAAGACTTGGACTGGGGTGCATTGACACTCAGGCTTGACAGCCAATATATTTCCACCCATTCAACGGATTATCCGTGGGATAAATACACACTGTTCGCTCGCACTCCCGTAGAGAAGGAGTTAATACAGAAATTCCTCGTCGAGCATTCATTCCCAAAGGGGAAAGACGATGACCAATGGGATTGGGATGACGTTCTACCTATTGTTGGTATGGACTTCATCACGCAACATCTTGGCGACATTCCGTTCGACCTTACCGATATCACAAAAGAACTGGATAACACGCAACGTCAATATATAGTAACAAATCCCGATGCACGTTGGGATTGGCAATTTGTAGTGACTGAATATCCTATTGACTTTATTGTCTCTAACATCGCTGTCTTGTATCCGCATATCAATATGAAGATACTTGTGCAGCGCATTTTTACTGACAATGAACTCGCTAGACTTTATGCAACATCGCAACCGCTGAAAGACAGTATTCGAGCCTCAGAACTTCCTCTGCGATTCAATGCCAACAGTCTTGGTTTTGTTTGGACTGACGAGATTATTGATTTCTTTGAATCGTGTGGGTTGATTTCTTGGCCATCAACTACATATCAGGCGGGGTTTGAGTGTAACCCGAACTTGGTTTGGAATGCGAACTTTTTCCAGAAATACAGCGACAAAGTAACAACTCCGCAAGGTTACAGTTGTGTTTCTCGCCGTGTAACAGATTCAGCAATTGTAGACAACACCCCGAATTTCCAATGGAATAAGATTGCGTTGTCACAGAATCCAGTAATTTGCCACGATCTCGCTTTCATCACCTCGCATTGGGATGTAGTGGATGTCGCGACAATTATAATGTGTTGCGATACTGCAATGTTGGAAGAATTGTTCCTTTCGTTGTTGGCAAAAGCAATGGTCGGTCAATTGCTGGCTACGTCGTTGGATATTCAGAAACGACTGATTGCAAATCTTTCTACAGAAATCATCCTTGACAGCTACTCAGAAGGATGGAACAAAACTCTGTTCACAGAAAGTATTTGTCAATCTGTTGACTTGGCAACATTGGATGAAATGGCATGGCATGAAATGTTGGATTGGGAATATCTAACAGCAAATCTGCCTGTTGCAGACATTCAAGCTAATATAAACAAGTATGCTGACAAATGGAATCATACTGTTTTTGCCAATCGTATTACTGGCAAAGAATTGTTGGCTGACAAGTTTATGGAAACCTATGCCGAGGTAATTTCTGGACAGAACTTGACGGAAGAAATCTGGCCAGTAATAACCTGCAAGTTCCCTGCAAACGAACTCATTTCGCTCGTAGAGGAATACAGCGGCGAACAATACCGCTGGGATTATGCTCACATGTATGAGCTGACTGATTTCCCTGCAAAGGAATATATTGAGCAACATACAAAGAATGTGCGATGGACTGAGTTCTCGGCATCTGCCGCAGCAAACAGATTGTTCTCAAAGACTGGTGCAAACAAAACACAAAGTTTGTGGTTGCGCATATACGAAGACATGCTGAACAATGACAGTTATCAGTGGGATTTCAACAAACTGACAAAACTGCCAAACATCTTGAAACTACCGAAATTGTTCTTACAGAAAAAAGAATGGGATTGGGAATACATATCTGAATACGCAACATGGATTTCAGTTCAGGAAGACAGAAACTATTACTTCAACTTGTTTGCCGACTCGTTGGATTTTGGCAAGTTGTCACATCGCACGGACATTGAGCTAACAGAAAAAGTAATTGAACGATACGACAAGAAAAAGCAATGGGATTGGGATGCTTTGGTGCAGAACGAAAGCATAAACTTTTCGTTTGAATATATCGACAAGCACGAAGACAAACCTTGGAATTGGCATTTCCTTGCACATCGCGAAGGTTTACCGTTTGATGTAGTTCTCAGCCACAAGGAAAAAGATTGGGATTGGCATTATCTATCAACTCTCGACATCTTTGTGCCGTCTGTTGATTTGCTGACTTATCTTGTCGAGCATGATTATGAAATAGACTGGAATTCAGTTTCTGAAAACAAGGAACTTACAGGCGGTGTCATTGATACATTCAAGGATAAAATTAACTGGAATGTGTTTGTTAATCGTTGCCCTGCGCTCCTTTCTATTGCAACAGTTGATTTCTTGAAGAAATACAAGGATGCTATTTCATGGGATGACTTCAATGAACGTCTTGGTGTGGATGTTTCGACTGAAATGTTACAAGAATTTGCCAATCAACTCAATTGGAGATTCGTTTCTCAGTCGCAGAAAATAAAGTTTACAGAGGAACTGGTTCGTAAGTATGAGGACAAATGGTTCTGGTCAGAATTAATGCAGAATATAAAAGTTCAAGAAGACATTCCTGATTTTGAAAACATCTTTGCCAATCATCGCAGTGTTGTTACATTTACCGACAGGATTAAGGAGTATCGCAGTAATCCGTGCATTTATCACTTCACACATTTCTACAATGCAATAGATGTTATCCGCAGTCGAAAGATTCTTAGTCGAGACCGTGCCGAGGAATTGGGATTGTTGAAATATGACTCTGCTGGCTCGGTCGTATTCCGCAGTAACAAGGCACACAAATTCGCCCGCTTCTATTTCCGTCCTTGTACTCCTACGCAGTATTACAACGAGGCCTTAGGTGCTGACTCACAATTAGGTTATTATAACTGGAGCGGTGAATGGAAAAGTAAATATCCCAAAGCTGTCGGATTGGGACTGCCTAAATGCCCCGTACCCGTATTCTTTAAGTTCGATATGGAAGAGGTCTTGGCAAAGATGCCTGAGCAATGTTATTACAGCGACAGGAATATGCAGTCGGACAATCCAAATGTGTACAAAATCATTGATAGACCTGAGGCGTTAGGAATTGAATATTTATACAGTTCAATGGAAGACGCTTACAGAGCAGCCAAGCCTGACAGATACAGCAGGTATAATCGTGAGGTTCATTTGAACGAGATGAGTAAAGTAATGAGATACTCTCAGCAAGAATTCCTTGTTATGTCGGAATTTGACTTTAGCGAAATCAAGTCTCTCCAAATTATCTGCTACGACAGTTCTTATGCAAAGCTATTGAAACAAATCTTTGCGAATGATCCAATCTCTGAAAAGATTGTGACATATAGTGATGAGAGTCTTTTTGAAAGAGAAAACCGCAGACTTAATCTTTCGTCATCAGAAGGCAACGTTCGTCTGTCAACCGACTTCGAGGATGAATACTATTTCAACATAACAGGTGAGAAAATGTCTGAAGTGGAATTCGACTTGTCTGCTTGTGAAGTTATCTATGACACAACAAACGAACTACGCTTAAAGGGAACTATAGCATGGAAGAAGACAAACATTCCGTTCAATATCTTTTTCGTTGACCCGAAAGCAAGGACAAAAGAATGGCTCATATATCAAAACATTTAGCATAAACGACATGAACAACATAACAATAGTAAGAGGAAACATCTTCAATACGAAAGCACAGACCGTTGTCAACACGGTCAATTGCGTAGGCGTGATGGGAAAAGGTATTGCGCTGGTTTACAAACTGCGTTATCCACAGATGTTTGACATTTACCACGATTATTGCAAACGACATCTTATCAGTATTGGCAAACTATGGCTTTATAAAGGTGATGAAACCGACCCATGGGTGCTGAATTTCCCAACAAAATTTCATTGGAAATATCCAAGCAAAATCGAGTATCTGGAACAAGGACTGAAAAAGTTTGTTGACACATATGAGGAACGCGGCATTACATCCGTTGCATTCCCTATGTTGGGAACACATAACGGTGGACTTGATAAAGACACCGTCCGAACACTCATGGTAAGCTATCTGTCGCAATGCAATATTCCTGTTGAGATTTACGACTATGATCCGATGGCTTCAGATGACTTGTTTGAAACATTCCGAGAAAAATGGTTATCCATTCCATACGATGAATTGAAGAAAGTAACTCATATTCGGCAGAAGCGACAGATTGAAACCATAAACAATGCACTTCGTAGCGATAATCTCAAATCTATGATTTCTCTCATTTCATATTCTGGTATAGGAATCAAAACGATGGAATGCTGTTTTAAGATAGTGATGAGATATCAGAAACAGACAGTTTTATTTGTTACAGAATAGTTTGTATTCATAAGTTGGTTGGTATTATTAATCAAAGTAAAAATAGGATGTAATTATAAAAGTCAGGACACTTCAACATTGCAACCACGCTCAACCTCTACGTCCATCCCAATATGGAGCAAAAGAAGTGTTGTATTAGTAAAATGTTCAAACCATTGGGAAAATAGGAGCACATCTTACCTTTTACACAATGCCCATAATGCCACCGCAAGATAACATAGGAACTGCACGGCGAACAGAATTTTGAGCCATCGGTCGGAAAGCCATACACCTTCATTGTCACGGAGGTGTATGGCTAACTTGTTTCTGTGGCTTTCCAATAGTTCTTCCTCAGCCTTGATGTGGGCTGTGGAACATTGGCTTACCTTTTCCAGTTCGTCCGTGCCAACTGTAGCTTGGATGACGGTATGCCGTTCCGCTTTTACAATGGCGTTGCAGATACCATTCACAATGTTGTCCGCACTGTCCTTGGCCGCGTCCAAAGCATTGAAAGCCGCCCGCTCCCGTTTGGCCGTGTGCATCAGGCTTCCATGTATGCCGTGCAGTTCTTCCTTGAGTTCATTGATTTCCTTGAGCAGACTGCGTAACTCGGCAATCTGGCAGTTCACTTCCAGTAGCAGTCCTTCAAGCTCCTGCTTGTCCTTCTCCAGTTCCTGTCCGGGTGTATAATTGTTAAGCCGCTCCCGTAGAGCGGACGTATCGGGTTGTCTCATTGTCACTGATGTCTTTTAGGTTTGTCATTTACGTTTCATTCCTGATTTCATTTGTCTGCCTATCCTGTGCGAAGCCTCCCGCGCACAACGACGCATGAACTCGATTTCGTCCTCTTCCGGGTCGCGTCCCCATTTGAGGTCGGACTGCGAGCCGCCTCCACCGCCGCCGGAAACCTCCCCGTAAGGAGAAGCGACAAGCGTAAAAAAGGCAATCGCCAAGTTCTGCAAAGCCTGCCAGTTGGCCAGTTCTCGAAAGTCAAACTCATCGTTCAGGCAGTCAAGTACCTTTTCGGGGATATAGCGGTCGTAGTTCTTTCCGGCATATTCAAACTCCGCGTGCAGACGGTCTGGCTGCCACTCCGTATAGTTCTCATAAACCGGATTGTTCCGACCGGCATTGGTCTGTGGCTTATGTCCGGCTTTATTGTGAACAGACGGCTTCGATGTCGTTATAACAGGCTGTTTCGGTGTCGGGCTTTCCTGTTTGGTCTGTTCGGGATGCAGTTTCTCCCAAGTCCGCTCGATACGGGATGTGGTCAGGTTGCGTCCCTTTCCAAGTTCCGAACCCTTGAACCTTGAACTGCCCTTGTGAAGCACATAGCCACGTATTATACCTTCATTGTCCTTGCGCAGATGCAGCTCGTAGCCTTTGGCGGCGAGTCTTTCCGCATAGCCCTCCCAAGACCATTCGTCCAGTTCACGTAAAGCCTCCATGCAGTCCTCGCTGACTTGCGGAATACGGCTTTTATGTATGTGTCGGGCTGTTATCCATCCCCTTTGCAGGGCAACCTGTTCAGCCGCCCGATGTGCGCGGATGTGGATGGCGTGGTCGTTGTTGATGTTCTCGTTTTCGTCTATCCGGCAAACGACGGCATGAAGGTGAGGTATGCCGCTGTCTGATTCCTTGTGCAGCCACACGCTGGACTTGCTGCCCGATATGTTGGTCGGCACGGAAATGACCTCGCCGTCCTCATTCAGGATTTCCTGATTGTCGAAAGCCGCCGCGAAATCACGCCACAGTTTTTCCCAGTCCTTGACCGTGAAATCTTCGGTATGCTCCATTGCCGGACTTATCTCCAAGCGGATGACGTTGTTCTTGATGTCCGGGCGGTTCATGGTGACAAACTTCATTTCCGTCCAGATGCCCGAAGCGTCCATGCCCTGAGGCATGAAGTTGTCGCAGATGCGCGTTATCTTTTCGGGGTGTTTCTTGTTCCTCGATTCACCCGACACGTACAGTACTGCCCTGATGCCGTGACTAATGGATTTTGCCTTGGCTATCATACGGCATCCTCCTCTGTCTCTTCGTCCGTTGTCCCTGCCGAATAGCTGTTCGCCTTCTGTGCGGACTGCAAGAAATCGGTAACGTGGTCTGTCACCCGCGCCACTTTCTCGTACCATTCGAGCATGGTGGGCTGATGGTGGAAAAGACGTATCTTCTCGTCATCGTTCAATCCGTGCAGGGCGTTGGCGAAGTTCACCATGTCCGTCCTACAGGCCGCAAGCTGCCGCAGACCGTCCACCTCCGTAACGGAAAGCCGCTGTCTGGGTCTGTAGTTGAGTGCCCTTGCCCGTATGAAGTCGCTGCGTGTCATTCCGCACTGCTCGGCGGTGCTTTTAATCTGAGAAAGCTCCTGCTCCGTGACCTTGGTAACTACCACCTTGTCACGCCTTATAAAGGGCTTATCCTGCCCGGATTCCTGATTGGAAGTATCTTCTTGTTTCATATAACTGGTGTCCTTGAAATAATCGTGAAACGGTATCTAAAAAGGGGAAGGTGCGAGCCTGCGAGCGGCTGGGACAACGACCTTTCGGGAAGTTGCGAGAGCGTCGTGGTAATACCGTCCGAAGGCGGTAATACCTCGGCATACCTCGCAACTCAACGCTAACGCTTCATGCCACTCCAACCCCTCTGTTGGCCTTTCTGTACCGAACTGATGCCGTGGAAAATGACGGATTGGGTACAACTATGAGATTTTTTTATGCCCTGTCATTGTCGACTCGGCTGTTTTCCCGGATGTCTTTCGGCTCTTACTCTTCCCTCTGTTCATGGGTAAATGGATTGGTTATACAATCTCCATTCGCTGTTTCCCACCCACATAAGCACGGGAATGTCATCACGGATGCCACTCTTGAACGGTTGGTATAGATAAGCCCCATGTTCGTGAGTGCGTCCAGCAGGTTGCGTATGCGCTTCCTGCCCATGTTCCATTGCACGGAAAGCTGTTCCTCGGAATACTGCGCCTGACCAGCGGAAAGCGTAAGCGGTCTTCTGAATCCCTTGCCCTCTCCGGCTGTAAATGCCATTCTCGCCAACAGGTCGCCAAACAATATGAAGTTTACTTTTTCCCTGCCGTCATCATCTGTCGTTGTCCCGTACAGCCATTGCAATGCCTTATGAGAAAAAACTAATGACAGCGATGCGACACCTGCCGGGTACATGAATCTGTATGTTTCCTTGTCCATAAAATTTTATCTTTATAAGTGTGATATTTCTGCCTTTGGAAAAGAATGAAACCGTACAGGAATCAGTATGTAAATACCAATTTGTTTTTTTGTTGTACCCTGCACGGCTTCATCTTCCCGTAATCGTGTGTCAGGTGAAAAAGGGCAGCGGCTGTTCATGCGATAGATACTCTGAATTGTCTTATCCCGAAAGAAGGGAAGAAAAAAGAGACTGTATGAACGCAGGTAAAATCCCTTTCCACCTTTTGCATACGGTTACTTGCCGGTTCCGTTGTTTCCTGTGTTTGTCTGTGACGGTTGGACGGATGCCGGACGTTTATCAAGGCTTGACACGGCATGGCTGATGTCCCCCGCATTTACAGCGATGGAAAGCAATGCCCTGTTTACCGTCACCAACTGTTGCTTGTCGCAAAACTCTGCCACACGTTCCAGCAATTCGAATGCACGGTTCAGCCGATGTCCCTGTGCGTTGTCTGCCGTCAAGCGGCCGTTGTCCGTACTGCTGTTAAGATAGCGGTTGAGCGCGAGGCGGTCGTCCGCTGAAATGTTTTCTGCCGTCATCTTTCCGTCGGCGATGGCGATGCTCACGCGCAAAGCGTCTGCCTCATAGATACCGACACTCTCTAAGAATGCGCGTATGACCTGCACGTCCTTTGTGCTTGTCTCGCGTTTACGGTTCTCGCTCTTTTTCTCGGCTGGAACGACTGCGGCTGTGCCGCCCTGTTCCATGTTCCTGTTCTGTTCCATTACTACAATTTGTTTTTGATGTGAATAAAAAGGTTGTTTACTTCCGTCCTGCAAGGTAGCGGCTGGCTTCTTCTGCGATTTCCTCCTGTGAAGAGATACGGACACCTGTAAGGAAAGCGTCCAAATCCTCTTTCTTGAAGAAGCACAGTTTGCCCGTTGGCTTATACATCGGGATAACCCTCCGCATCATCAGTTTGCGGAAGTAGGAAAGTGAAAAGCCGCAATACTCGGCCGCCTCCCTGGTGCTTAAAAGTCTTCTTTGTTCTGTCATGTGCGTATATTTTAGTGAATAATCTGCTTCGCCTTTGTCGTGGCGACAGTGCAAAGGTATGGCGGATTTTTCCCTGAGCAATTACTATAAATGACACAAGCTGAATACTTTGCAGATTATAAATACAACTATAAATGGGACTGAAACAAAGTATAAGGGAACTATAAACCCTTCATAATCCCAGATAATCCGCACATGGTAACTTATAAGTGCGAAAAGAAACAGGCCTGTTTACGGACGGGCATTAAAAATCCCGCCATCGGGTTACGGTGACGGGAACAAGGAAGAAGATTTTGTGAATAATGCCGCTTAGACTTTCTTGAACTCTTCGAGGTCGTAGGTGTCTAGCTTCGGGCGCAGGCGGGTCGCCTTGCGCAGCAGTCTGGCGATATGCCTCTGATGTTCGGACGGGTTGTCCCTGTAGGCGGTCTTGAAGTTGCTTGCCAGCTGTGCGCCGTTGTTGAGCGGCCAGAACTTCTCGAAGATGACCCATTTGCCTTTTCGGATTTTGAGAGCGGCGCAAAGGGCACTGGCGATATAGGCATACAGTGTCTGATTGATTTCGTCATCCTCCTTTTTCATCAACGGTTGGAAGTCCGTGCCAAGATAACCGTCCTCACGGAACAATACCAACAAAAACAAGGCATCGTTGGTCTGCAATGTTTCGGGCAGTCTCCTTATCTGTTCCAGCTGTACCTTTGAGACAAGGCTGTCATAATGTCTGATTTCATCTTCTTGCTTTATTGTCGTGGGTAACGTGGATGCCGAAAGCACGGCTTCGATTTGCTTTTCTCCTGCTTCATCCGTGTGCTGCCGTTTCTTTGGAACAAGTCTGTCCCACCGTTGTAGCAGCCATGATTTTATCTGTTTGCCGTATGCCATCCCGATGATGCAGGGCAAAAGGAAAACCACGGCGAAGAGCGAGACCATGATTATGCAAGTGCTCCAATCCGTATGTTTGTCGGGAGTAAGAATAAAGGCGAGCAACAGTGAAATCACAAACCATGAGGCTGTCAGGACGGAGCGGTCTTTGGAAAGCCACTTATCTATGATGATGTCATACAAGAGGAAAAACTCGGCTACCAGTCCGATCCACCCGACAATGGACAGGGTGGCAAACACAAACCCTGCCGTGGTCGTTCCCATGCGGAAAGCGACGGTGGCAACCAGACTGAATGCGGTTGTGGCTACTACTGTAAGCGGCAAAAGCATCGTAAGGAAATTATCGGAGATTCGTTTCATCGTATATATTAAGTGTTAGTCTTTGAAAATGTCATTGACACGGTTGACCGCCTCGTCTTTCTTTTGGTCAATAATCTTCGCATATATCTGCGTGGTGGCAATGTTCTTGTGTCCGAGCAGCTTGCTCGTGGTATAAATATCGACGTCAAGGGTCAGCATCATCGTTGCGAAGCTGTGGCGGCTGACGTGGTAGGTCACGTGTTTGGTTATACCTGCCGCTTTCGCCCATTTGTCGAGAATAATACAGATGCGGCTCTCTGACGGAAGGTCGAATACCTTGTCTTCATCCTTTGCATCGCCACGCTCCGGCAGCCACTTCATCGCCTGTTGGGATAACGGCAGATATATAGGGTCTTTTGTCTTTTCCATTACGGTGAACACCCTCCACTGGTCGCCGTCCTTGTGGATGTCACCCCATGTTAGGCTGACGATATCGCTGATACGCAGGGCGCAGTAGCAGGAGAACAGGAAAGCCTGCTTGACGGCAGGACGAGTGGGACACTCCGTCGCAATCAGCTTCTTCAATTCATCTATCTGCAGGAACTCACGTTTGCTCTCGGGGCGGTGAATGCGGTCGGCTGCGGCTATGTGCGTGAAAGGATTCTCGGACAGATAGTCATTCCGCACAGCCCAGTTCAGCATGGCACTGAACACGGTAACATACCCGGCAGCAGTAGTCATTGTAATGGGGCGATTCGTCCTCGCCTTGTAATCGTTCCGAAGGAAATTCATGAAAGCCATGCAATACTCCTTGTCTATCATCCTGAGGGGAACGTCACCACGGAACTGGGATGTCGCTTTTCGGATGCAGTTTACACTGCGTATTGTGGTATGCTTTCCATTGTTCTCCAGCCACCTTGCGTAAAGGTCAAGTAGCTCGGACAACTTGATACGTCCACGCAACATGATATTGGAAACGCCTTTTTCATTATTGGTCAGTTCAATGATGCGGTCTGCCTTAATCTTGTTCGCCAATGTCATGTTGTGCTGGTTCATGGCACGGCTGGCAGGATCAAGTTCCGGGACAAGATAGAGTTTCAGGAACTCATACGTCCGCTTCCCATTACGGTAAATATCAAGATAGATTGATTTGTTGCCGTTCTGTAATTCCTTGAAGCGGATGCGAACAGGCTCTTTCGCCTTGATTACTTTCTTTGGTCTGGGCATGGTGTTTTATTTATTTTGTTTATTATTCGACAGGTATAACTGGAGCTGCTTTGCTTTCCTGTTGCTGGTTGGCAGTAATCATCTTCATATACCCCCTCATCGTCTTGGGTGTCAGCCTAAGCATACAACAGACAGTTCCAATGTCGGTACCGGTAGTGAGCAATAGATATATAAAGGTGTTTTGTGCAAGTCTGAAATTCAGCGGTTGTTTCAACTCTGCTTTTTCGCCCCAGAGATGCAGAATGTTCAATATTTCTGTACTCTTCGGCAATCCCTTGAATACCAGCCCACGACGGTTTGTCGTTTCGGGCAACCATCGCATTGATATGTCGGTCAACGGGATGGATGATTTTCTTGAATGTACTTCAATGGTTGTCTTGCCCTCACTCGTCTTTATGTCTTTCCATTTGAGTGAGAGGACATCGGCAAAGGACAGATATGTGAATACACTCAACATGAAAGCCTGTTTGACTTGCGGCCTTGACATTACAGGGCATGGGGTATTCATCAAAACCTTTATTTCATCCACGGTCAGGAACTTTTTCAGCGGACGTTCCCTTGTGATGTGTCCATGAATATTCACGAAACGAAGAGGATTCACACCGATAATCCCATTGGTGACTGCGTTATTGAGTGTGCTGCTGAAAAGATAAATGTATGCTCTTGCCGTTGTCATGCTGATTTTCCCGAACTGTCCGGCATAGTCCTTATGCAGGAAGTCAACCAGTCCGTCGCAATAGTCTTCGTTAATGTCAACCACCTTCGTGTCTAACCCACGATAAGTAGCCACAGCCTTTTTTATGCCTCTTATGTTTGCGGCGGTAGAAGCGTCACCTTTCGAGGAAATGATTTTTTCGTATTCGTCAATTGCTTCGCCTATCCTCATGCCTGACGGTTCTTTGGTTTCTATACCGAAACAAGCAGTGAACAATTCATGTTCTTTTGCGGCACGGACGGCTTCGGCCTCTTTCATGGTATTCTTGTTCGCACTAATGCTTTTCTTGGAAGTTTCGGGTAACAAATAGAGACGGATGGTTTCGCGTATGCGCTTTCCGTTCTTGTAATAGTCAAGGTAGATGGACTTCTTCCCGTTTTTCATCTCCTTGTATTTAAGCGTTATATGAGATTTTGTAGTACTCATGTGAAGTTCTATTTGTTACTATATAGTCATTTTCAACTACAAAATTACAAATATAATTTCAAAGTAACAAAATAGCAGCAAATAAAATAACAAAATTAACCATATTTAGCGAAAATAGGAATCTATTATCCTTTTGTGTAAATGGCATAAAGCACTGATATATAGTATTTATATATTCCTTTTACTTGCTATTGATTCTTGTGGAAAATATATATAAAGATATTGGTGGAACCTTTCGATATGGCTCTTGGCTTCCACGTCAAGGGTCTCGTCCATT
>CAZKOB010000068.1:0-18152 GCA_964554265.1 uncultured Bacteroides sp. | reverse complement strand
GAACTTTTTTAATGGAATATTAAACCGAACTCACGTAATTAATAGAACCTACCTTCAACATAAAGAAAATGTGCTCAAAAAATGAAAAAACAGGCCAAAAACGGGGGAAATACACCTCAAAATGGCCTGTTTCTCATTATACTTCAAATTTTACCTCCTGTGAATCGAATATTTTGGCGAAATCCTCAAAAATCAAACACCTCGCCAATATTGATATCTCAAAGGGTATAAAAGAGGCTGCGCCTATTTTGACACAGCCTCAAATAGTGGGGTGAAAACGACTTTTCTGTGAGGTGAATTAAAATTCTTACAGGCTATAATGCGATGAATTTCAATACTCTACAGAAACAAACATGATTGTGTGAAAATCAAAATTCTGTTCAATTTCAAAAACATCAAAACTATGAGATGAGTTTGTGAAGACACAAACCTGAAAAAACGTCAAAATCATGAGAAAAGTCTGTGAGCACCCGTCTGACATCCATAGCTCAGACAAGAAAGCAATGTAGGCGATACTTTAAAGCATTCTTGTTGCAGATGTTCGGGACAGTGCCGCTAACTCCATATTTTGATGCCATCATCCCTTGAGAACAATAAAATTTCATCCGGCGTAATGTCTTGTGGAAAAAACGAAGTATCTTTGCCGTGTTTTAATTAATTCAGACTATGATCTTCAAAAAATATCCGAAAAACTGGCATCCGGAGAAAGGAAAGCCATTGACAGAGATGGATAAAAAAATCCTGTCTTATCAGAACAAAGGACATCTTGTGCCTTCACGCAAATTGATAAAGACTCCGGAACAGATTGAAGGGATAAGGAGAAGCGGTGTGATAAACACCGGTGTGCTCGACCTTGTAGAGAAGGAGATACATGCAGGAATGTCTACTGCGGAAATCGACAGGCTGGTATACGACTATACTGTCGGTCACGGTGCCATTCCGGCCCCTCTAAACTACGAAGGTTTTCCGAAAAGCTGTTGTACGAGCATCAACGAGGTTGTATGTCACGGCATTCCGAGCGAAGACGAGATATTGGAGGAGGGTGACATTATCAATGTTGACGTATCGACCATCCTTGACGGCTATTTCAGTGACGCTTCAAGAATGTTCGTCATCGGAAAGACATCTCCCGAGAAGCAGAAACTCGTGGATGTGGCAAAAGAATGTCTTGAAATCGGCATGCAGACGGCAAAGCCTTACTGCTTTGTGGGCGACATAGGCAATGCCATACAGAAGCATGCGCACAAAAACGGCTTTTCCGTCGTGCGCGATCTGTGTGGTCATGGTGTCGGCCTTGAATTTCACGAAGAGCCGGATGTGGAGCACTATGGCAGAAAAGGCACCGGCATGCTGCTCGTGCCCGGTATGGTGTTCACCATAGAACCGATGATCAATATGGGAACATGGGAAGTGTTCATAGATGAGGAAGACGAATGGACTGTCATCTCGGAAGACGAACAGCCGAGCGCACAGTGGGAGCACACTTTCTTGATGACAGAACAGGGTGTGGAGATTCTGACATATTAACAGGAGATTGTCCGTATTCCTGCAGACAATCTCCGACATCGCAACCGGAGGCAGAGGCTTTTGCGACTTGGCAGAGACGGCCTGTGGGACGAAGAGCGACAGCTATAGAGTGAAAACAAATGCTTAGGGAGCATATTCCCAAAGAGATATATGTTTTAAATACTTGGATTTCAATGGATGACATATATATATTAGGTATAGAATCTTCGTGTGATGACACATCAGCGGCGGTTCTGAAAAACGGCATCTTGTTGTCGAATGTAACGGCAAGCCAAGCCGTGCATGAGGCATACGGCGGTGTGGTGCCGGAGCTTGCTTCAAGAGCACACCAGCAGAATATAGTGCCTGTGGTCGATCAGGCCATCAAGCGTGCAGGCATCAGCAAGGAGATGCTTTCAGCCGTAGCCTTCACCCGGGGACCCGGACTGATGGGCAGCCTGCTCGTCGGAGTGGCGTTTGCCAAAGGCTTCGCCCGTTCGCTCGGCATTCCAATGATAGATGTCAATCACCTGCACGGACACGTGCTTGCCCATTTCATCAGGGAGAACGGCGAGGACAACGACCAGCCGGACTTCCCTTTTATCTGTCTGCTCGTCAGCGGGGGTAATTCGCAAATCATAAAGGTCAATGCCTACAATGACATGGAGATAATCGGGCAGACGATAGATGACGCGGCGGGAGAAGCTATCGACAAGTGCTCGAAGGTGATGGGGTTAGGGTATCCGGGAGGTCCGATTATCGACCGTCTCGCGCGTCGGGGAAATCCTGAGGCATACAAGTTCGCCCATCCCAACATACAGGGATACGACTACAGTTTCTCCGGACTGAAGACCTCCTTCCTGTATTCTCTGCGCGATTGGCAGAAGGAAGACCCTGACTTCATCGAGCATCACAAGGAAGATCTTGCCGCTTCGCTGGAGCATACCATTGTAGACATATTGATGAAGAAACTGCGCCTTGCCGTGAAAGATACAGGCATCAGGCAGGTGGCTGTAGCCGGAGGAGTCTCTGCAAACAACGGTTTGCGCAATGCATTCCATGACCATGCAAAGCGCTACAGCTGGCGGATATTCATTCCGAAGTTCAGCTATACGACGGACAATGCCGCCATGATTGGCATCACAGGCTATTTCAAGTATCTCGACGGCGACTTCTGTTCAATCGACAAGCCTGCATTTGCGAGAATGGAAAAATAACCCCGGAAGGAAAATATGGGGTCGTAAGAACGTAATCAAAGGATTCAAGACGGTTTGGAGATACATATGATTGCAGAACGGATACAGCGTATAATGATCGGACGTGGGTTGACATTGAGTACGGCAGAAAGCTGTACAGGCGGACGTATCGCGTCAGCCGTCACAGCCGTGGCCGGTTCCTCCGCATATTTTCAGGGGAGCGTCGTGGCCTATCAGAACGAAGTGAAAGAAGAGCTTCTCGGAGTTTCCCACGAAACGATTCTGCATTTCGATGTGGTCAGCCGTGAAGTTGTCACGGAGATGGTGAAAGGCGCATGCAGACTGTTCGGTACGGATTATGCTGTCGCTACATCCGGATGCGCTGGTCCGGGAGGAGGAACCAATACCATTCCGGTAGGCACAATATGGATTGCAGTCGGCAGTCCCGATGATGTGAGAACCTTCAGATGTGAAGGGGACCGGGGACGGCTGCAGAATGTGAATACTGCAACGGAAAAGGCACTGGAACTGCTTCTGGATTATCTGGAACGGAAGTAGTTCTGTATTGCGTGCGACATGCAGCCTCCACTCTCTGTCGGAATATCATGGCAAGTCCGGTGGCGAACAGTGCAGGGAGATGCCTGAATCCGCAAATAAGACTTTCTGATAAATAAAAAAAGACAAGACAAATGAAGGAAGTACGTTTCTTTTATGCTCCGGATGCTCCGACAGCAACAGAACTGCCTGAAGAAGAGGCAGCACATGCAGTGAGGGTGTTGCGTCTGGAGCAAGGCGATGAACTCATGCTCGCCGACGGTAAGAGCACGTTTTATAAGGCGATAATCACCGAAACAACCAAGAAGCGCTGTGTGTACCGTATTACAGAGACCATGCCGCAACCGCGTCAATGGAAAGGGCATCTGCACATTGCAATGGCGCCGACAAAGAATATGGACAGGACTGAATGGTTTGCGGAGAAAGCGACGGAAATAGGGTTTGATGAACTCACATTCCTTTGCTGCAAGTTCTCCGAGAGAAAGGTGATAAAGACCGAGCGGATAGAGAAAATATTTGTATCGGCGATGAAGCAGAGCCATAAGGCGGAAAAACCGATACTGAACGGCATGGTCGATTTCAAGGACTTCATCAGGGGAGATTTCAAGGGTGGCAAATATATCTGTCATTGCTATGGAGACGACAACGATGTGGAACTTGGCCGCAAAACGCATCTCAAGGATATTGTCCGCAAGGGTGAGGATGCCCTTGTACTCATCGGACCGGAGGGCGACTTCAGTGTAGACGAGGTGACGGTGGCTGAAAAGGCCGGATTCGTTCCGGTCAGTCTTGGTGGGAGCCGTCTGCGGACAGAGACGGCGGCACTTGTGGCTGTACATATTATGAATCTTTTTAATTGAACACAACCCTGCGGTTGACAAAGAAGGGAATAAAATGAAAAAGACTTTGAGATTATTCTTTGCCCTGTGTGTCATGCTCCTTGTGGGTACAGCATGCGACAATTCAGAATACGTGAATCTCATTCCTGCAGATGCCACGTTCGTTGCCTCTGTGGATATGAGGAGGATGGCAGAGAAGGGGGAACTTAAGGATTCGCGGATTACGAGCCTGATAAACGGTTATATGGGACTTGTGGTCAGTGGAGGCGACAGGCAGAAGATGACGGAAATAATGGAAGATCCGGGCAAGACAGGGCTGGACTTCACCGCTCCGGTCTACCTCTTCAAGACGAGAAGTGAGTGTATCGGCATTACGATGAAAGTGAATAATGAAGGTCGGTTCGAGGATTTCATAAAATTGCTTTCCGGACAAGGCCTGTGTGGCAATCCTGTCGAAAGAGACGGACTTAAATGGAACTCATTGTTGGAAGACATAGACTTTGCATACAACGAGAACAGTGTGCTGTTCCTCGTTTCGCTCGACAACGAAGGAGGAGCGATGAGCAAGGTCGAGATAAATGCGCTCTATGCACTCGATAAGGACAGAGCATTTGTCGGCACAGAACACTACAGCAGAATGTCGGATCAAGGCAAGGACGTCGTAGTATATTCCAATATGAGCGCCATGTCGTCCGATGTGGCCGGAAAGATAATGTCGTTTTTTCCCTCCGGCATAAGAAGCACAGATATTGAAGTCATTGCGACACTCGATTTTTCTGTAGCCAGAGCAGTATTGTCGGCAGAACTTTACAGCGAGAACGAGAAAGTGCAGCAGATGATGAAAGAGGGTGGCGACAATCTGAGAAAGATAGAAGGTAGGTATGCGGATTCGCCGTCGAAAGACTTCTGTGCATGGGCTTGCTGCAATGTGAACGGGGAGTGGTTGCTCAACTTCTTGAAGCGGGACAAGGAAATCCGGCAGATGTTGTTTCTTTTGGAGCGTGGCGTAGACATCGAGATGATGATAAAGGCAATCGACGGTGATGTGGCGATTTCTTTCCCGAACACTTTTGTGACTTCGGACACGGACAATGTGGATTTCATTGCGACTGCCAATGTGACGAATACCGATTTCCTGAATGACGTGGACTATTGGCGCAAGTCGATGAAAGACTATGGCATCACACTGGAATCTGCCGGTAAGAACACATTTATGCTTAAGACCGGTGATTACGAATTGCAATGGGGAGTGGAAGATGACAACCTGTTTTTCGCTACTCCAGCAGCGTGCAGACAGAACGCCTTCTCTCCGAGAAGCGAAGTCTTGAAACCACATATCGGTGAAATCAACAACAGTCTGCTGTATGTATATGTCAATCTTGAATCGCTGCCTTTGAGGGAGATTGCAATGGTCACCGGCATGAACGGTATGGCAGGAGACCGGCTTTCGGCTCTTGAATCGGTTGTCTTCAGAATCGAGGACACAGACAAGATCGAACTTGTCTTATCGCTGAAGGATAAGGAAAAGAACTTCCTGAAGACCCTTTTTTACTGAGGTTTCTTAAAAAAGCAAGTACATGAATGGAAAGAATTGAATTAAGGAATGTTCTGCCTGATGTTTTTGCACATCGTACTGATATAGCAAGCGATGTATGGATGCAGGACCTCTATTTTGAAAAAGACAAGACCTATCTTGTGGAAGCAAATTCCGGTACGGGAAAATCTTCCATGTGCAGCTATATATTCGGCTACCGCAGTGACTACAAAGGCAGTATATTCTTCGACAATACAGATACCTGCACATTGTCCGTACACAAGTGGGTGGAACTGCGCAAACGTTCCTTGTCCATGCTCTGGCAGGAACTTCGTCTTTTCCCTGAACTTACGGCAATGGAGAATGTGGAAATAAAAAACAAACTGACAGGATTCCAGAAGAAAAAGAAAATCAGAGAATGGTTTGACATGCTCGGCATCTCGGACAAAGAGAATGTCCGGGCGGGCCGTATGTCCTTCGGACAACAGCAGCGTGTGGCATTGATACGTGCTCTCTGCCAGCCGTTCGACTTTATTCTGGTCGATGAACCTGTCAGTCACCTTGACGATACGAACAGCGAAATCATGGGTCGCATTCTTATGGAAGAAGCGGAAAAACAAGGAGCCGGGGTCATTGTGACGAGTATAGGCAAAAGAATAGAAATCAACTACAATAAAACGCTCAGACTATGAACCTTGTTTGGAAACTTTTGCGACAACACATAAGTGTACCGCAGTTTGTCAGTTTTTTCATGGCCAATCTTGTCGGCATGGTCATAGTGTTGCTTGGGGTCCAGTTCTATACAGATACACAGGCATTATATAATGGCGAAGACACCTTCATGAAGTCAGACTATCTGATTGTAAACAAGAAGGTCAGTGCCATGACTACAATAACGGGAAAAAGCAATTCCTTCTCTCGAAACGAGATTGAAGACATGGAGAACCAGAATTTTGCAGAAAAGGTAGGAGTGTTCACTTCCTCTGCCTTCGATGTCAAAGCCAACTTCGACATACAGGAATTTGCAAGTTTCTCTACGGATATGTTTTTTGAGTCCGTGCCGGACGAATTTGTGGATGTCGTGGCAGACAACTGGCACTTTGTGCGTGAAGAAAATCGTATTTCCATCATTCTGCCTCGCAACTACCTCGACCTCTACAACTTCGGATATGCCCAGAGCCGGAGTCTTCCAAAGCTCTCCGAAGGGGTGCTTGGTGCCATGAAGCTCAGAATCGTTGTCATGGGCAACGGCAAAACGGATGTCTATGACGGCAATATCGTGGGATTCAGCAACCGACTTAACACCATTCTCGTTCCGCAGCAGTTTATGGACTGGGCAAACAAGGAATATGGGAACAAGACTGTAGCAAGTCCGACACGTATGATAGTGGAGGTGAACAATCCGGCAGACGAGAATATCACAAGCTATCTTCAGGAACATAATTATGTGACAGACCAAGACAAGCTCGATGCCAGCAAGACATCCTATGTGCTGCGCGTGATTGTCGGTATCGTAATGTCGGTCGGCATTGTGATTAGCATCCTTGCCTTTTATATACTGATGTTGAGCGTATATCTTCTTGTACAGAAGAACAGCGGCAAGCTTGAAAATCTACTTTTGATAGGATATAGTCCGGCCAAAGTGTCGCTGCCTTATCAGATGCTGGCCGTAGGACTGAATATACTTGTGTTTCTGTTTGCATTCCTGATAGTGATGGTGGTCAGGAATATATACATAGGAATGTTCAACTCTTTCTTTGCTGATTTTGATATGCCTTCGATATGCAACACAATGGTCGTGGGAGTGCTGCTTCTGCTGGCGGTGTCTGTGGTCAATGTGCTGGCAGTGCGCACAAAAATCATGTCGATATGGAAAAGAAAAGACTTGTAAACATCTGAAAAACCAAAGCTATGGAACGACTGAATACTTTATACCGCAATGTTTTCGGAACAGAACCAGAGCGGACAGAGCTGCTGGAAGGCGCCGGAAGCAACCGGAAATACTATAGAATCAGCAAGAACGGCAAGACAGTAATTGGTGTTGTAGGCACATCGGCAGAAGAGAACAAGGCATTCTATGGTCTGGCACAGCAGTTTGCACAAAAAGGGCTTTCTGTGCCGGAAGTCTATGCGATAAGCGATGACTATATGTGCTATCTGCAAGAAGACCTCGGCAAGGAATCTTTGTTTGATTTTCTGAGCGATGGGCGCAAAAATGGCGGACTTTACAGTGCAAGAGAGAAAGCGATGCTGCATCTTGTCATCTCCAAGCTTCCGAAGATACAATTTGAAGGCGCAGCGGAGAGTATCTTCGGACAATGTTATCCTCAGAGTGAAATGGACGAGACGGGCATCATGTTCGACTTCAACTATTTCAAATATTGTTTCCTTAAGCTTGTCGGTATAGAATTTAATGAATACAGGCTCGAACATGATTTCCGGGTTTTCGCAAGAAATCTGCTGAAGGAAAAAACAGATACCTTCATGTATCGTGATTTTCAGGCACGTAATGTGATGCTGAAGAACGGTTCTCCATATTTCATTGATTTTCAGGGTGGACGTCGCGGACCTATATACTATGATGTGGCCTCCTTCCTTTGGCAGGCATCCGCTCTCTATCCTGATCCATTGAAAGAGGAACTGATTGACACGTATCTGGAGTCGCTTTCAGCGTACTGCAAGATGGAAAAGACTTGTTTCATGCAGAATCTGTATGAGTTCGTGCTGTTCCGCACACTGCAAGTACTCGGAGCTTATGGATACAGAGGACTTTGGGAAAAGAAGAAACATTTCGTAGACAGCATACCGTTTGCCATATCCAACCTGCATAATCTTGTGGATTCGGGATGTTGTGACAGATATCCGGAGCTTAAAGCAACCTTGCTTCTGCTCTTCTGTTCGGACAATCCGGTACTGAAAAAGAAAGCCGACGGTGTGGTGAACAAGCTTCTGAATGCGGATACAACTTATTGCAAGACAGGAGACAAGCCTCTTGTGGTCAGGGTGTATAGCTTTGCCTACAAGAACGGAATACCGGAAGATACAAGTGGCAATGGAGGTGGATATGTTTTTGATTGCAGAAGCACACACAATCCGGGCAGGTATCGGCAGTACAAACAACTGACGGGGCTTGACAAACCGGTCATCGACTTTCTGGAAGAAGACGGAGAGATTCTTACATTCCTTGAAAGCGTGTACCGCCTTGCAGATTTCCATGTGGGAAGGTTCCTGGAAAGAGGATTCACGGACCTCATGTTTTCTTGCGGATGTACGGGAGGGCAGCATCGTAGTGTGTACAGTGCACAACACCTTGCCGAACACATCAGGGAGAAGTTTGGAATAGAGGTTAAGGTGTGTCACCGGGAACTAGAGAAAAAACATCAAGAACAAGCAAAGGAGAAATGAAAGCGCTTATTTTTGCAGCAGGGCTTGGCACTCGTCTTAAACCGCTTACAGACACCATGCCAAAGGCTTTAGTGCCTGTCGGCGGTAAACCGTTGCTCCATATTCTTATAGAGAAGATGAAAGGGAGCGGATGTACGGAAATCGTAATAAATGTCCATCATTTTGCCAATCAGATAACCGATTATGTAAAGGCTCACCATTGCTTCGGCATAGATATACATTTCAGTGATGAGAGTGACATGCTTCTTGAAACAGGAGGAGGATTGAAGAAGGCGCTGCCTTTATTCTCGGGCAGCATGTCGCCCATCCTTGTGCATAATGTGGATATTCTGAGCAATGTGGATTTGAGGAATTTTTATGAAAGGAGCTTGTTGCACGCTGCAGCCCACGATAAGGTTGGAGCTGTGCTTCTTGTAAGCGGACGTAAAACATCGCGCTATTTGTTGTTTGACAAGAATGACATGCTTGTGGGATGGACAAACATAACTACGGGACAAGTGAAAAGTCCATACCCGAATTTGGACATTGGCCAATGCAAGAAATATGCGTTTTCCGGAATACAAGTGTTTTTCCCACAAATGGCACCATTGATGGAGGAGTGGGAAGGGCGTTTCTCCATTATTGATTTTTATCTCTCGGTATGCGATGAAGTGGCAGTCCGTTGTGAAGTGTTTCCTGAACTGCAGTTGCTTGATGTGGGAAAGATAGATGTGATAGAAGAGGCTGATAGCTTTCTTCATAAATGCAGTTTCTGAATGCAATAAATATATTGCTTTAGAAAAACAAGTGCTTGACAAAAATTTGTTGTATTCACGGAGGGCGTGGCACGAAGCGACGGAGGACTCTGTGAAAACACCAGCAAAAACAGCAGACTTTTGCTGGTGAACAAATGTTCTTTTTCAGCGACATTCCTTCTTTCTTTTTGACACTAAGTCCACTCGTGGCGGACGGAGTTTTATTAACATAATTAAGATTCATTCATACTTGAATAATTGCTGATTTTTTGGAGTTTTATTGATAAATAATTGATAATCAATAAAATGCTATTTCAGCAAAACGATGCACTTTTAGGTGCAGGGAGTACACGTGGGGACAAAAATAGGATATACTGATAATCAGCAAGTTATAAAATTTATTGTCTGAGATTCCTGTTTTTCGTCGCCGGAATCCATCTTTGTTTTTCGTGGCATTGAAAAATCTTATTTGGATTTTTTAAGAAATCAATTTTGTGCAATATCCAATTTCAGCCTCCAAAACGAACTTCCTTGAATTTGTTCACCTTGAAAATAAATTTCGTTCACCTTGAAAATGTTTTGAAAGTACCTTTTAAACCAATTTGGTTCACCTTGAAAATTTATTTCCAGCGTACTCTTTTTTTCAGACGAGGCACACGCGAGTGTGAATAAATGTATCTTTTCAGAATGCAAATTACATTATTTTTACATTTGGGATTCAAGGCCCGAAAATGGCCTTAGAATCGCACAAATGGAACTTCGGTCGGGTCCGGCCGATTTTATGCGCTTCTGCGAGTCTTGAATTTTAACATTTCAGATTGTCAAAAAAAAGCCCATAATTTAGACAAATGGATGGTGTGTGACGGTGGGGAAAATCAAGCCGGTTTATGAGGACGTCTGCCTTGTTGCAGCATGACTGATAAACTAAAGCATATATCTGCACCTGACTTTTTCCATATTTTTTACTTTTTTTGAAATGAAAAATCAGATATATACATCCATTGGAATTCTGTAGGGTGACACAATGACGAAGTAAAGGGATTGACATTTAAATTTATACAAGAGTTTAGTGGTAAAAGTCAGCACGAATGCAATTATCTTTTGTCTGGAAAACAAGGGGTGGCAATAGCATGTTTTTAACAGAATAGGCCGGAAAAAGCGAATGTATGTGTTAAATAAATGTTAAATAGAGAGAAGTTCTTTATATATAAGAATAAAGAGCACTATATTTACAGTGTTCTATTAAACTATTACACTATAAACGGTAGTGAACACTCAAAACAATTAAACAGTATGTTAACAATTAAGAACGTCAGTTATGGTTACAGAAAAGATTTCAATGTATTTGAGAACTTTTCATTGGATTTCAAGGAGGGCGGCATTTATGGTTTGCTCGGTAAAAACGGCACAGGAAAATCAACCCTGCTCTATCTGATAATGGGACTTCTGCGTCCGCAGAAGGGTCAGGTATTATACGATGGAGTGGATACAACGCTGCGCAATCCGGAAATATTACGGGAAATGTTTATTGTGCCGGAAGAATATAATTTGCCAAGCGTTTCACTCTCCCAATACATTAATGTGATGAAACCTTTTTATCCCAATTTCAGCGACCGGTTGCTGGACGAATGTCTTGAGGGATTCGGTATGCCGAAAGACGTGAACCTCGGTGCACTCTCTATGGGACAGAAAAAGAAAATATACATGTGCATGGCACTCGCAACAAATACCAGACTGCTTGTGATGGATGAACCGACAAACGGACTTGACATCCCTTCAAAGTCGCAATTCAGAAAAGTAGTTGCAAAAGGAATGACAGATGACAAGACCATAATCATATCCACCCATCAGGTAAGAGATATAGAACTGCTGCTGGACCATCTCGTCATCATCAACCGCAATAGCGTATTGCTCAATGCTTCTATGTCAGAAGTGGCAACCCGCCTGCTGTTTACCGATACAGACCGCAATTCCATTCCGGAGGATGCTATTTATACAGAACAGGTTCTTGGCGGATACAGTGTGATACAACCCAACAACAGCAATGCTGAAACTCCTGTCAATCTGGAGTTGCTGTTCAATGCACTGCTTACAGAAGGGGAAGCCATTAGAAAACAAGTGGAAGGGGTTGAAAGTAAAAAATAAAAGAACAAATCAAAGAAAGCAATATGGACAATTTTAACAAACAAAGATTCCAGCAGGTCGCAAAATGGGATTTGACAATTAACAAGAATTTTTATCGCAATCTTGCCACTGTCACTTTGACCGGAGTGGTTGCCATCACTGTATTAGGATTTTTTATGCGCTGGATGACATATAAGACGCTATATACGGATGACGCATTATTGGCATTCGGAGGTACAATGATAGCCATTTCCTACTTTACAGGCATAATGATGATAGTGTTTGCCGGATGTATCAATCATCCGTTAAGGAACAAGCAGGGACGTATCACAACGCTTACTCTTCCTGCTACGAATCAGGAGAAGTTCGTATGGCACACATTGTGCATGATTGGCGGAGGATTCCTTTTCTGTTGGCTTTGCATCCTGATTGCAGACGGAGTGAATGCTCTGCTTACCTTTATGGTCTTTCCTGTAGAAAACGTACATTCGATGACACTACAGTTCATAAAGATTTTATTCGGTACTTCCGATAAAGAAGTGACAGGAGTAATTGCCGAAGTTATGATCCCGCTTGAAGAAGGAGGAATAAAAAGTTGCGTGGTCATTTGGGCATGGTGTGAGGCTATACTTTATATATCAATATTCGCATTCGGCAATGCTTTAAAATACAAGAACAATATCATCCTTACAATCATCGCCATAGCTATTCTGCAGTTTATGCTGACCATGTTGTTCTTCACATGCGTTATTCTGTTCAGTGAAACTTTGGCAGAAAACTTTGAGCGCTGGATTGAATATATAAAAGAAAAATTCATTGTCACCGACGATATGCTTGTGATATTCTTCAATTGGATAGTGATTATAGGAGGCGTTGTCTTATTGTGCTTGAGCGCATTGCTTTGGACCAAGTCTTATAAACTATATTGCAGGGCACAGATAACAAGCAAATTGAACAAAAACTGAAAACATGGACTTTAAAGAAAAAAAAGCTATATATCTACAGATTGCAGAGATGCTGTGTGACGATATACTTCTTGGAAAATATTCGGATGAGGAGCGTATACCTTCCGTGAGGGAATATGCCGCTCATGTGGAAGTGAATGTCAATACAGTAGTACGTGCATACGAATGGTTGCAGATGCAGAATATCATCTTCACGAAAAGAGGACTCGGATATTTCGTCACCAACGGTGCCAAACAAGCAATAGAATCTATACGGCGCAAGGAGTTTCTGAATGAGTCGCTTCCGGAAATATTCTACACGATGTGTACGCTTGGGATAACAATGGAAGAAGTGTCTGAAAAATTCAATAATTATGAATTTAAACAAAAGAAAGAATAATAAGTATGAAAGCAAAATCATTAATAGGGACAATTGTGATTGCCATAATGTCAGCAGTCCAGCAATCGTGCATTGTCGGTGATGCGGATAAATTTGTTCAGGGAAAAAAAGGATATGTTGATTCTCCGAAATGGGGAAGAGTGGTAAATAAGGAACTCGATTTGTCCGACTTCGATGCTGTACATATATGCAGCAATGTCGATATCATATATACACAGGGCGAGGAGTATAAGGCCAGCATCGAGGGAAATGAAAAAGCGATAGAGTGCTATCGGATAAAAGTGGACAACAGGACTTTGACTGACAAGAAAGTCAAAAACGTATTAGGGAACATACCTTCTGTACGTTTGCACATTACGGCTCCAATGCTGAACAGCATAGAAATAGGCGGGTCCGGAGACTTTGACATAAAGGACAGTGCTGAATTTGAATCTTTGAGCATGACTGTTAGTGGAGTCGGAGATATTGACATCGACAATATGGAATGTGATGAACTGAATGTCAGTGTGAGCGGTGCCGGTGATGTGGATATAAAGAATGTAGTATGCAAGTCTGTCAAGGTATTGGTTTCCGGTGCCGGTGATGTGGACTTCCGTAAGATGAATTGTAATGGAAAGGTCTCGTTTGATTGTTCCGGTGCCGGTGATATAGATGCCAAGGTGAAATGTCCTACATTGTGGATAAATTCCAAAGGTGCCGGTGATATGAAGATTGATGCAGAATGTGATTTTATAAATGCAGAGGCTTCGGGTACCGGTGACATTGAAATCAGCGGATATACACAGGAACTTCAAAGAAAAGAAGGAGGGTTGAGCAAAGTGGATACTAAGAAATTGAAAGTGGATAAATTTATCAAACAGTAGCAGCCATTAAGCAGATTGCCAAAAGTCTGAAACTGAACTCGCGTAAGTAATGCAAAATCAGTTGTTTTCTTGCCGGTGTTTTCACAGACTCCTCTTGTGATTCTTATGGTTGTAAGCTGATGTATTCACAGACTCCTCCGTCGCTGCGCGCCACCTCCCCTAAGTTAGGGGCAATTGCGGAATAGGAGCAATTGGGGAGCTTGCGACGGAGGAGTCTGTGAATACACCAGCAAAAGCATCTGATTTTCTCAGAAACCTTTCTTCTGTCTTTTTGACACTAATCCCACTCATCGCAAACGAAGCATTATTAACATAATTAAGATTCGTTTGCACCTGACCAATTGCCGATTTTTTGAAGTTTTATAGATAAGCAATTGATAATCAGTAAAATGCTATTTTGGTAAAACTGTGCAGTTTTAGGTGCAAGAAGTACAGGTAACAACAAAAATAGGATATGCTGATAATCAGCAAGTTATAAAATTCCTTGTCCAAGATTCCTGTTTTTCGCTACCAAAACCCATCTTTGTTTTTCGTGACATTGAAAATCCGATTTCAATATTTTTAAGAAATCAATTTTAGTCAACACCAGATTTCACCCTGAAAAACGGACTTTCTCAAACTCGTTCACCTTGAAAATAAATTTCGTTCACCTTGAAAATGTTTTTAAAGTGCCTTTTAAACAAATTTCGTTCACCTTGAAATTTGGCCTTCCGTGTACTCTTCTTTCAAACGAAGCACATGCGAATGTGAATAAATGTATCTTTTCAGAATACAAATTGTATTATTTTTACATTTATGGTTCAAGGCCTGAAAACGGCCTCAGAATCGCACAAACGGAATTTTGGTTGGGTTCGGCCGATTTTATGCTATTCTGCGAAGCCCGGATTTTAACATATCAGATTGTCAGGAAAACTTGTAATTTTATGACAAGCTGATGGTGTGGAGGCGAGGATAAGCAAGCCGGTTTGTGAGGACATTAGGACTCATGAAAAGACAAGCGGAACTTTTCGATGAGAACTTTTTTGTGACACGATGATGAATTCAGGATACACAAACTTGCAGGATTACCGACTTTTACAGGACTTTCTTAACCCGAACTCACGTAAAGGATAGATAATGGTAATGAAAAAATGAAGAAATGATAAAATGTTATTACTTGCATTTCGGCGAACTCCCAAATCCAAATGTCAAGGCATACGTATGGTAAGCAGATTGTGTTAGGTCTTCAATGGATGTCCATTTTGATAAGTACCCATAGAACCGGAGACTTTAAATTCTGCAATGGAAGTAAAAAACGTGATATTAGACTTTTATGGATGTCATGTCATGGAATTTTTATAACTTTGTAGTCGGATTGGGTCACCCCTTCCAAGACATATTAGAAAGTTAAGAAGCGTTATGCTTATCTTGTGAATTGGAAACGTAGGAAATTTCACAATTACACACAAGGATGGCATAGTGGTTCTCACGCTTAGCGTGGGCTGCTATCACCATATTCGTGTGTAAAGGTTTTTTCCTACGACCTCCAATTCAGAAATGGCATTGCAGTTTCACGCTTTGTGGTTTAAAATAGGAATAGTCTTTTGGGAACTGGAAAGACACAATGTGTAAAGTCAAGATGTTTTTTAATTCATTGCAATTTCTGCTCTTTTTCCCGGTCGTATGCGTAATATATTTCATTTTACCATCTTTGAGGACACGCAACCTGTTTCTGCTTGGGGCAAGTTACTATTTTTATATGAATTGGGAGCCGGTATATGCACTGCTTCTCCTGACAAGTACTGCCATTACCTATTTTGCCGCCCTTGGTATTGGGCATTGTACGGAACAACGTGGAAAACGTTTGTATCTGATAGGTAGTTTGGTGCTCAACCTAAGCATCCTTTTTTTATTCAAGTATTACAATTTTGCAGCGGAAAACATAAGTGGCTTGTTGGCACAATGTGGAATGTCTGTACAAATGCCCAAGTTCACCCTTCTTTTACCCGTTGGAATTTCATTCTATATCTTTCAGGCATTAGGTTATTCCATTGATGTGTATAGAGGAAACACTCCGGTTGAGAAAAACTTCTTCACTTATGCATTGTTTGTGTCGTTTTTCCCCCAGCTTGTTGCCGGACCTATAGAGCGTTCTGCCAATCTGCTCCCGCAGTTCAAGCGAGAACATTCTTTTTCTTATGAGAAAGTGATGGAAGGAATTTGTCTTATGCTTTGGGGATACTTCTTGAAATTGGTGCTTGCAGACCGTTGTGCCCTTTACGTTGACAAAGTATTTAACAACGTGTCTGAACATAATGGAGGTTCATTCTTGTTGGCTTCGCTGTTTTTCCCCTTTCAAATTTATGGGGACTTTGCTGGATATTCACTGATAGCTATTGGAACAGCCAAAGTTATGGGATTTGACTTGAAGGAAAATTTCAGAAGACCATATTTTGCTGCCACTGTTACTGATTTCTGGAGACGTTGGCACATTTCTTTATCAACTTGGTTTAGGGATTATGTGTATATACCAATGGGAGGAAATCGTGTGGGTACTGCACGGTGTTACTTTAATGTTATGGTGACATTTGTAGTGAGTGGAATATGGCATGGTGCGAACTGGACATTTATCATATGGGGCACAATACATGGAGCATTGCAATGTCTTGAAAAACTGTTGGGGTGGAACAAGACACAATGGAAAACGCAAAGGAAAGTCGTTCATTGGGCATTGACATTCTGTATAGTGTGTCTGGCTTGGATTTTTTTCCGGGCAAATACCGTTTCAGATGCTTTCCTGATTATAAAAGGCATATTTATGGATTTGGCTATGCCTTATTATAGTATTGCAAATTTTATTGCTGTTGCCTTAGCTTTGGCAATGGTATTTATGAAAGAATGCATTGATGAATATGGATTAAAAATCCGCGTATCAGAATCTCCTGTTTGGATTGTCAGACACATGTATATAGTAAGTATGATAGCGTTTATCATACTTTTTGGGGTGTTGAATGGTGACCAGTTTATCTATTTCCAATTTTAATCTATTGAAAAATGAAGAATTTATTAAAAAGCCTTTTGTTTGTTTTTGTAGCTCTGTTCGTTGTTGATAGAATTGGTGGGCGGATAATGTGGTGGGTGAACCAGCATACACAAGACATATCTGGACCTAAAATGAAATATCTGGTGGATGAAGTAGACGAAGATGTGGTCTTGTTGGGAACCTCTCGCTGTAATTTGCATTATGTTCCCTCTATATTGGCCGATTCTATAGGTATGAGCGTTTACAATGGAGGTATTGATGCCAGTAATTGTATTTATGCCCATTATTTTGCTTTGAATCTGATTTTGCTGCATCATACCCCAAAGATGGTTTGTTTGGAATTGATGACGAACGATTATGCTGCTTCTGACGATTCTTTTGAAACTACAAGTTTCTTCGCTCCATACATCGGGAGAAGCGAGGAGGCAGATTCTGTATTTCGTGAGGCTGGAAATTATTGGTGTTATCGCCTTTGCCATCTTTATCGTTACAATGCCAAAGCGGTGTCTAATATAGGTGGTTTGCTCGTGAACAAGCAGCATGGAAGCGAATCTGGCTATATTCCTTTGCCGCAGCCGGCATCTGTTCCCGACAGATTGGATAAAAATCATAAACCTGAATGTATAGACGAGTTGAAACTGCAATACATAAGGAAGTTTATCATGCTATGCAAAAGCCGCCATATTGAGCTTGTCTTCATGGTGTCTCCGGCTTATAGTGAGGGAGATGCCGATTTGTATGATGTGCTAAAGAATGTGGCAGAAGAAAATGGAGTGCCGTTCTTTGATTACCATACACAAGGCCTGTTTCTGAACCATCCGGAATATTTTAAAGATAACGGGCACCTGTGGGACAAAGGGGCGCGATTGTATACTTCTGTTTTCGCTCATGATTTAAAACATTATATGGATTCCCTTTCAATCGGTAATCAGTAAGATTGTTCTTACATATAGCGGAAAAACAAGAATATAAAAAACTTTATAGTCAAAAAGAAATGGTTTGAGAATTTCCCAATCGAAAATTGAGAGTC